>JBPBQE010000121.1:0-5275 GCA_050954595.1 Janthinobacterium lividum | reverse complement strand
CGACCGACACCGTCTCCAACGGTCCCGCCCGCCGCCTCACGACGCCACCTCCACGAAGCGATCCAGCAATCGCTTCTGCCCGGCCTTTTCGAACAAAACGTCCAGCCGGTCATCTTCCACGCCCAACACCTCGCCATAGCCGAACTTCTGGTGGAACACCCGCGCACCGATGGCGATCTTGGTCGTCTGCTTCGGCCTGACCGGCGGTTCCCACGGCAGCGCTTCGCCGCCGCGCAGCGCATCCGAGTTGCGCCGTGCCACCAACGGCCCGGACAGGAACACGCTCGGCGCAGCCATCATCTCGCGCCGCTGCGCCGCCCCGGTCCCCGCCCGCTCGATCCACTCCTCCGGCATCTCCTCGATGAACCGGCTCGGGATCGAACTCTGCCAGTTCGCATACAGCCGCCGGTTGGCGGCAAAACTCACGATCGCCCGCTTGCGCGCCCGCGTCAGCCCGACATAGGCCAGGCGCCTTTCTTCCTCGAGCCCCTTCAATCCGCCTTCGTCCAGCGTCCGTTGGCTCGGGAACAAACCTTCCTCCCAGCCCGGCAGAAACACCGTGTCGAACTCCAACCCCTTGGCCCCGTGCAGCGTCATCATGCTGACCCGCTCGCCCTCCGAGTTGGCATCGTTCTCCATCACCAGTGACACGTGCTCGAGAAACGTGCCGAGCGTCTCGAAATCCGCCAGCGCACGGACCAGCTCCTTGAGGTTGTCCAACCGTCCCGGCGCATCCGGCGACTTATCCGCCTGCCACATGCCGGTGTAGCCGCTCTCGTCCAGCATCGTCGACACGGTAACCACGTGCCCATCGCTCTCCAAGCCGCGCCGCCAGCGGGCGAGGTCGGTGAAGAACACGTTCAGCCCGTCCCGCACCTTGCCCTTTAGCACCCCGTTGCTGGCCAACTGCGCCGCTGCCAACGCCAGCGGCATCTCCTGTTCCCGCGCCGCCGCCCGCATCGTCCGCAAGGCGACGTCGCCGACACCGCGCCGCGGCAGGTTGATGATGCGCTCGAACGCCAAATCGTCCTGCGGCTGCGCCAGCACTCGCATGTAGGCGATCGCATCGCGGATCTCCTGCCGCTCGTAGAACCGCAACCCGCCCACGACCCGGTAGGGGATGCCGAGCGTGATCATCCGCTCCTCGAACGCCCGCGTCTGTGCCGATGTCCGCACCAGGATCGCCATCTGGCCGATCGAGTTCTTCTGCCGCTGCAACTGCTCGACCTTCTCGCCGACCATGCGGGCCTCTTCGTCGGAATCCCACAGGCTGACGACCTCGACCTTGTCGCCCGACGCATCGTTCCGTCCGGGCCGAAGCGTCTTGCCGAGTCGTCCCTCGTTATGCGCGATCAACCCGGCCGCCGCGGCCAGGATCGGCGCCGTGGACCGGTAATTCGCCTCCAGCCGCACGATGGTCGCGCCCGGAAAATCCACCTCGAAGCGCAGGATGTTCTCCACTTCGGCGCCACGCCACGAGTAGATCGACTGGTCGTCGTCGCCGACGCAGCAGATGTTGCGATGCCCCTGCGCTAGCAGCCGCAGCCACAGGTACTGCACCACGTTGGTGTCCTGATACTCGTCGACCAGGATGTAGCGGAACCGCCGGTGATACTCGGCCAGCACGTCCGGATGGGTGCGGAAGATCTGCACCACGTGCAGCATCAGATCGCCGAAATCGGCAGTGTTGAGCTGCTTGAGCCGCTCCTGATACGCCGCATACAACGCCGGAGCATGGCCGCCGGCGTAATCGCCCGCATCGGCCGCATTGATGGTTCCCGGCATCTCGCCGCGATCTTTCCAGCGCTGGATCATGCTCATCAGCTGGTTCGGTGGCCACCGTTTGGCGTCCACCTTCTCCACCTCAAGCACCTGCTTGAGCAAGCGCAGCTGGTCATCGGTATCGAGGATGGTGAAGTTCGACGTCAGCCCGACCAACGGCGCGTGTCGCCGCAACATCCGCGCGCATAGCGCATGAAAGGTGCCGAGCCAAAGTCCCTCGACCGGCTGCTGCAGGATCGCGCCCACCCGCTCGCGCATCTCGCGCGCCGCCTTGTTGGTGAACGTCACCGCCAACACCTGGCTCGGGAACGCCCGTTCGGTGAGCAGGATGTGGGCGAACCGCGTCGTCAGCACGCGCGTCTTGCCGGTGCCGGCGCCGGCCAGCACCAACACCGGGCCATCGACGCTCTCGACCGCCATGCGCTGTTCGGGGTTCAAGCGGACCAAATATTCGGTCATGAAGTCGGGTATCGGGTTTGGAAGCTGATCGTCACCCAATGGATATAGAACCGGCGAGCGCCCTGGTGAACCCCAACTCCAACCCGCTGCTCTGGCTATTGACCCAGGCGGCGCGGCGCGGCGCGATCCTGCTCGCCGTCGGCATCTTCGGCGGCGCGCTGATCCCGCCGCTGGCCCGCGCCTTTCACCCTGCGGTCGCGCCGTTCGTGTTCGGGATGATGACGCTGATTTTCCTGCGGGTGGATCTGGAGAGCACCCTGACGCATCTCCGGCGACCCGGCCGAGTCGCGCTCATCGTGATCGCTGAATTGCTGATCTCGCCGGTGCTGATGGCGCTGGTGGTCGAACCGCTCGGGCTCGATCGCGGCATCACTGCCGGGCTGGTGATCTTTGCGGCAGGCTGCGCCGCCACGTCCTCGCCGGCCTTCGCGCGCCTAGTCGGGCTGGATGCTGACCTGTCGCTCGTCGTCTCCATGGCATCGACCGTGTTGGTGCCGCTCACCGCGCCGCCGATGGTCGCCTGGCTCGCCGGCGTCGATCTCGCGATCGGCACCGGCGCCTTCATGACCCGGTTGCTCCTGGTCGTGGGTTTGCCCGCGTTCATCTCGCTGGTGCTGCGACGCCTGCTCGGGCCGGATCGGCTGCTTCGCTGGAGCTCGGCCGTGGACGGGACCTTGGTCCTGCTGGTCGTGGGCTACGGCTTCGGTGTCATGGACGGCCTATGGGCCCGACTGGCCGCCGACCCGGCCTGGGTCGCCGCGGCACTCGCCGCCGCCTTCATCGCCGATTACGGCCTCAACGCAATTACCACCCTGGCCTTGTGGCCTCTGGGCGCCCGGCCCGCCGCGACCGCCGGCCTGATGGCCGGCAACCGCAACATGGCTTTGTTTCTCGCCGTGCTTCCCGCGGGCGCCGATCCGCGGGTGGCCCTGTTCTTCGGCCTATGCCAGTTCCCGCTATTCCTCAGTCCGTTCCTACTGCGGCCTCTCTACCGCCGCCTGGGGCGGCGGCTTGACCCCTAGAAGATGGGCGATGGCGTAGGTTAGGTCCGCCCGGTTCAGCGTGTAGAAATGGAACTCGTCCACACCGTTGGCCTGTAGCAACCTGACCTGCTCGGCCGCGACGATCGCAGCGATCATGCGCCGTGTCTCCGGATCGTTCTCCGTGCCGTCGAACAGATGGCCCATCCAGTCCGGCACGTTGGTGCCGCACATGGCGCTGAACTTCTTGGCCTGGGCGTAGTTTGTCACCGGCATGATCCCCGGCACGATCGGCGCGGTGATGCCGGCCGCCAGGGCGCGGTCGAGGAAGCGCAGGAACACCTCGCCATCAAAGAAATACTGCGTGATCGCCCGCGTCGCCCCGGCATCCAGCTTGCGCTTAAGGTTGTCGATGTCGAGGTCGGCATTCTGCGCCGTGGGATGCGTCTCCGGATATGCGGCGACCGAAATCTCGAAATCACCGATCCGCTTCAGCCCGGCCACCAGGTCGGAGGCATAAGCGTAACCGTCCGGGTGCGGCACATAGGCTTCACCGGCTGGTGCATCGCCGCGCAGCGCCACGATGTGCCGGACGCCACAATCCCAGTAATCCTGCGCCACGGCGTCGACCTCGGCCCGCGAGGCGCCGATGCAGGTCAGATGTGCCGCTGGCATCAGGCTGGTCTCCCGCACCAGGCGGGTGACGGTGGAATGGGTTCGGGCCTGCGTGGTGCCGCCGGCGCCATAAGTGACGCTGACGAAGCGCGGCGCCAAAGGCTCGAGGCGGCGGATGCAGGTCCACAGCTGAGCCTCGAGCGCGTCGTTCTTGGGCGGGAAAAATTCAAACGACAGCGCCGGCGCCGGGGTCGCGGCCGAGCGCATCGGCAGCGGAGCGAAGCGCGGCCCGGTCAGCCAGCGCTCAAGGGTCGCTTCGGGCTCGACAGGCTGGGGAGGGCGAGATGTGAACTGGTTCATCGAGCTGCTATCCGGGTTGTGACGTGCGTCGTCGTCGCGATCAGCAATACTATAAGACGTCAAAGCGGTTTAGCCACGTCATCCGGCAATGTTGTGTTCGGGTTGAGGCGCTAGCATAAGAGAGCCACTGCCCGATCAACGGTGTAAGAGGAATGACGATGGGTTGGGTTCTACCCCGGGTTTTTTTAGCGGCGACGCTCTTCGGTCTAGGCGCTTGCGCCACCAAGCCGGCGCCCAACGATCAATTGGCACTGTCTGAGTACAACGAGGCGAACGATCCGTTCGAGCCGACGAACCGCTTCTTCTACCGGGTCAATGACGGCCTCGATACCTATGTCTTGCGGCCGGTTGCGGTGGCCTATCGCGCCGTGGTTCCAGGTGCGGTGCGGCGCCCGATCCATAACCTGCTGGCCAACATGTCGAGCCCGGTGATCTTCGCCAACGACGTGATCCAGACCCGGCCGCAGCGCGCCGGCACCACGATGATGCGCTTCATCATCAACAGCACTGCCGGTGTCGGCGGCCTATTCGATGTGGCGACCGACCTGGGTTACCCCTCGCACGATGCCGATTTCGGCGAGACCTTGGCCCTGTGGGGCGTGGGTTCCGACCCGTTCCTGTTCCTGCCGGTCCTCGGGCCGAGCAATCCGCGCGACCTGTCCGGCTTCGCCGGCAATGTCGTGCTGGATCCGCTGACCTGGGCCAGCTTCGGCGGCAGCGCCACGCTGGGCTATAGCCGCTACGTCCTTACCGCGGTCGATACGCGCGAGCGCAACATCGACCTCATCGACTCCATCAAGAAAACCGCGTTGGACCCGTACGCGACGTTCCGCAGCCTCTACCGGCAGAACCGGGCGGCAGAGATTGAGAAAATCCGCGTGGACAACAAGACGACGGTCCCAGCCTGGTTCAGCCGCTAGGAAATACCGCATGCCCTCGATCACACGCCGCGCTGTTTTGCTGACCTCCGTGTCGGCGCTTCTCCTGTCGGCAACCCCGCTTCGCGCCTGGGCACAGGCAGACCGGTCGGCGGAAGCCGCTCGCTTCATCGAGCAGTTCGGCAACCAACTCGTCGACAT
>JBPBQE010000070.1:0-5298 GCA_050954595.1 Janthinobacterium lividum | reverse complement strand
TGCCCGGAAACTGCTTATTGCCCTGTGGCGGATGGTGACGACGGGCGAAATTCCCCATGGGGTCGTGTTGCGGGCGGCGATGTGAACAAACCGCCGCGCAAAACGATCGATTTACCAGTTTCAGCGCCAGTTTCATTACTGACTGGACGCTGATGCCGATCCGAGGTGGCGGTGACCCGGGCCAGAACACGGTCATCGAACCGTTCGTTAGAATGGGTCCGCTGCCTCGGAGCTTCGCTTCTGAAGCGCATGTCTGCTTCATGGTCAGGACCCCGCACGGGTCTAACCGAATACAAGTTTGCGGCGCGAAGTTCGCGCGCAATGGCGAGCTCCCCTCGGATCGTTTCACCCGTCTGACCATTACCCCACAGGAGGATCAATGAATACTTGACACCCAAATCCCCATACAAGTTCCGGCCGAGTGGTCGACGGGGCCAGATAGAACGATGGCAGTGGCGAGAGCGAAGATCATGCCGGCCGTTAGCGTTTGACGATCGGTATATGTTCCTATAATTCATAACACGACGATCTCATCACGCAACTACAAACGATATGCGCGCCCATCCTCAAGGCAACGGCTTATGAAGCATCCGCAGGAGCTGTGGGGAGCCCTGCCACCGGGTATCCGGGAGTTCGCCACCAAGATGGCCACAGGCGCCGTCCTGGGAGCCGCTACGGCGGGTCTCAAGTACCTCATGGGCAACTGTAATAGGCCCAGCAGCCCCAGAAGGCGCCAGAGCCGCCGCAGGGAGGATGGGCGAAGCGGGAGCAGCATCGAGGGCATCGACATCATCAAGGCCAATGGAAAGGCGGCCGTTGAGCCGCGTGACATCGCTCACGCTGGCAGGTGGGTCAGAGCTACGTGACATCACTCACGGTCGAGTTTGCGGCGGTCCCCGGAGTCGAATACTGAATAAGCCGATCAGCGTGACATCGCTCACGGTAAATATTGGCTGTGGATATCTTAAGTTGTCCACGTGACACCGCTCACGAAAACCACGTGATATCGCTCTCGAAAAGGCACGTGACATCACTCACCCAAACCTAACTAATAGAGTACCTACTATCTTCCTGTAATTTCAGCCGGGGGTGTGGATAGTTCGACAGCAGCATTTGTGTTGGCGAGATCAACGCGGTGAAGAGACTTGCGCGCACATTCCGGTTCTGGCACGCACAAATAAGAAAGGCCGGCGAATCGATTTCGCCGGCCTAAAAGTAGGATGCTGAAGAGACGCGGGGCTATTTGAGAACGGGCACCAGACGCTTCTGCACGGGAGGCAGGCTAGTCTCGAGCGACAGTCCCTTGCGGTCATGCGAGAAGCGAGCCGATGGATAAGCCGTCTTGACCTGGGCAAGCAATTTAAGAAAATCGCGACGGAAAAATCTCAGCTCGGCATATCCTTGACCAAACTGATCATAAAGCCCAATCCACGGGACGAACTGCGGCTTACCTTCCGGGATGCGATGAAGTCGCTGCGCAAGCCAGCAGTAGATGTCGAGCGCCAGGGCCGAATGCGCCAGCGCGGCGATCGCTCGTTCATCCAAAGGAACGGCGAATTTCGTCAGGCTGTCGAAGTAATCGAGCGAAAGCTTGAGGGTCGAAGGCCAAAGCACACGCTGCCCTTCACCGCGATCCTGCCAGAGCTCGAAGGCGGTGACGACCTGCGTGTTGACCTGGAACGCCCGGTCATTATCCGAGACACCCATCCGGAACTGCGCCGCGGCGAGAGCGGAGAGCTGATACTTCAGGCGGCGCACCTCGCGTCCATCCATCGACTTGCCCATCAGACGGCGAAAGAAGGCCGTCATGCTGTCTTCGACGGGAATGACTGGAGACTGGCGCCTTACTGCCTCGCTGTTCAAATGCATGAGCAGAAGACGAGCTTTAGGGCCGTAGGGAAGGCCAAGGGTGACATACTCATTGGTTTTCGGATCCAGCACGCTTCCGGCTTCCACGCGAAGCCTCGCCCTGCCCTGCTGGCGCTCCCAGACGATTACACCTTCCGGAGGCTTGGCGGTTGGAAGAGAGGTCTGGGTCAAAACTGAGTGCTGGAACGCAAAGTCTTCTGGTGGATTCGTCGCGATCTCCGTCCCAAGATCGAGAAGCCTTTGCTGAACGGGCGTTGCCATACATGTTTCCAGTGCGTGCCGCAGGACATTACCGAAAAGAAGGAGTCGCAATCCAGAGCATGGCCGTGAGCGATGTCACGCGCAGGGTAGATAGCGTGAGTGATGTCACGTGACCATCCAACATGCTGCTGGCTCACGTTTCGTGCTAGCAGCCGCCGCAGCTGCCGATCACGCAGGAAGAAAGCTTAAGCCTTGGCTAAAACACCATCATCCGCAGAACCGATCTCATCTGAACGCCAGCATTTTGCGGCTCAACTAGTCCGCTTGCGCGTCGCAAAAGGTCTCACCCAAGTTCAGCTCAGCGACCTATGCGGATTGACCCAGCCCCATCTTTCAGCACTCGAAAGAGGGCTTTGGGAGCCACGACTTGAAACTATCGTGACGCTCATGCGCGCGCTCGGCGTTTCATACGACGAGCTTCTTCCTCCTCGATGAGCGTGAATCACAAGTTCGAGTCCGCACTGACGAGCGAGCTTTCACTATGTTGCCTCCTGATAGCAGATAACTGCATATCGGACCATGCGTGTTCGCAAGCGGGGGTAATGGAGTCACGCCATAAAACGGGGGCTTGGCCAGTTTTGGTGATCATGCCGCGAGCAGGAACCTGCGTTCGAACAGGTCCAGGCTGGCTTTGCCATACATCTGGCGCTTGATTGTTTTCAGCCGGTTGATCTGTCCCTCGACCTGGCCGTTGCTCCAGGCCAGTGTCACTGCGGCGCGGACAGCCTCGTAGTCCGACGACAACCGCTTGGTGAAACGGTGCAGCGCCGGCACCGCGCTGTCCTACGCCCGTTGCAGCCAGGGATCGAGGAGCTGCGGCTTGTGCCCGCGCACCAAGGCGGCGAATTCCTCTGCCAACTTTACAGCCTCTGCGAGGATGGGGGCGGCCGCACGCAATCTGATCGGCAGAGCGTCTGCCTCGCTTCCTCGCCGATCCGGCGAGCGCAGCACGGTCCATGCCGCGGTGCGCGGCGTCATCACCTGCTTGGGCGCAGCGACCAGGGGTAGCGACCGGGCGCGAAGTGGCGATGTCGTAGACATGGATCGGCATGAAGCAGCGCTCGTTGTGGTGCTCGTTGAACAACGACAACTGCTGATAGCCGTGCACGACGTTGACGGTGTCGTCGATGTCCAGTGTCACCGCGGTTGGTGAACGGCCGTAGCTGGCGCAGTAGGCGTCAACCATGGCGTAGCTCAGGCGCACGATCTCGCGCAGGGTGGGCGCGTTCTCCCAGCGTGACACGGTCGGCTGGGAGCAGAGGTCTCGCCCGCTGTCAGGCAGGCGACCGCAGGCGAGCTTGAAGCCGGGATCGGTCCGCAGGTGATCGAGATCGTCGGCGTCTTCGTAGCCGCAGGCGATCGCCAGCATGCGTGCGCGCAGAATGTCGGCGACGCTGTGGGTCACGAAAGCCGGATTACGTGGGTCAGCGATCAACGCAGCCAGCCGGTCCGCAATGCCAAGGCGGCGCTCAGCGGCGGCCAGGAGCATGACGCCGCCATCGGAGGTGAGCCGCCCACCGTCAAAGGCGGCAGTGACTTTCTTGCGGGCAACGGCTGGAAACAGGAACGGCAGGACCGTATCGTCGGACATGGCGGGTGTGGCTCGGCATGATTGTGAGAATGGATGGCTTCGACACCCAATCCGTAAGCACCATCAGCAGCTTACGCGACATCCGCCAGCGAATCGCAGCCATGCCCGTGAATAACAGCGGTTAGCTGTTTAACGTGGCGGTAAGCTTTGAACAGGATGCTGAGCGGGTTTTTGTAGCTTCTCGCTGCTTTCGGTTGCACGAGCCTGGTGATTATCGAATGCGCACCAATCGACCTACTAACGGGTAATCCGGCTGAACAAAGTCTGATCGTATGACAATAGTTCTGTATGATAAAGCCGATGGTAATATCTTCGTTCAGTCATACGTTCGGCGCTTGCGCGTTCCAACGAGATCGGCGTGCGGCACTTCGTAGCCAGCCTCATGGAAAACCCTCGCGATCAGCTTGCGTAGGCCACCCTCAGGCTCGGCAGCTTTAGCCAGCGTGCGCGCGAATGACTTCGACGCCTTAAACGACATCATAAGCGACGGCTCGGCCTTGGCCGGCGCTGCTATGGCCGTGGCCGTAGGCGTGGGTGCGGGCTGCGGCGTCGTCGCAATCAGGTTCCCGGCCAGCGGTCCGATCGTAGCCGCGATCTCTGCGCTCGAAGGTCGACGCGGCTCGGCCGGATCGGCTATCTTTTTCGGCTTGAAACTCATTCCGCCCTCTTTTGCGGCTTGGTGGGCACCGACTTCAACGCGACCAGTTCCTTGATCATCTCCGTCGCTTGACCCCCTGCTCTACCCGCGGTCGGCACCTTGCCCGACAGTGATTGTTTTCCGAACTCGGCAAGATCGCTGAAGTGCTGCTCGATCAACGGAAGTTTGGCCGCCTCAAGATCACTGAGCACGGCACGCTCGACTAGGCCGCGCGGGTTCCAGCGGGATCGCACGACGCGCAGCTCGATCTTGCGGTTTCCCGCTTTGCCGAATGCCTGCACCTGGCGCGCGGTGCGCATTGCCTCTGTAGCACTGGCGCGGTCCGGCATAACGGGGATGAGGACAAGGTCGGCCGTGCCGGCGGCGAAGGCGGCCGTAGTGTTGCCGAAACCGGCGGTGTCGATCATCACCACGTCGAACTGCTCGGCCTTCGCCTGGGCGAGATCGACGATCTCCTCCTGCCGAACCTCGCAACTGCAATCGATCGGCGCTCCCTCATAGAGCTTATGCCATTGCGAGTAGCTGGCGTTCGGATCGGCATCGATGACGGCTACGTTGTAGCCTGCCTGCGCAAGATTGCCGCTCAGGATCATGACGATGGCCGACTTGGACACGCCGCCTTTCGACGAGGCCACCGTTATGATGCGTCCCATGGTAACTCCAACTTACCGTATGACGTTTATACGGTCACCTTAGTCCGACCGTTGTAAGGTAAGAGGCTTTCTCTTTGCAAGATGGTATGACGATATCAGATGCAAGGGCAGGATTACAGTATGACGGTAATTCAGTAAGTGGTACTACGGAGCGGAGCTTCAAACCCACTCCTCAGCTTGAGTTTGGCCATTTTCGGTCAGGCGATGATCCAGAAGTGCGGTTCGGAGGCGATGTAGTCGAGGGCTGCATCGAGCGGCATGGTCGG
>JBPBQE010000566.1:0-5312 GCA_050954595.1 Janthinobacterium lividum | reverse complement strand
TGTCTGCGACGTGACAAGAAGCACCTCGATCTCGCCTCCGCTGGTCACGCGGTAAGGAATGGCAGCGGATTGCTTCATCATCTTATATCTACATTAGCAGTGATCGCGCTGCACGCCTGGCCCAGTTTCCATTTATAAGTGGTTCCCGTTTATTCTACATTAATCGATATTCGCGAAAGCTCATCACGAGCCGCTTCCAGCGCAATCACTCTGGTCCTTGTACGGTGAATCTGATCCACATCAGCGAGACCATCATCAATAGACCTATCTTTAGCGCTTTCGGATTGGGCGAGTTCGATCACCGCCCTTTGATACGCCTTTCGGGCCAGCTCGATTGCCGCATCAAGGGCATTCTTCATATCCGGCGCGTCTTGCATTTTTTCCCCTATCTTGATGTCGGCGTATCATCATCGCGGTGTATCACGAAACCACTTGCTTCTAGCAAACGATCCAGACCGTGCGAAAACTCGCTTGGCTGATTCCCTCGGCCGGCTGACCGGAGTATGCTGTACTCATGGCAAATATCCAGGGTCACGCGCGCGATCAGATGCTTTTGCTGCCAGCGTCGATCGAGGATTACGTGGCGGCGGACAACCCGGTGCGCTTCATAGAAGCCTTCGTAGATGAGCTCGATCTGAGCAATGCCGGCTTCATGCGCTCGCGACCGAAAGCGACCGGGCGTCCCGGCTACGCTCCGGCCGATCTGCTGAAGCTGTATCTGTACGGCTATCTCAGTCGGGTTCGATCGAGCCGGCGGCTTGAAGCAGAAGCAGGCCGGAATCTTGAGGTGTTGTGGCTACTGCGCGGCATGCGACCCGACTTCAAGACGATCGCGGACTTCCGACGCGACAATCGCGCGGCTTTCAAGGCGGTGTTTCGGGCGTTCGTACTGCTCTGTCGCAAACTCGATCTATTTGGACGTGAGCTGGTTGCGGTCGACGGCATGCGGCTAAAAGCGGTGAACAGCCGCGCGCGCAATTTCACGAAGGCAAAACTCGATAAGTACATCAAGTCCGCGGACGAACGGCTGGAAAAGTACCTCGCGCAGTTGGATGACGCCGACCACAGTGAGGACGCTGGTGCGACTAAGCGGAGCGAAGCGCTAGCGACGAAGATCGCCAAGGTGCGCGAGCAGCGGCAGGTCAGCGAGGCTATGCTGGATCAGTTGAAGGCCAGCGGTGACAGCCAGATTTCTTTGACCGATCCCGATGCGCGCGCGATGGCGGCCCATCCCAAGGTCGGTGTCGGCTACAACGCGCAGGTCGCCGTTGATGCGAAGCACAAGCTGATCGTCGAACAGCACGTCACCAACGCGGGCAGCGATCTGGGCCTTCTGGCCGAAACTGCTGGCGCGGCGAAAGACCTTCTCGGCGTAGACCAGATCGATGCGGTTGCCGATATGGGGTATTATGCGGGCGAGGACATTGAGGCGTGCGAGCGTGCCGGAATCACGCCCTATGTCGCCCGTCCAAAGCGCGGTTCGGCCGTTCGTGACGGCCGCTTCCCCAAGGAACGGTTTCGCTATGACGAGGCTGCAGACTGCTATCACTGCCCCGCCGAACAACAGCTCGATACGCGCTACCGCTGGATCCAGAACGGCCATACGATCGTGCAATACTCAAATCCGAGCGTATGTGGCGGGTGCGCGCTCAAGGCCCAGTGCGCACGCGGAAACTTCCGCCGCATCACGCGATGGGAAGGCGAGGCAGTGCTTGATCGCATGGCTGAACGTCTCGCTGCCCGGCCAGAGATCCTCAATATTCGACGCGAGACGGTCGAACATCCTTTTGGGTCGATCAAGCAATGGATGAACCAAGGGGATTTCCTGATGCGAGGGCTCGATAAGGTGCGCGGCGAGTTCAGCCTGACCGCGCTTGCCTATAACCTCAGGCGGGCCATCACGATCATCGGCGTGCCGGGGTTGATCCAAGCCGTACACGCTTGATCCGCCACTGCAAATCCGCATCCGTACAACCGATTACGCGCCTCAAGGCCGATCAAAAGCCATTCTGGCATCGCATCGCAAGATTAAGCGGTTTCAAGCCGCCGCGCCGCTATGACCCAGAATGACCGCAGCTACTCAGGCCACGAAAGTGTTTCCGCACGGTCTGGATCGTTTGTGAGAGACCCTGCGTTGCGATCTTTGCATACGCCAATAACCGTCTCAAAACCCATTCTCAAATCATCCGTCTCATGATACCCACCGGAGATGAGATTTGAGAGGCTCGGATGCTGATTGGCTATGCACGTGTGTCAACTGCCGAGCAGGAACTGGCCCTGCAGCTCCATGCCCTCCAAGAGGCTGGCTGCGAGAAGATATTCTCGGACAAGGCGAGCGGCGCAAAAACCGACAGAGTAGGGCTCGCCGACGCACTTTCGCATGCGCGGTCCGGCGATGTGCTCGTTGTCTGGAAGCTGGATCGTCTCGGGCGCACCATGAAGGGGCTGGTCGATCTAGCGGCCAACTTGGCCGAACGGAAGATCGGGCTGAGGTCGCTTACCGACGGGATCGATACCTCCGGCACCGCCGGCAAGCTGGTCTTCCATATCATGGCGGCCATGGCGGAAATGGAGCGCGATTTAACGCGTGAGCGAACGAACGCAGCCCTAGCGATGGCACGCGCCCAGGGCAGGGTGGGGGGGCGTAAGCCCGTCATGACGGCGAAGAAACTGGATGCCGCACGCAAGCTGTTGGCCAGCGGCACGCGCCCGCGCGAGGTAGCCTCTGCAATCGGCGTCTCGATCGCCACCCTTTACCGACATCTGCCTGCCACTATCGAATCCTGAGATAGGTTGGCCGTCGGCACACAATGCGTCGGTAGGCCGCGATTGCGCGTTCTGCTCGTAGGAAAGCCGGCAGCATAGAGCCGGCAGGAAGGGGTCTGAGATGCCAAACAAGCTGACGCCGGACGAAAGCGGAAGGTTGATGCCCTGGGAAACCGGACCAACCGGCCAGGGCGCTGCTCAGTGCAGTTGGTGCGGTCGAGACATCCACGCTCCCGCTTTGCCATGCTCGATAACCAACGGCGTGGGCTTGGCTGCGGCCAGCACAAAGCCAGGGCTTGGAGAGCGCTGCAAGTGGGAGTTACGCGTTAGAGGAATGGACGCGGATCAGCGGCCTACGTAACCATCAGCAGGAGAAGATACATGGCGACACAGCCTGATTTCATGCCCGACGTCATCACCCCTCAGTCGCCACAAGAGACGCCGGTACCGAGCACGCCAACCGAGGCGCCTAACACTGACCTGCCCGGGATCGGCGAACCTGCGCCGGACTATGATCAGCCCGATACGGCGCCATCTGAGACACCTTTGCCCTAGTGATCAGCCAAGTCCGTGGGGCTCCGCCTGCGCGCTCCAGCTATGAGCTGGCGATCAGCTACCCAACCATTCGAGGCGTAGAACAGAGATCATATCGCCCTCGAATCCGAACGGCTTGGCACCGCGGTTGGGAAGGCTGATCGTGATCTTCTTTTGATCGTGGGGCGGCAGCTCGCAGATCGCGTCAACGACCTGCTCCAACGAGCCTTCGGCGACGATGATGCGATCGTCGGGCCGTAAATGCCTCGTCGCGACCGCATGTTCCAGCCAGATTGCATTCGGAATGATAGCCATGGCGCTCGTTGCTTTTGGTGGCCGACCTTGTCCAGCCGCAACCTTCGCACGAGTAGATCATTCAGCAAGGGAACCGGGCTTCCCCCCTTGTCCGGTTTCCCGAACCCTGGCCCCGTCGATGCTTCGCGCTCGGCGGGGTTCATTTTTCCTACGCCGCTTTTCCAGACGATTCTCCTTTCGTTCCAGCGTGTGATGATTCATGCTCGGCTTATGCCAATCCGACCCGAGCAGCGCTGGTTTTACCCGATCGATTGGCAGCAGCTCTCAGAGATGATCCGCTTCCAGCGTGCGAAAGGCCGTTGCGAACGGTGCGGGCGACCCCATGGCCACGATGTGCTCCACCTTGGTGATGGGCGTTGGTATGACGAGGAGCGCGGACAGTGGCGGAATGACCGTGGACAGCGCGCGCGAGGTTTGCCCGCACCCCACACCTTGAAGCCGCGGCAGCTTTGGCTCGAGGATTTGGCCGCCCCTGACGCACAACCTCGATCAACGCGTGTCGTGCTGGCGAGCGCTCATCTTGATCATGACCCAGGAAACAACGCCCCACAGAATCTCGCCGCTCTGTGCCAGCGGTGCCATCTCGCACATGACCGTCCCGAACACCGCCGGCAGCGCTGGCGGACCTTATTTCGGCGTCGCTCGATGGGTGACCTGTTCCTTGGGCTCTATCGCTGACGATAGGGCTGAGTCCGTGACCTTATAACCTCTTCAATAGCAATGATCAGTCATCTCCCATCAAGGAAGCGGGAGTATGAGGCGCTCCCTGCAACCGGGTGACCTCTGAACCATGTACCACGAGCGCCTCGGCATAACGGCTGATGTCGATACCGATTTCGCCGATGCCCTAAACCGTCATACGCGCCTGCTTAGAACCTATGCGCGGCGTCTGGCGGGGAATGCGGCTGATGCGGACGACCTTGTCCAGGACACGATGTTGCGCTGCTGGTCAGGGCGGCACAGCTTTCAATCGGACAGCAATTTCGCAGCGTGGAGCCGGGTGGTGATGCGCAACAGCTTCCTGGCGAGTCATCGGCGAGATCGATTTCATGCCGATCTGCCTGATGACGCATTCGATCGGATGCCTGGCGCCGAGGGCGGTCAAGATCTGGCCGTCGAGGTGAGCGACATCGCATGGGCTCTAGATCAGTTAAGTCCTGATCATCGTGATGCCGTGACGCTAGCGGCGAAGGGCTTGCCAATTAGCGTCGCTGCGTCGCAGCTTTCGATTCCAGAAGGGACATTCAAAAGCCGCGTCGCCCGGGGACGAACCCACCTTCGCGAGCTTATCGACGATCCCGATGCGCAGCCATACCGCACAGCTGAGGCGAAAGCGCCCCCCGCCCGTAAGCGCCGAAGCTGGAAAGGCGTGGTCATCGGATAACGAACATTATCATACGTATCGCGGCGTGAGAATTCCTTGGCGGCTTGCGTCCGGCATAACCCCCGTGTATGTACGTTTTCGTCAATACAGGAACCGAAGTGGCGTTTGAATGGGATGAGGAGAAGGCTGCTTCGAATCTCGCCAAGCACGGCGTGTCGTTCGGGCTGGCAAAAGAGGTGTGGAACGATCCCTTCCACGTCATCCTCCCCGATCGTATCGAGGGCGGGGAACAGCGATGGCACGCGCTCGGCCTGGTCGGACCGGTTGTCGTGCTGGTCGTCGTCCATAGCTACCCTGATCCCGGCGACGAGGA
>JBPBQE010000485.1:0-5315 GCA_050954595.1 Janthinobacterium lividum | reverse complement strand
TCGCGCCACTCGGGCCGCATAGGCACCCCGGACAGCGCGGTCGCGGCATCCAGCGCAAGCGCCAGGCTGGTAGGATCGGGGTCGCTCATGAGTCCTCGCTAAGTTCAGGCGGGCGGATGCGGAATGGCGGCGAGCAACTCGCGCGTATACTCGGCCTGCGGCGAGTCCAGCACCGCCGCCGCCGTGCCTTCCTCCACCGCGCGTCCCGCCCGCATGACGATCACGCGGTCGCACAGCAGCCGCACCACGTGCAGGTCGTGGCTGACGAACAGGTAGCTCATGCCCAGCCGCTGCTTGAGGTCCTGCAACAAGTTCAGCACCACCGCCTGTACCGACACGTCCAGCGCCGCGGTCGGCTCGTCCAGGATCACCAGCTCCGGGTCCAGGGCAATGGCGCGCGCGATCCCGACCCGCGCCTTCTGTCCGCCGGACAGCTGATGCGGAAACCGGTCCAGCAGCGTCAGCGGTAGCCCCACCAGCCCGGCCAGTTCCTCCACCCGCTCCCGCAACGCCGCGCCGCGCTGCTGCCCCATCCGCAGGATCGGGTCCGCGATGGCGCGCGCCGCCGACAGGCGCGGGTTCAGGCTGTCCGTCGGGTCCTGGAAAACCATCTGGATGCGCGATCGCAGCGGATTGGCGGCGAACCCCCGCGCCGGCATCGCTCCGATCTCCTGCCCGGCGAACCGAATGGAGCCCGCGGTCGGGTCCAGCAACCGCATCACCATCATGGAGGTGGTGGACTTGCCGCAGCCGGACTCTCCCACCAGCCCCACGCTCTCACCCCGCCGCACCGTGAAGCCGAGCCCATCCACGGCCCGGAACGGCGCCGGACCCGGCCCTCGTGCAAACAGCCGCCCCGCACCGCCGGGACGGGGGTATTCTTTCACCAGCCCCGAAACCTCCAGCAGCACCTCGCCAGCGCCCTCCGCCGAAGCAGCGGGGGCCGGCAACGGTGCGCCTTCAGGCAAAAGATCGTGCAAAACCGCCCCCGGCCGCGGCGTCGCCCGCACCAGGCGGCGCGTATAGGGGTGCGCCGGCGCCCTGAAGATCGCCGCCGACCCGGCGCTCTCCACCACCTCGCCCTTTTCCATCACCGTGACCCGGTCGCAATACGCCGCCGCCAAGCCGAGATCGTGCGTGATCAGCAGCGTCGACATCCCGCGCGCGCGCGTCAGCTCCACGATGAGATCCATCACCGCCTTCTGCGTACGCACGTCCAGGCCGGTCGTCGGCTCATCCGCGATCAAGAGGCGCGGCCGGCAGGCCAGCGCCAGCGCGATCACCACACGCTGGCACATGCCGCCCGACAGTTCGAACGGGTAAGCGTCGAAGCGTTCCGCCGGGTTGGCGATGCGCACCTGGTCCAGCGCCTCGATCGCCTTTGCCCGCGCTGTGGCGCGCGTGGCCTGGCCGTGGCGCAGCAACACGTCGGCGATCTGTCGGCCCACGGCGCGGATCGGGTTCAGCGCAGCCCGCGGGTTCTGGAAGATCATGGAGATCTCCCGCCCCCGCAGATCCTGCATCTCCGCCTCCGGCAAGCCCCGCAGCGCCACGCCGGAAAACGCGATGGAGCCTCCCGCGATGCGTCCCGCCCGATCCAGGATCCGCATCACGGCGTAGGACGTCACCGACTTGCCCGAGCCGGACTCGCCCACCACGCCCAGCGTCTCGCCCTTGCCGATCGACAGGTTGACGTGCCGCACCGCCTGCACCAGCCCGCGCCGGGTGGAGAACTCGACCGAGAGGTCCTGCACGTCGAGCAGCGGCATGTCCTGCATCACGTGCGCCTCGACGGGTCGACGATGTCCCGCAACCCGTCGCCGAGCAGGTTGAAGCAGAACACCGCCAGCATCAGCGCCAGCCCCGGAAACAGCGCCACCCACCACTCGCCCGACACGATGGTCGCCGCCCCCTCGGCCACCATGATCCCCCATTCCGGCGTCGGCGGCCGCACCCCCAACCCGATGAAGCTCAGCCCAGCGGCGTTCAGGATCGCATACCCCATGGTTAACGACATCTGCACCGCCATGATCGGCAGGATGTTGGGCAGCACCGTCCCCAGCAGCACCCGTATCTCACCGTTCCCGATCAGCCGTGCCGCCTGCACGTACCCCGCATCCCGCCGCACCAGCGCCTCCGCCCGCGCCACGCGGGCATAGAGCGGAAAGTTCACGATCGCCGTTGCCAGCACGATGTTGGTCACCGTGTTGCCCAGCGCCGCCACGATGCCCATCGCCAAGACGAACAGCGGGAACGCCATGATGGTGTCCGCCAGCCGCCCCACGATCCGGTCCGTCCAGCCGCCGAAGAACCCGGCCGCCACGCCCGCCAACCCGCCCAGCACGAACACCAGCGCCACGGAGAACACCGCGATTGCCATGTCCAGCCGGGTCGCCACCACCACGCGGGACAGGATGTCGCGCCCCAACGGGTCCGTGCCGAACCAGTGCGCCGCCGACGGCGGCTTCAGCGCCTGCATCGTGTCGCTCGCCAGCGGGTCATACGGCACCAGCGCCGGCCCGAGCAGGGCGCACAACACCAGGAACAGGAACAGCGCGAAGCTGAACGCGGTCACCGGGTTGCCAGCCAGCACGTGCCGCACATGCCCCGCCAGCGCCGCGGCCGGATGCCGCCGGACGGCCACGCCGCTCATCCCGCAGCCTTCATGCGTGGATCAACCAGCCCGTACAGCAGGTCGATGATCAGGTTCAGCAGGATGTAGAGCACCGCCATGGTCAGCACGAACCCCTGCACCGGCGCGAAATCCGACGCGATCAATGCCTCCACCGCGAATGAACCGATGCCCGGCCAGGCGAACACCTTCTCCACCAGGACGTTGGCCCCGAGCAGGAACGAAAACACCATGCCGAGCGTGGTCAGCACCGGCAACATCGCGTTGCGGAACGCGTAGGTGATCACCACCGTCCGCCCGGTCAGCCCGGCCGCCCGCGCCGTGCGCACGAACTCGGATGACAGGGCCGCCAGCATCGCCGCCCGCGTGATGCGCGCCAGCGGCGCCAGCGCGAACACCGCCAGCGTCGCCGCCGGCAGGATCAGTTGCGACAGCGCACCCATGAACGTCTCGCCATCCCGCGCCCAGGCGCTGTCGATGAGAAAGAAGCCGGTGACGTGCGGCGGCTCCGACAGGAAGCTGTCCAGCCGCCCCAGCGGCGCCGGCGACCACCCGAGCACGAAGTAGAACACATACACCGCCAGCAACCCGGTGAAGAACACCGGCAACGACACCCCCGCCGTCGTCACCACGCGGCAGGCATGATCGATCCAAGACCCCTGCCGCAACGCCGCCAACACGCCGAGCGGCACCGCGACCAGCACCGCCAGGATCAACCCCAGAAGCGTCAGCTCCGCCGAGGCCGGCAACCGCGCCGCGATCTCCGTCACCACCGGCTGCCCCGTGGTGAGCGACGTGCCGAGATCGCCATGCGCTAGATCGACAACGTAGCGCACGAATTGCTGCCACAGCGGCAGATCGAGCCCCAACTGGTGCTGGATCGCGGCAATCGCCTCCTTGGACGCCACCGGCCCGGCGAAATAAGTCGCCGGGTCGCCCGGCAGCACCCGGGTCAGCAGAAACGTCACGATCACCACGCCCACCAAGCTCGGGACCGCCGTGCCGAGCCGCGACGCCACCAACCTCAACATCCCGCTCAGCCCTTGGTAAAGGCGCGGAAATCGGGCTCGCGGCATGGCCAGAACTGATAGCCGCCGATCGATTTCTGCATCGCCACGTCGTGCAGCGGTTGCGCGATCGGCACCACCGGCACCTCTTTCTCCGCGATGCCGACGAACGACTTCACCGCGGCGTCGTAGCTCGCCGGGTCCGAGGTAAAGCGGGCGGCGTCGATCTGCTTATCCATCGCCGCGTTCTGGTAGGACGACACGTTGAACACGGAATTGCTGCCGTGGAAGTTCCAGAAGAAGTAATAGTCGGGCCAGTCCAGCCAGCCCGCGAAGCGGTTGATGACGATCGGCGCCGTCTTCTTGTTCAGCTCGCCGCGGAAATTGGCGCCCGGCACCTTGTTCAACTCCACCGTGATGCCGAGCGGCGCCAACGCTTCCTTCAGCAACACCGCCATCGGCTCCGCGATCGTCGCTTGCCCGGAATCGAACAACACGGAGGTGGAGAAGCCGCCGGGGCTCACCTGCTGCACCAGCGCGCGGGCCTTTTCCATGTTGGTCTCGTACGGATAAGGCTGCGGCCAGGCAGCGGTCGGCCCGCCCGTGGCGCCCCACATCGGCACGCCGCGGCCATACAGCGCCACCTGCATCATCTTCTCGTACGGAATGGCCCACGCGATCGCCTGCCGCATGCGCGGATCGGCAAAGGCACCGGCGGCGCTGTTCATCGCCACGTACCAGATCCCGTTCGGCACCGGCACCCCGATCACCTGGACTTTGCCGGCATCCGCCAGATCTTTGAAGTCCTTGGGCGGCAAGCCGAACGACACGTCGGCATCACCCTTCTCCAGCAGCGCCCGGCGGGTGGACGGCGACGGAATGTCCCGGGTGATGATGCGCCGCATGGCCGGCCGGGGGCCGCACGCCCAGTCGTCATTTCGGACGTAGATGGTCTCCGTGCCCGGTTTCCAGCTCTCGACCTTGAAGGCCCCGGAGCCGGCGACGTTGTTCTTGAGCCACTCCTTGGCCAACGGGTCGCCGCCGCCATTGCGGGTCGCCAGCTCGCTGTCGAACACGAACGGGATGGTGACGCCGAGGTTCGGCATCAGCAGCTTGTCCTTGCGGATGAAGTCGATGCGGAACGTCTTGTCGTCCACCGCCACGAACTGCTCCGGCTTCTCCATGGACCCGGCGTTCATCTGCGTGGTGGCGAACCCGCCAATGGTGACGGCGCGGTCCAGCGACCACTTCACGTCCTTGGCCGAGACCGGGCGACCGGAATGGAACTTCGCGTCCCGCAGCTTGAACGTCACGCTCATGCCGTCGCTGGCCTCCTGCCAGCTTTCGGCCAACTCGGGCTCCAGCTTCGTCAGGTCGAAGCTGGAGCCCTTGCCGTCCGGCAGCGGCACCTTCTTGAAGCGCACCAGCCGGTCGTAGCAGTTCAGCGCCACGCCGTTGACCGGCTGGGACGAGCCCAGGCCCTGCATGTCCATGCTGTTAGGACCATATTCCTGCACCAGCAGCAGCGTCTCCGCCCGGGTCGGTGACTGTGCTTCAGCGGTGCCTAACCCCAGCATCGGCGCCGTCAGCGCTGCAGCGGAAGCGGTCAGGAAAGTTCTACGGTCCATCAGTGGTCTCCGGGAGAATGGGGCGGGGTTGCGCCAGAAAGGCGCGCC
>JBPBQE010000227.1:0-5332 GCA_050954595.1 Janthinobacterium lividum | reverse complement strand
GTCGCCGCAGCGGTGTGACCGAGAGCACGCCGCCCTGATCGCGCCCTGTCACAACGTCCGTCCAACAAGTTGACGGTGCCTGTGTAGTGTTAGACCGATGGTGAAGTCGCAAGAATTCGAGCAGCAAGGTGTCACCTGCCGACGTTACCATCGCTTGCAGAGGCGAGCCGGTGCGCCCCTACTAGAAGAGTTCGATCGCACCTGGAGATCTCTTCTCATTTGAGTTAGACTTTAGAGCGAGAGCGGCGGCGAGATCTGACAATGGTAATTCTTGCAAGATGTCGACAATGTCGAGGGTCCAGGACCGAGGTGCTCGCTGTGATATCATGCAGAGAAAGTCGGTTATAGCAATAAGGCTTTGTGTCAGGAGGTCGCAGGATTGTGCGTCACGGTAAAAAGACTGCGCTGTCGAAGCACTTCCACCGGCGCACACTATGATGGTCTGGATCTGTTCGGAGATGTTTGCAAGAGTACCACATTCCCGACTTAAAGCTTCGAGCAGGTCGCAAATACCAGTTTCGGTCGAGCTAGGCATCAAAATAGCTCCAAGTTTCCGCTATCGGGCACAATCACTTTTGCTTCCGGCTGCTGCTGCAGGCTCTGTGTAGTTCCAGCGGTCAGCATAATTTGGCGTGCCCGGCCGGATACCGGCCAGAACTGAATGCGTCGACCTCGATCGCCGCGTAGGCTACCACCAACGACGACAATCCGCTCAGCGCGGAGAAAGCGCTCAGCAAAAGACGCGTTGAGCTCGCCGACATCGGTCAGCCCTTTCAACATTCGCGCACCACCAAACAACTTTGCCTCTAGACGAGAGCGCTGCGCACCACGGCAAAGTAGGCCGTTGACCAAAAGCTCCATTGCATGGACGCCCTCGCGCTCTGCTCCACTGATCGAACCCTCGTTGCCGGGGAGCAGAAAGTGGTTCATGCCGCCGACCCCGGCTACAGGATCGCGGAGACACGCTGCTACGCAGGAGCCTAGCAGGGTGGACAAGACTGCCTCCGGATCCGACAAGATGGCCTGTTCGCCCTGGACGATATGCGTGCACCGCGGACGGGACAGCGAAGCCGTCACCTTAACGCACCTACAACAGCCTCGATCTTACTCTTCAGCGATTCAACGCTGAACGGCTTGATTAGGTAGTTATTCACTCCGTTCTCCTTTGCCTTGAGAACTAACTCTCGGTCAGCCTGCCCGGTGAGCATAATAAAAACAATGTCTTTAAATGGTGGATGTTTACGGACTGCTCGTAACAGATTCAAACCGTCGATGTTGGGCATGTTATAATCGGATATTATGAGCTTAGGCGGTGTTGGGTCCGCCAACATTTTCTTCAGCGCATCCTCTCCATCAACTGCCTCAAGAAGATCGGTGATACCGATCTGGCGCAGACCTTCGCGCAACAAGCTACGAATTGTTTGCTGATCGTCCACGATCAACGTCTTTAGGCTTTGTGCCTTACTCATCGTGCGATCTCCATGACCTTGGTGCCTGATCGATGTAGTATCTGATCGGCGATGCGATTTAGCGGTGCCTGCTGCCCGACGGCCCCACGTTCATGGGCGGCGCGCGGCATACCGTATACGAGGCTCGTTGCCTGATCCTGTCCAAGCGTTTCAGCGCCGACCTGCCGCATCGCGAGGAGACCGTCAGCACCGTCAGCGCCCATTCCGGTAAGGATGACGCCAATGGCGCGGGAGCCGACGACACGGGCGACTGAATGGAAGAGTACGTCTACCGAAGGACGGTGGCCGCTGACCTTGTCAGTGTCGATCAAGCGACAGCGCGGTGCGGCGGTCCCGAGGATTTCGAGATGCTTGCCACCCGGTGCCAGATAGATCTGACCGGACCTAAGCGGGCAACCCGACGTCGCTTCGGTAACAGTCGGAGCGCATAGGCGATCGAGTCGGGCGGCGAAGCTGCTGGTGAAGTTTGGTGGCATGTGTTGCACGACCAAGGTCGGCGGGCAGTTGCGCGGGAAATGCGACAGCACCTCGATGAGCGCTTCCACTCCGCCGGTTGACGCACCGATGGCCACGATCTTGCCGTTTGGCTCGAAGCCCGCGGTCGCAACCGGACGGGTTGCATGACGAGTGCCGGAGTGACGGGTGCGGCTAGCCGCTTTGATCTTCTCGGCCAAGTCGTCAAAGCTGCCAGGTGCTTCCAGCGACGGCTTGCCGACACAATCCACCGCACCGAGTTCTAGCGCCTGGATCGCGGTGGCCGCCCCTGCCTGGGTGAGCGTCGACACCATTACCACCGGGGTCGGCCGCAGCCGCATCAACCGCTCAAGGAAGTCGAGCCCGTTCATGCCAGGCATCTCGACGTCGAGGGTAATCACGTCTGGATTAAATTGCTTAATAGCGGCGCGAGCTTCGTCGGGGTTGGCTGCCTCGCCAACTAGTTCGATCTCAGGATCGCGGTTCAGAGTGGCCTTGATAAGACGACGAATCGTAGCAGAGTCGTCCACGATTAGCACTCGAACGGTCACGATGCTGCCTTCGCGCCCGCTTCTGTTCGGCGATAGGTGGTGATGCCATCGGGGCGCAGGATGTCGGCGCCGGGTCCGGCGACGCGCTCGGAGTGGCCGATGTAGAGCGCGGCGTCGGGACCAAGCAGCGGAGCCATGCGGGCCCAGACCTGCGACTGGGTTGGTAGATCGAAGTAGATCATGACGTTACGGCAGAAGATCGCCTGGAATGGTCCGCGCATGGGCCATGGTTTGATCAGGTTCAATGTTCGAAACTCGATCAGATCGCGCACCGCCGGCGCCATCTCGACGGTGCCGGGCTCGTCTTCGTAGTCCGAGACCCAGCGCCGGCGGAGGTCGGCGGGGATGTCGGTGGCAAGCTCCGCCAAGTAGCGGCCCGTGCGCGCTTCCTCGATCATGTTCGGGTCGATGTCGGTGGCGAGGATACGGATGTCGTAGCGTGCGGCATCCGGCAGAAGCCGAAGCAACGTCAGCGCCATCGAGAAAGGCTCCTGGCCGCTCGAGCAGGCCGACGACCAGAGCCGGACGCGTCCGCCGCGTCTTGCCTGCTCGAGGGCGGCTGGTAGCACCGACTTGGCGAGGTGCTCGAAATGGTGCGGCTCGCGGAAGAAGCGCGTCACGTTGGTGGTCAGTGCACCGAGCATGTTGCCGCGTTCCTCCGCCCCGGCTGAGGATTTAACCAGCGAGCAATACTCGGCGAAGCTGCCGAGCTTGAGAGCGCGCAGGCGTTTGGCCAGGCGGGAGTAAACTAGAGGCGCCTTCTGGTCCGACAGGGCGATGCCGGCGTCGGCGTGGATCATGTCGGCGACGCTTCGAAAATCGGCGGCGGTCATCACGAACTCGCCGTCGACGATGCTCCGGCCGGTGCCCAGCAAGGTCCGTGCGGAGCTCACGCTGCCTCCACGGTCGCGCCCGGTAGCACGCGGTCGAGCGAGAGCAGGCTGATCATCCGACCGTCGATCGGGAGCAAGCCGCGGACGAAGGCCTTGATCTGGTCGCTCGGCGCCAGCTCTGGCGTCGGCTGGATAATGCCGTCCGCAATCGTCAGGATGTCGGAAACGGCGTCGACCAGCAGGCCGACCGTCTGCTTGGCGATCTGTGCGACGATGATCACGTGCCGTGCGGTCGGCGTGCTCGGCGGGAAGCCTAGCCGGCGCGCCAGGTCGATGATCGGCAGCACCGCGCCACGTAGGTTGATGACGCCGCTGACGTAGCTCGGCGCATGTGGCAGGATGGTTGCCTGCGTCCAACCGCGGATTTCGCGCACGGTCATAATGTCGACGCAGAACTCCTGCGCTCCGATGCGGAAGGCGATCAACTCGCGACCCTGCGGCGATACGGCGGAGGCGTGGCTGTCTAGTAAGGCGTCCATGACCTATCTCATCTCCAACAAAAAGGGTTCGGCGCGGGCAGCGTCCTGCAAAGTGCCGAAGCCGTCGCCCTTTGAGGCCGCGATAACTGCATCCACGTCCAGGATAAGAGCTACCCGTCCGTCACCCATGACGGTGGCGGCCGCGATGCCGCGCACGGCGGCGTAGTTGGCTTCCAAGCTCTTGATCACGATCTGGCGCTGGCCCTGAATCTCATCCACCTGAAGGACGACTCTCTCGCCGCCCTCTCCTTCGACGAGGAGGGCGACGCCGCGTTCCGGGTCTGCACGATCGCGGTACCCGAGACTGACCCCGACATCGACGACGGGAATGTAGCCCCCTCTCAGCGCGATGACCCGCCCGTCCTGACCAAGCGCATGTAGCTGGTTCCGGTCTGGTTTCAGCGTCTCCAGAATCGGACCTAGCGGCACGACCAGAGTGTGCCCAGCGACGGTCACGACCATGCCGTCCAGAACGGCCAGCGTGAGCGGTAGACTGAGGGTGAAGGTCGATCCCTTACCGGGGCGCGATGCGATGGAAATACGGCCGCCGAGGGATTGGACGGACCGCCTGACGACGTCGAGGCCGACGCCGCGGCCCGAGATGTCGGAGATCGTCGCAGCCGTCGAGAATCCCGGCATGAAGATGAGGTTGTCGGTTTCCTCATCGCTCAGCACGGCATCGGCTGCGATGAGTCCCTTCTCTGCGGCCTTAGCCTTGATGCGCGCACGATCCAAGCCGGCACCGTCGTCGGCGACCTCGATCACGATGCGGCCGGAGCGATGCAATGCCGAGAGGCGGACGACGCCTTCCTCCGGCTTGCCGCTCTCGCGCCGGATTGCGGGGGTCTCCAGACCGTGGTCGATGGCGTTGCGGATCATATGCGTGAGCGGGTCGCTCAAGCGCTCGACGACGGTCTTGTCGACCTCCGTGCCTTCACCTTCGGTGACGAGGCGGACGGACTTGCCGGTCATGGCAGCGACCTCGCGGACCAGGCGGGGCATACGCTGGAACACCGACCGCACCGGTTGGGCGCGGATGGCCATGACGCTGTCCTGGATCTCGCGGGTAAGCTGAGACAGGCTGTCCAGGGCGGAGTTCATGCCGGAGGCTCGGGCGACGCCTGCCTCGAGTACCCGCTGGTTAAGCATGGCTTCATTGATGACGAGCTCGCCGACGAGGTCGATCAGCCGATCAACGCGGACGAGGTCGACGCGGATCGTGGCGTTGACCTCCGCGGGTTTGCTGGAGAGGCCAGAGGTCTGAGCAGGCGCAGATTCGACGGTCAGGGGGACTGCCTCGGCTGGCGCCGGGTTCCCCGAGGCGGTCGGCGCTAGGGATGCAAGCAGCGCAGCGAGGTCAAGGCCGTCATCTGCCGGCGTTGCCGGCGCGGCGGGAGCGTCGTCTGAGGCGACGGGGGCGGGGCGACTGATGTCGAGATCGCAGTCGGACTCGACCCACTCGAACA
>JBPBQE010000153.1:0-5345 GCA_050954595.1 Janthinobacterium lividum | reverse complement strand
AACTGCAGCCGGCACGCCCAACCGCCGACGTCGATGAACGTCAAGGCTGCCAACGCAGTGTCGACTAATCCGACGATCTCATCCCGGATGACTGGGTCGGGGCACCAAAAGCCGGCTCGGAATCCTGCCTGTTGCCGCCGAAGCTCCTGACCGCCCTGACCATCTGTCACGACGCGAGCCAGGATGTTGCGCCCGTTCAACAGATAAACGCTGCTCCCGATCGCGACGGCCGGTCGATCGGCCCGTATTTCCGCCGCCAACACCGCAGCGACCAACGCCGCCGAATCACCGTTCCGCATTCGATAAGCGTAGGCCCGCCCATCGACCCCAATACCTGCGACCTGCCCTGAACCGCCAGGTCCGGCAAAGTCTACCTGATCGCCGCTGACCGTCGCCGTCACCGTCGCCGGCGGCGACGCCCCCTGCCATTCCGTTGAGTAGCGAGTACGATCCCGCACCGCTCCTGCGATCGGAACCACCGAAATATGCGCGATCCCCTGCTCCAGATCGCTTTCCAGCGCATTGGCGACGGGCCAACCGCGATAGACTTTACACACGGTCCCCACCACGCTGTCCGACGTCGATCCATTCGGATACAGCGCGCCCGCGATGAGCCCGGCCAACGCCTGCTCCACATCAGAACGATCCGGCATGCACCCTCGACATGTTGCGAGATCACGGCGTCGGGTCCGTCGGATTACACCAGCGTCAAACCTCGCTGCCGCGAACCGAAAGCCACAAACCCATCTCGGTAGCCTCAATCGTCTTGACGACGTAACGGCGCCCGGCACTGTCCTGTAGCAGGTCGGACGGCAACACCGGCACTGGTGTTGCCGGCATCACCACAGACCAACTCGTCTGTCCCCCGTCGACGGGCAGCACACCGGAGCGCCCACTGCCCGCCGAGACGATCTGGACCGGCCAATCCCCGAGCACGATCGCCAGCGACGTCTCCGTAACGCCACCGTAGGGGTTCAGCCCCGCAGATCTCGACCCGCCAGCCCGCAGCACATCCACTGAAGCGTTGGTCAGCACGCAAACCGGTTGCCGCATCGCGGGCAGCGCTGCGATGAACAAAACGCCTCGCGGTCCCCGTAAGTAGTCTCCGACCTGCGATACGACAGCATCGAAGCTCGCCCGCATCCCTCGCTCAAACCCGCGCGGCAACCGTAACCCGGCATTACCCCAACTGAGGCTGACCGCCATCTGCATGATCAGGTTTTCGCTGGCCAAGGGATTGAACGCACTCCGTGGCCGAAACACGTCGTAACGATCGCCGATCGCGCGCGCGGCACTTCCCAACCCTCGGCTCATGAGATCGTGGAAACGGTCCGAGCCCATCAAATCACCAGTCTGATGCTATTGCCGCCGGACAGCCCTGGTCCCGGCGGCACGCCCAGAAACGCGCACAATCGATATCGCCAATCGTCTAACAGCCGCGCCCGCTCTGCAATTTCTTTCGGATTTCTGACCCACTCGCCGGCTTCCGACGTATCGAGCGACGACGCCGCTTCCGGCACCGACATCTCGAGCCCACAGAGTGAGCCCAGATACCGTCTAAGGACATCTTCTTCGGACGCTCCGAGATTATTGAGCCGGTACTCTACCAGGCCGGCGGCCTGGTAGAACTGCCAACCCATGTTGCCGGACCCGTTGGTCCCGAACACCGGATATCCCATGAAGCGGCGCGCATCGGTCTTCTCAGGATCGGTCAGCACGATCGCTCCTCGCTTTCGTTACCGCGTTAACCGATATGCTCGACCATCACGGCGCGCTTGTAGGAAGCGTTTGTCGCCGTCGGCACGACCAGCGGATTGGTCATCGTGTCACTCGGCGCGCAGAAGCCACCGATCCAGTACCAGCTCTGCGCAATGATCTGCTGCAGCCGGTCGATCGGCTCGCGCGTCACCATCGCGATCCCATCGACCACGCTGACGATGCTGTCCGACGGCGCGATGTCGTTTGCCGCCATCCCAGCAAAATCGCCTTCGATCAGCGCACCCTGCCCGACGATGATCGGCCGCCGCACCACCGCCCCGGCCAACGACGGATGCGCTTGCACATAGGCCTCCGTCGTCGGCACGAAGCGCAGCCCCAGGAAGTCATTGACCATTCCGTTGCGGAACACCTGGTTGGCGCTGGTCGCCCCCTGGAACAGCTGCCTGAAATCCGGATCGGCGAACAACTGCCGCGAACTCACCGGATCGAGGTAGCAATTATATGCTCCGTCGATCTCCGGCACCGCATTCATCCGCAGCTTGCTGACCGCATCGAGCAAGCTGCCCATTGTCAGCGTATCCGCAGCCGTCAACGCCGCCGTCGTCGTCCGTGCGTTCGGCCGGATGATCACACTCGCATTGGCCGCCTGCACCGGACTGCCAGCCGCACCATCCGATGTATTGACGTTGTCGGCAAACGTCAGCGCCCCCGAGATGCCACCCGGCGTTGTGCTCACGTTGATCGAGTCTGCCGCCACGCCGATCAGCGAATGCACGCTCGCCCCAGTCGTGACCGTCAGCGTTGTGCTGCCGCTGATCGGGTTCTGCACGCCATTCACGAACGCCGAGGTGAACCCACGAATGTCGTCCACCGTGATTGTGGGCCCCGCAGACCCGATCGCTGTCCGGACCCGCGTATTCCCGCCGAAATACGGCGCGAACAACGCATTGCGCGCCAACTCATCGAGCGACCGAGCCGCCTGCTCGCCGTTGATCGCCGCGTTCTGCAGAAACTGACCCGCGATACCGACCCGGCTCGTCACCATGTTCAGGTCGGTCGTCGCCGCATAGTGGTTGATGGTGATCGTATACTGCTCGACGCCCCAGCCCGTCGGGACCAGACCATTGTCGAGGTTCGTATTGGTCGCCGCCGGAACCGGCTGCGTCACGCTCGGCTTCAATCCGGCTCGTGTCTTCGTCAGCGTCTCGCCGATGCCAACGGCAAACTCCTGCCGATCGGCACATGCCCGATAACCCAGCCGCGACGTCATCGCCTGCTGGAATTCCCGCTCGAGGAAGCCCTGCTGGATGATCGGTTGCAAAATCGCCGGAAAGTTCGAGATGCCCATAACTTCCTATCCCCAACAAACGGTTTCGGCCCGGCGCACGTAAGTGCACCAGGCCATGAGAACGATCCGACCCCGCCATAGCAGGAGAAACCAACTGCCTCGGCGAGGCGCGACGATTACCGCATGGAGCAAACGCTGCAGCGGGGAACCGATCGGCTGGCCGCATCGAAACCCGCATCATAACTAAACGGTGTCGACTTCCTGGGGCGACCAGTCAAGTATATTTTCCTATTGTACTAGCGTCGCCGCAGCAGCTCGGCTCGAGCAACCCGCCATTCGTCGACGGACATGTCCATCGCCGTCTTGGCTTTCGGCGGCGTCGCCCGTGGTGCCACCGCCGGGCTACTGCTGCTGCCCCGTCCGAACAACCACGGCTTCTCCTGCCGCAACCGCATCATAATCTCCGGCGCGCCTTGCAGTTCGCCAGCGTCGTTGACCGCGAGACTGGCCGTGTCCACCAGCTTCACCCCATCGAGATCGATCATCCCCGCTCGTGCCGCTGCCGTCCGTAATTCGGCTTGCACCAACTTGCTTCTCAACGCTGCAAGTTGCGCTAACTCCGCGACGTGAGTGTCGTGACTAACGGCCTCTTCTGCTGTCGGTTCGTAACTGGGCGTCTCGTCGCTCATGCTTGCTCCCCTACCACGCCCCACTCGGCCGCCAGCCATCGCTGTGCCGTCTCGGGCTTCAACTGTTTCGCTTCGATCAGCTGAAGCAATGTCGACGCATCGCGCGCCCGATCCTCGCTGCCGGCCGGATACCAAGGTGGCCAGATCAGCCGCAGCGCGGCATCCGCATCCAACTGCGGCAGATCGGCACCTTCAACGCGCAACGGGTAGCGCTGTGACGCCTGCAGGATCATTCTGCAGATCGGGATAATGCCACCTTCGCCGTAGCTGACCCGGAGATTGTCGGCCAGGAAAATCAGGCCCTGGTTCATCATCTCCAGCGCACGACCCGACGCCGGAGCGCCAAGCCGGCTAGCATCCGATCGATTTCCATGCACGCTCTCGAGCGCCAGTTCCCGCAGCATGCGAACGTAGTCCAGCACCGCGCCAGCCGCCGTGCCGCCGATCTCCAGCAGCCGCGCGTCGCCTTTTTCGCTCACCACCAGCGCATTGCCGGCGCTCCGCACCAACTCGCCTTCAAGTCCTGCCGGCTCTTTGATCAGCAGCGTCGGATCGGACGAATACTTCAGCCCGCGCCCTGCTTGGCTGAGTTGGTAATCGATCTCGATACTCGTCTCGAGCGCCGCCCTAAACGTACAGGCCCCATCCGGCGCGAGGCCTCCTGGCAGGTTTCTGATCCACACCAGCGGAACGAAACCCAACCCATGATGCACCGTCCGAGCGGGATCCGGTTCCATCGGGATTATCGCGCCGATCGCCTGCGGCAGGAACCAGGTTTCTTCCTCCCGGTCCCATCGTCGCTGGAACCAATACTGCCCGCCAACCTCAACGTCGTCATAGCCTGCCGCCAGTAAATCCGCGCCCGGGACCTTGTAGCGTTCGATGACGCTCAACAGCGCGTCCGGCTCGCCGGGATCCCATGTCGGCGTCAACCAGGTCGTATCCAAAACATCCAGAAACACCCGGCCACGAAGAATCCGCAACAGCACGCATGCACTGCCGATGCTTCCCCGGATCGCCGCCTCCGTCATGATCTGGTTGAGCTTGCAGTCGCGCGCGATCGCCGCGATTGCCGTCCGCACTCCGTCGTCCGGACAGGCCACAACCGGAAAATGCCCCTCGCTGAACAGTAGCGCCACGCTATCTTCGACGACGATCCGCGCCAGCGCATAGCGCACGCTGGGCCGGCGTGAACGCAATGGGATATACTCGCCCGATGACGTCCGCTCGTCGTGGAACTCATAGGGCAACGCATCGTATAGCGTCCCGTCCAGCACCCGTCGCATCAGATCGAGACGTCGGGTCCGTGTTGGAAAGTCGGGATCGGCTGGAATGTTGTCGCAGATCGATTGTAACATCGCATCCAGCCCTCAATCGGCAGCACGATCGAAGCCGGCATAAACTCGCCAACGACGATCGTACGAATTTCAGGAAGCCAAGAGCCCGTTTGAAACGTGTTCTAGCCAGTCAGAAGCATTTCTAGACCCCGCTCGACGGGTGTTTCCGCGCACCGAGCCGTACCGAAAACTGCTCCAATGATCACTGGAACGGGTTTCCAAATGGGTTCTAAGCTTGAGTTTGGCCATTTTCGGTCAGGCGATGATCCAGAAGTGCGGTTCGGAGGCGATGTAGTCGAGGGCTGCATCGAG
>JBPBQE010000216.1:0-5349 GCA_050954595.1 Janthinobacterium lividum | reverse complement strand
TCGGTCTTCATCCCCGCCATGGCCGGCGTCATGATCGGCCGCGTCCTGGCCGATGGCACGCGCGGCGCCACACCCGTCTATGCCGGCGTCGCGCCGCCGCCCTGCCCGCCGACCGGTGTGCCCGCTATCCCCGGATGCGTGCCGCCGTCATCAAGCTCGACGAGCGGATCGGGCAATTCGAGTAGCAGTGGCAGCGGGCGGCGCTACTGGTATTCCGGCTCAAACTACGCGGGGTCGTCGGATCAGGCGGGGCGTGCCGGGTTCAGCCTGGTCACCGCGTCCTCCCAGGGCGAGGGATTGCTGTCGCGCAGTAGCCGGAGCGGCTCGAGTTCGTCGCGCGCCGGAACATCGTCCAGCCGCTCCGGTGGGCTGGGCTTCTCGGCGGCGGCCCATTCGGGCGGCGGTTCTTGATCCGTCGACCCGGCCAGGCCCGGCCAGATTGGCAGGAGCGCCTGGAGGAGATCGGGCTCACCTACCATTCCGGCGGCGTGGAGCCCGAGCCCGGGCTGGATGGCGGCCTGTGGTGGCACGAGGCCGACTACTGGGAACTGACCGCGGCCGAAGTGGATACGCTGGATGACGCCACCACGGAGCTGCATGGGCTCTGCCTGAGCGCCGTGGATCATGTCGTGCGACGTGAGCCGCATCTGCTGCAACAGGATTTCGGCATGGCGCCCTGGATGGCGGATTACGTCTGCCGGAGCTGGCAGCGCGGCGACCCGGCGCTGATGGGCCGCATGGATCTGGCCTGGAACGCCCCCACCGGCACCGCGCAACTGCTGGAATACAACGCCGATACGCCGACTTTGGCGATCGAGACGGCGCTCGCGCAATGGTTCTGGCTGCAGACCGTGCATCCCGATGCCGACCAGTTCAACTCGCTGCACGAGGCCTTGCTGGGCGGCTTCCAAGCGCTGGCACCGCGCATGGCCGGCCGGCCGATGCACTTCGCCGCCTTCAGCGACGCGCCCGAGGAGTGGGCGCATTCCACCTACTTCCGCGATCTGGCGCAACAAGCGGGGATCGCGACCCGGCCCATCGGCATTCCCGACATCAGGTGGAACGATGCCGCCGGCGAGTTCCGCGACACCGACGAGGCGCTCATCCGGTTCCTGCACAAGCTATACCCGTGGGAATGGACCGCCACCGACGAGTTCGGCCCGTTCTTCGCCCGCGATACGGTGGGCGTCATCGAGCCGCCCTGGAAGGCCATGCTGAGTCACAAGGCCATCCTACCGCTGCTGTGGCGGCTGAACCCGGGCCACCCCAATCTGCTGGAGGCGCATCATGGGGCCGCCCCTGCCACCGGAGACTGGGTCGAGAAGCCGGCGCTCGGCCGGGAAGGCGCCAATATCCGCTTCCTGCATGATGGCCAACTCGCCGCCAGCACCGACGGCAGCTATGGCGGCCACGCCACCATCAGCCAGCGGCGGGCCTCGATGCTGGTGCAGGATGGCTGGACGGTCGTGCTCGGGTCATGGATTGCCCACGACAAAGCCTGCGGCCTAATCTTCCGCGAAAGCCGCGACACGATCGTGCGTGAAAACAGCCGTGTCTTGCCGCATTTGTTCCGCTGACAGCATCGATCCGCGATCCCGCCAGGAGGTCACCATTCGTCCGTTCGCGCTACTTCTTCTCACGCCGCTGCTCGCGGCAGCGGCCCCACCGCCGGTGCCGGCCTACCGCTCGTTCGGCCGCTGGTTCGTGGCCTGCGATAACACTCGTGCCTGCGTCGCCCGCGGCTTCGACGAGAGCACCCAGGCTCAACTGGACCTCACCAGCCCCGCAGGCCCTGCCGCCCCGACTTTCAGCCTGAGCGCAGCGGATGCCTTCGATCGCGCCGGCCTCCAACTGGACGGCAAGCCGCTTCCGCTTCCGAGCCCAGCCTGGTCCGGCGACCAAACCGGCGTCGGCACGAGCGACCCGGCCGCCGTCACCGCCTTCATCGCAACAGTCCGGGACGGCCGCGCGATTACCCTCTCGGCGCCGGACCCCGACGGTTCCGCCCGCACTGTTCCCCTCGAGGGCTTCGTCGCTGCCCTCAGGTTCGTCGACGCCGTCCAGGGCCTGCCCGGCACACCGACCGCGCTGGTCGCCGACAAAGGCAGTGCAAGCCCGCTGCCCCCGCTGCCGCTGCCGGCACCGCCGGTTTGGCGGGCCGCATCCCCGCTGTCGAAGGCCGAGATTGCCCGTCTCGAGAAACAGGCCAACACCTTGCGCTCGCCCGCTTTCGGCGCGTGCGACGTCAAGCAACCGGCGCAGTTCTACGCGCTCGATGCGGAGCAGGCGCTCATCATCCGCCCCTGCTACCAGGCGGCCTACCAGGGCTCCTCGATCGTCATGACGGCATCGCGATCCGGCGGGGCACCGCGGCCGGTCAGCCTCGCCCTGCCCGGGATCTCGCCGGTTTCGAAGGACGGTCCGGACATGGTCGACCCGGAATTCGACCCGGCCAGCGGCACCCTGGCCACGACATCGAAAGGCCGCGGCCTCGCCGATTGCGGCTCCTCCGAGGTCTGGGTGTGGAGCACCGGCGCGTTCCGCATCCTTTCCCTCAACTACCAGGACCAATGTGGCGGCGCCGAGCCCGGCGACTGGCCGCCGCTGTTCCGCTCGCGAAAATCCTGAGCCCATGACCCGTCAGCACGCGCGCCGCGCCCCGAAGCCAGCCCCCCTCCCCGCGCCGCCCGACCATAGCTGGGCGGCACGGGGCACCGCGCTGCGGCAGGAGCGGCCGGCGCAATGGGCGATGCTGGGGGCCATGGCGGCAATGATGACCGCACTCGCCGGGTGGGTCGCGGTGCTGATCCCGGCGGGCGGCAATATCCGCTTCAACCCGATCTTCTGGCTGCTCGCGCTTCCCTTGATGGTGTGGATCTGGGGATTGCAGTCTCCTTCCGCCTGGGCGATCAAGACGGTGTGGCTTGCGCTGCTGCTGGCACCCAGCCTTGCCCTCGCCGCGCTGTTCACCGCGCCGGCGCTGCACCCCGTCAGCATCCTCGATGACGGCGCCCCGGTCCTGGCGACGCCAACGGCCATGCTGGTGATCCTGGCGCTATCGACGGCGTTCGCAGCCGCGGGTGCGGTGGCGCTCAGGCGATCCAGTCTGCCAGGCGGCACCCGGCCCGCAACCTATCTGCCACCGGGCACGCTGCCGGCCGGTATTCGCCCGCTCCCGCCGTCTGCTAGCGTGATGCTGATGCAGGGGTCGCTTCCGTTCAGCGGCGCGCTGATCAACGGCATGTTCTTCGCGATCGTCGCCTCGCTCGATCCGCTCGGGCCGGCTGGCACGATCTGGCCGGGCGCGCTGCAGGCGGCGGTCGTGTTGATGGTCGGCGTGCTGGTCTTTCGCGGTGGTTACCGCCTGGCTCGCCGCCAGGCCCATGCCGCGCGGGACCTCCGACGCGGCTGGCTCATTGGCATGATCTGGGCTGCTGCCGCGATCCCAGCGCTGTGGGCCTGGCCGACATTGCTCAGCGCGAAACTCGCATTCAGTGCATTTACGGTGCCGATGGCGCTGGCCGCGTTGTGGTGTGGCCGGCGCGCCTTGCAGGCGCTCCCCGACGTCCTGGTCGCAATGGATGCGGATCTGACCAGCAAACACGCCGCCTGATGCCGTCGATCGGCCCCCGGCCCCGGACGAGCTGGGCCAGCATCGGCCTGCTCGTCGTGGCCTCTCCGCTGCTGCTCGCAGTTGCCTGGTTCGTCCTGGTCGATTGGCCGTGGGACGTCGCGATCGGCTTTGCCGCCGTGTTCTCCGGGCATGATGTCGTGCAGACCGCCGACGCAGAAGAGACCGGCGTGTCGTTGCTCCTATTGCTGATCGTCGTGGCGGCCGTGTGCTGGTTGCTGCGCGTGAGACTGCTTGAACGGTTCGCGCTCTATGGCCTTTTGTTGGTCGTCCCGATCATCGCACTCCTGGGTCTTGCGACGGAATACGGGCTCCAGGCGCTGCTCGCGGCCAGAGGATATCGATACTGCACGTATCACGTGATCAGCACCGACCGAGGCGGCAACGGGACGTATGTCTACACCCGCGATGATCGGCCGGACCTTTGCGCTGCAACGAAGTTGATTTTCCCTCCGCGGAGGAAGGTGCCGGGTCGACGGGCACCGTTCGATCTACCCGCCGAGTAGAGCCCGCTGTTATCTGGGATGAAAGCGACATGCCGGGCATGTCACGCGTCAAGCGCACACGCGACGCGGAATACCGAGATGAGCAAGTGTGCGAACCAAGGTGCCCAGCCCAGGTTGCCCGTCTCCAATCAGGCATGGGATGCTGGCCCCTACCATCTGAACGGAACGACTAAGCGGCACCGCGACCCAGGCGGGAACTGGGCGTCGCCATCCACCCCTTATGAAAAAGTGTCCAGCAGCAACGTCGCCGTGCCGACGACCGTTCGCCAGACCGACGGATGTTGCTCTAGATGCAGGCGGATGGTGACACGACTGTTCTGGATCGGATCGAGCATGGGTAATTCTTACGGAGGGGCCGCGCCTGTGCGGATGGCCGTCTTGGCCCTCGTCGCCGCGGTAATGCCGGTTGCGGCGCAGGCGGGTTGCGATTGGGATGATCTGGTCCGCGACGAGGCCGGCGCGGCGACCGTGCGGTCGACGGGGGCGCGGGTGTATTTCGTCAAGGACGACGTGCTGCACCACGGCTGCCCCAACGACAGCGCCGCATGCCGTGGCGCGGCCTACCTCATGGCCGGGGACGCCGTGCTGACCGGCCCGGCTCAAGGCCAATACGTCTGCGCCGGGTTCGTGGGCGCCAAAGGTGCACAGACGATCGGCTGGTTGCCGGCTGCAGCGATGGCGCCGCTGCCCGAGGCCGCGCAACGCCCGTCCGACTGGGCCGGCAACTGGATGGCGCCGGAGCAGGAACTGGTGATTGCGGCCGCGGCGGGCGGCGCACTCGCGGTCAAAGGCGATGCCACATGGGGCATGGGGGATCCGCAACGCCGCCGCACTGGCGGCATCCACACCGGCGAGGTCGCTGGCACGGCCCAGGCGGTCAACGGCGTGCTGGCCTTCACGATGGGCGACGACGACAAGACGCTGCCCTATGAAGCGGGTGACGAATTCACCTGCCGGATCCGGCTGCTGCGCCGTGGGCCGTATCTGATTGCTCGCGACAACAACGCGTGTGGCGGAGTCAACGTCAGCTTCTCTGGCTTCTACCGTCGCAAGAGCTGATGCTTTCGCACGTTCCCGCTGCATGCGAGATGCGCATCAATATTCCCATCCCGTCAAAGCTATCCGAGCCAACGTGCACATGCGGGAAGCGAGGGAACGTTCTCCGCTTGGTCGATCGATTTCGCTCAGCCGAACAACCAGCTCGATGATCGG
>JBPBQE010000016.1:0-5380 GCA_050954595.1 Janthinobacterium lividum | reverse complement strand
CGGCAGGGCTTCTTCGCCAAGGAAGGCATCGGCGCCGAGCCCACCGTCTATCGCGGCGGTGCCGAATGCTTCGAGGCCCTGGCGGCCGGCGCGGCGGACCTGATCCTGGATCCGCCTTCCCTGGTCGCGGCCGGGCAGCGTAAGGGCGTGCCGGCCAAGGCGGTGGCGGGCGGGTCGAGCCTGTACAGCGGCTGGCACCTGCTGGTGCGGCAGGACAGCCCGATCACGTCGGCGGCGGAGCTAGCCGGCAAGAAGGTCGGCATCACCTCTGCCGGCTCCGCCTCGGACCAGCTGGCCCTGTGGACCCAGGGCGACCATAAGCTGCAGTTCACCCGCGTGCCGCTGGGCGGAGGTGGGCTGGTGCCCAACCTGCGCTCGCGCAACGTGGATGCCGCCGTGGTCTACTCCCCGCTCTCTTTCCAGCTGGAGCAGTCCGGCCAAGCGCGCGTGCTGATCGACTATGCCGAAGCGATACCGGCCCATGTCACAACGGCCTGGATCACCACCCAGCCCCTGATCGATCGCAACCCGGCTCTGATCCAGAAAGGGTTGAACGCTCTCTACGGCGCGGTGCTCTGGATGCACGCTAACCGCGACGCCTCCGTCGCGCTGATTGCTGAAATCGACGAGGTGCCCACGCAAGCGGCTGCCGCAGAATGGGAGAACACGATCCTGAAGCTTTCTTCGGACGGCGCCATGCCGCTGGCGGGCATCGAGTACAACCTCCAGCTCTCGCGCCTTGGCGGCATGACCGACATGGCTCCCGCCGCGGAGGTGGTGTCCAACCGTTTCAAGCCAGTGCCCACGGTGTGACCCTTGCTGCCGGGCGCCTGTTGATCGTGGCCGCGCTGTTGCTCGCGTGGGAGGCGCTGCCCCGCCTCGGGATTGTCGACCCGGCGCTGCTGCCGCCATTCAGCGCCGTGTTCACCGGCAGCGTCGCCATGCTCGGCCGCCCGGCCATTCGGGCGGACCTGCTGATCTCCGCCGCCGAAATCGGCGCCGCCTTCGCCGTCTCCATCCCGATCGGGCTGCTGCTGGGGCTAGCACTGGGAGAAAGCCGGCGGTTTGCGCACGTGATGGACCCGCTGGTCTTCTTCCTGTTCGGCGTGCCGAAGTCGATCTTTTTGCCGATGTTCATCCTGACCATGGGCATCGGCTTCGGGCAGAAAGTGGCATTCGGCGCATTCTCCGCCTTCCTGCTCGTGACGATGAGCGCTGCGGCAGCCGTGCGATCCGTCCGGCCGGAGCACCTGCTGGTGGCCCGCTCCTACGGTGCCACGCGGCTGCAGGTCGTGATGCGCGTCTATCTGCCGGGCATGCTGCCAATCCTGCTCGAAGGCCTGCGGACCGCGATGATCTTTGCCGTGACCGCGGTCATGCTGGCGGAGGTCTATGCATCCCGCGCCGGCTTCGGGCACCGGCTGGCGGATTGGGGCGAGAGCTTCGACATGACCCCGCTACTATCCGGGGTGTTGCTGGTTTCGGTGGCGGCGATCGTGGTGAACGAGGCGCTACGCTGGCTGGAAGCGCGCGCCGGCGGGTGGCGAGCATGAGCGGGACGGACACGGCAGCGGCCGTTGAGGTCTGCGGGGTCAGCCACACCTATGGCAGCCGGCACGGTGACACGCCGGCTCTGGATGCCGTGTCGCTGGCGATCGCGCCGGGCCGCTTCACCGTGCTGGTCGGCCCTAGCGGCTGCGGCAAGTCCTCGCTGCTGATGATGCTCGCCGGGCTGAACCTACCCGGCAGCGGCACGATCCGCTGCGTCGGCCAGCCGATGAACGCGCCGGACCCGGACCGGGTCGGCGTGGTGTTCCAGGACGCCAACCTGTTCCCCTGGCTGGATGCCGTCGATAACGTCGCCTTTCCACTCGCCTTGCGCGGCATGGACAAAGCCCGGCGCCGGGCTAAGGCGGCGGAGATGCTGGCCCTGGTCGGGCTCGGAGCCTTCGGGAGCAGGCACCCGCACGAGCTGTCCGGCGGTATGCGCCAACGCGTGTCCATCGCGCGCGGCCTGGTGCAGGACCCACCGGTGCTGCTGATGGACGAGCCCTTCGCGGCGCTGGATGAACAAACCCGCATGACCATGGGCGACGAGTTGTTGCGGATCTGGTCCGTCACCGGCAAGACGGTGGTGTTCGTCACCCACAGCCTAACGGAAGCGGTGTACCTCGCAGATGAGGTGCTGGTGTTCTCAGCCCGTCCCGGCCGCATCATCGACCGCATCGCCGTCGACCTGCCGCGTCCCCGCACCTATGCCATGACCGGCGACCCGCACTTCGCCCAGCTGCGCGATCGCATTTGGCAGCAGATCCGGACACTGTGACACCGGCCGCGATCCGCTGGACCTTGGTGGCGGTGCTCCTGCTGGCGTGGGAAGCGTTGCCGCGGCTGGGCATGGTGCCCGCCCTGTTCCTGCCGCCACTGACTGCTGCCATCGGGGCCGGGATCACGGACGCGCCTACTTATGCCGCAGCCCTTGCGGTGACGATCGGGGAGGTGGCGGTAGCGGCGTTGCTCGCCTGCGGCGGCGGCATCCTGGCCGGCGCCGTGCTGGGTGGCGTGGCCTCGGTGCGGCAGCTCCTGCTGCCGCTCGTTTCCAGTCTGTATGCCGTGCCGATCGTGATCCTATACCCCGCGATGACAGCCTGGTTCGGCCTGGGATCGGGCAGCAAGATCGCCTTCGCCGCGCTGTACGCCGTCTTTCCTACCGCCCTCGCCATGGCAGCCGGCATGCGGACCATCGACCCCAACCTTCTACTCGCAGCCCGCAGCATGGGCGCCCGGCCGCTGCAGCTGCTGCTGCGCGTCGTGCTGCCGGCCGCCATCCCCACGGTGCTGGCGGCATTGCGGCTCGGAGGTGCGCTGTGCATCGTCGGCGTGGTGGTGGCGGAGATGCTGGTGTCCACCGCCGGCGTCGGCTTCCTGGTCACTGGTTACCGCACGACCCTGGACAGCCCGCACGTCTTTGCCGCGGTGCTGCTGGTGGTGGCGGTGATCGCGCTGTTCGACGGTGGCGTGCGCTGGGCCGAGCGCCGGGCCGCAGGCTGGATTAATGCCGGACGGATGGAGGCCCCATGAAACAGCTTACCCTCAGCTTCGACAACGGGCCCGATCCGGCCACCACCCCTCTGGTGCTGGATGCCCTGGCCCGACGCGGGATCCGCTCGACCTTCTTTGTCATCGGCAACAAGCTGGCAAACCCCGCGGCGCGCTCCTGTGCCGAGCGTGCCGCAGCCGAAGGCCACTGGATCGGCAATCACACCTGGACGCACACGGTCCCCCTGGGCGAGCAGCCCGGCCGTGCTGCGTTCGAGATTACGCAAACGCAGGACGAGTTAGGGTCGCTCGCCCATCCATCACGGTGGTTCCGTCCCATGGGCGGCGGCGGCGCAATTGGGCCGCATCTGCTCAGCGCAGATGCCGTGACCCTGCTCGAACAGGGCTGCTACAGCTGCGTGCTCTGGAACGCCGTCCCGCGCGACTGGGCGGAGCCGGAAATCTGGGTGCAGACGGCGCTAGCCCAACTCGATCGGCAGGAGTGGACACTGATGGTCCTGCACGACCTGCCCACCGGCGCGATGGATCACCTGGACGCCTTTTTGGAGGGCGTGATGGACCGCGGCGTCACAATCCGACAGGAATTTCCCTCCGACTGCGTGCCTATCGTTCCGGGACACACGAGCGGCCTGATCAGCCAGCTTGTCTCTATTCGGTGATTTCAATTACCGGTGCACCTGGCCGATACCGGACTGTCCGGTCTGGAATTGATGGCGTGTCAAAGCACACAGCTCAGCCCTCGACCATATTGCCGCCGTGCATCTCGCCCGATGCTGGCGGGGCGGAACACACGAGAGTTCGAGAGAGCGACGCGCATGTTGATGGCGAAAGCCTTGCCCAGAACTGGGGTAGCCGGGTCGGCGACGGTCTTCACCATCTCGCTAAGCTCTGCCAGGTTTGGCGCCCTGCTAGCCGTCGACTAGGGCTCTATCATCCGCACCGAAGATCGTGCCGTGCTCCGCGTCCCAGTCGAGAGATACAGTCTGGCCGAGCGCTAGGCCGCTCGTCTCCCAGCTCTGGGCGCTCATTAGGGCAGTGCCGACACCCCCGTGATGCAGCTGGATCGCCATACGGCGCATTGTGCCCAGGTAAACGACATCTGTAATCGTTCCCGCAAGGCCCACCCGCTCGCCCACGTCGGTCAGCAATCGTATGCGCTCGGGACGCACCGCGATCACCAGCTCGCTCCCGGCCGGCAGAACGCTGTCGCTCCGGCAGCGGAGCGGAACGCCGTTGGACATCACGCGCAGGGAGCCGGGCTCCGTGCCAACGGCCTGTGCGGAGAAGAAGTTGGTTTCACCGATGAAACCCGCGACGAAGCGTGTGGCGGGCCGCTCATACACCTCCTCCGGCGTGCCCACCTGCTCAATTGCGCCGTCGTTGAACACCGCGATCCTGTCACTCATCGTCAGCGCCTCCTCCTGGTCGTGTGTGACGTACAGGACGGATGTGCGGCGTTCACGGTGGATGCGCTTGATCTCCCCCTGCATCTCGCCGCGCAGTTTCTTGTCAAGCGCGCCGAGCGGCTCGTCCATCAGTAGCAGGGACGGGCCATAAATCAGGGCGCGACCCAAGGCGACCCGCTGCTGCTGCCCGCCCGAAAGCTCTTTCGGCAGCCTTTCACCGTGGCCGGGCAGGCCGATCAAGCGCAGCATGTCGGCCACCAGGGGCCCGATCTCTGCCTTTGGCAGGTGCCGCATTTCGAGCGGGAAAGCCAGGTTGCGGGCCACCGTCATGTGCGGGAACAAGGCGTAGTTCTGAAACACCATGCCAAGGTCGCGCCGGTAGGGCGGCAGCCCGTCGACCGGCTTGCCACCGAGCAGGATCGACCCGGCATCGGGACGCTGCAGCCCGGCGACCATCATCAGCGTGGTAGTCTTGCCGGAGCCGGACGGACCTAGGAAGGTCATGAACTCATGAGCGCGCAAGTCGAGGTCGAGCGAGCGGACCGCAACGTGCTGCCCAAATCGCTTATGCAGCCCCTTGAGCTGCAGCACAGCCGTATCGCCGCTCATGACGACGTGCCGGTCCGGCGACGCAGCAGGCTGTCCAGCAGCAAGGCGGCGGTAGCGAAAAGAAAGCAGATCGTGGCGATCGCGGCGATCGTCGGATCGAAGTCGCCGCGCAGGTTGGACCACATCTGGACCGGCACCGGGCGGACCCGGGCCGAGCTCACGAAGAGTGACACGATCAGCTCGTCGAACGACACGACCATCGCGAACAGCAAGCCCGACAGCACGCCCGGCGCCAGCAGTGGCAGCGTGACCCGGCGGAAGGCGACAGCAGGCGAGGCACCCATCGTCGCCGCGGCAGCCTCGAG
>JBPBQE010000015.1:0-5380 GCA_050954595.1 Janthinobacterium lividum | reverse complement strand
CCGGCGACGTGGATACCGCGCTGGGCGAGGCCGCGCACGTGATCGGCGCCAGCTTCAGCTTCGGGCGCCATACCGGCGTGACGCTCGAGGCCCGCGCGATCGTCGCCGACTGGAACGAGGGCGAGGCACGGCTGACCGTTTATCAGGGCACCCAGGTGCCGCATATGATGCAGACGGTCTATGCGCAGCATCTCGGCCTGGAGGAGCAGCAGGTCCGCATCGTGTGCGCCGATGTCGGCGGCTCGTTCGGGGTCAAGATTCACGTCTACGGCGATGAGATGGCCGCCGCCGCCGCGAGCCGGATGCTGCGCCGCCCGATCCGCTTCGTGGCGGACCGGCTGGAAAGTTTCGTCAGTGACATCCACGCCCGCGATCACGTGGTGCACGCACAGATCGCGGTCACTGCGGATGGCGACATCACGGCCTTCACCGCCGACGACCTGACCGGCATCGGTCCCTACTCGGCCTATCCGCGCACTTCCGCAGTCGAAGCGAACCAGGTCATCAACCTGATCGGCGGCCCCTACACCGCGCCGAATTACCGTGCCCGTACTCGCGTGGTGTTCCAGAACAAGGCGATGATGTCGCAGTACCGCGCGGTCGGGCACCCGATCGCGACCGCGGTGACCGAGAGCCTGGTGGACCAGGCAGCGCGTCGCCTGGGGATGGATCCCGTGGCCCTGCGCCGCCGCAACCTCCTCGCCGACGACGCGCATCCGAGCCAATCGGCCAGCGGCATGCGCTTCGAGGGGCTGTCGCACCACGCCGCGCTGGATCGGCTGCTAACCCTGATGGACTACGACGCCTTGCGGGCCGAGCAGGCGGAAGCCCGCTCCCAAGGTGTGTATCGCGGCTTGGGGCTGGCGAGCTTCATCGAGCTGACCAATCCTGGCCCGGCCTTTTACGGCGTCGGCGGCGCCCGTATATCGGCTCAGGATGGCTGCACCGTGCGGCTCGATGCTGCCGGCGGGCTCACGGTGCAGGCCAGCGTGACCGAGCAGGGGCAGGGCACCGGCGCGATCCTGACCCAGATCACCGCCGAAGCCATGGGCGTACCGCCCGAGCGCATTCGGGTGCAGTTGGGCGACACCGACGCCACGCCTTACGGCGGCGGTACCTGGGCATCACGCGGCGCCGGTGTCGGCGGCGAGGCCGCCTGGCAGGCCGCGCGGGCGTTGCGGGAGAACGTGCTCTCGCTGGCGGGCGCGCTGCTGCAGGCCGCGCCGGACACGTTGGACATCGAGGGTGGCAACGTCGTGGACGCCGAGGGCCGGGTCGTGCGGATCAGTTTGGCCGACGTGGCACGCATCGCCTATTTCCGGCCCGACACCCTGCCCAGGGACGTGCAACCGGAACTAGTCGCGACCCGGCATTACGTCCCGCGCGAATACCCGTTCGCCTTCACCAACGGCATCCAGGCTTCCTGGCTCGAGGTCGATATCGAGACCGGGTTCATCAAGCTGCTCAAGCACTTCGTGGTCGAGGATTGCGGCACCGTGCTCAATCCGTTGCTGGTCGACGAGCAGATCCGCGGCGGGGTGGTCCAAGGCCTCGGGGCCGCGTTGTTCGAACGCTGCGACTATGACGATCAGGGCCAGATGACCAACGCCAACATGGCCGATTACCTGGTGCCGATGGCCGGCGAGATGCCGGACATCACCATCGCACACGTGGTGACGCCGACGGCCGAGAGCGTCATCGGCGCCAAGGGCGCTGGCGAGGCGGGGACGGCCGGCGCGGCTGCCTGCGTGCTGAACGCCGTCAATGATGCGCTGGCGCCGCTTGGCGTCATGCTGACCGAAATCCCGCTGACTCCGGAAAAGATCCTCCAGGCGCTGGGGGTGGGAACCGGCTAGCGCTAGCCGCAAATCTCTGTTCAACTCCTTATCGAACGATCAGCGACGAACGCCGACGGCACGGGGAAACGGTCCATGACACAAATATTCCAGCGACGGACCGTGTTGGGCGCTGCGATGGCTACCCTGGCGATGCCGTCGATCCTGCGGGCGCAAGAACAGACGATCAAGATCGGCTTCCCGGTGCCGCTGACCGGCCCCTATGCGGCCGAGGCGCAGGATCAGGTCCGGTGCGCGCAACTCGCGGTGGCCGAGTTCAACGAGGCGGGCGGGCTCGACGGTCGGAAGGCCGAGTTGCTGGTGCGCGACGACAAACTCGATCCGGGCGAAGCGGCGACACGGACGCTCGAGCTGATCGAAAAGGACGGCGTGCGCATGATCGTCGGCAGCCTGTCGGCATCGGTGCAGTTGGCCGTCAACAACGTCACGCGCGAGCGCAAGGTGCTCTACAACTCGATCAGCCAGTCCGATCAGATCGCGGCGTTGCCGGATTGGAGCCGCTACACCTTCCATGAAGGCCTGACGCCGCACCTGACCGCGGGCGCCGTCGGGCGGTATGCGTTCGGCAAATACGGCAAGCGGGTGGTGTTTCTCAGCGCCGACTATGCCTATGGCCGCGAGATGGTCGATGGGTTAAAGGTGGCCGGCCAGGCGGCAGGCATCGAGATCCTGGCCGAGTTGAAACATCCGCTGGGGGCCACCGATTTCTCCACCTTGCTGCCGCGGATCCAGGCGTTGAAGCCGGACATCCTGTGCTTGAGCAATTTCGGCCGGGACCAGCAGATCTCGATTAAGCAGGCCAACGATTTCGGCCTGAAGCGGACGACGCGGATCGTGACGCCGGTGCTGCTGTACACGGCGCGCGTCGCCGTGGGGCCGGGCCCGTTCAGCGGCGTGGTCGGCGGGACGTCGTATTACTGGGGCGTCGAGAAAGACATCCCGAGTGCGAAGACATTCAACGATCGGTATCGCAAGGCATACGACAACAAGGTGCCGTCGGATTATGGGGCGCTGGGCTATGGCGGTGTGCGCGCCGTGCTGCTGGCGGTGACGCAGGCCAAGACGGTGGAAACGGAGGCCGTGGTCGATGCGCTCGCCGCGCTGAAATACGACACCTACAAGGGCCCGGAGCATGTCCGGCCCTGCGACCATCAGGCAGTGCAGGCGGTGTTCATCGTCGAAAGCAAGGACAAGGGCGACGGGCCCAACGACGTGTTCAGCATCGTGCACACCGAGGCGACCGACGAGGCGAGCTTGCGCAGTTGTGCCGACGAGGGGCACGGCTAGACCCCGGCATGGAGGGAATCACGCTGGATCTGTTGATCCTGCAACTCTTCGCCGGGCTGGCGCTGGGCGCGGTCTACATCCTGGTGGCACTCGGCATGTCGCTGCTGTTCGGCATGCTGACCGTGGTGAACTTCGCGCACGGGGCGTTCTACATGCTGGGCGCGTTCGCCGGGGTGGGCTTGCTGAGCCTCGGGATCGGCTTCTTTCCATGCCTGTTGCTGGTGCCGCTGCTGGTGGGGTCGCTCGGGTTGTTGGTCGAGCGATTCCTGATCCGGCCGCTGTATGGGCGGGGTATCGACTATCCGCTGCTGCTGACGTTCGGGTTGTCCTACTTCCTGGTCGAGGGTGTGCGGGTGCTGGCGGGGCCGCAGGACCTGCCGTTCGACATCCCGGATGCGCTGATCGGGGCCACCGACATCGGCGTGGGCTATTTCCCGACCTATCGGCTGTTCGTCATCGGGGTGACTGCGGTCGTGCTGCTGCTGTTGTGGTTGTTCCTGGAGCGGACCAATTACGGCTTGATCATCCGGGCCGGGGCACGGGATCCGCAGATCGTGCGCATTCTCGGCATCGACGTGGGCCGGGTCTGGCTGATGGTGTTCGGCATCGGCACCGGATTGGCGGCATTGGCTGGCTTGTTGGCGGCGCCGTTGCAGGGAGCGAGCCCGGAGATGGGCAACAGCGTGTTGGCGATCGCCTTCGTGGTGACGGTGGTGGGCGGCATGGGATCGTTGCTGGGCGCCGTGCTGGCCGGGTTGCTGGTGGGCGTGGTGGTGAGCATGGTCTCCCTGGTCGCGCCGGAGATGGCGCAGGTTTCGATCTTTGCGCTGATGGCGATCGTGCTGCTGGTGCGGCCGCAAGGTTTCTTCGGCCGTGCCGGGCTGATGAGCTGATGGACACCGTGCAAGACGCCGCCCTGCCGGCGCGGCGGGACTGGCTGGCGCTGGCGCAGCGGCATCGGGTGTTGCTGGCGGCGGTGTTCCTGCTGGTGTTTCCGCTGCTGATGCCGTTCAAGGCGATCGCGGTGAACATCCTGATCTACGGGCTGTTCGCGCTCGGGTTCAACATGCTCTACGGCTATGCCGGGCTGCTGTCGTTCGGGCATTCGGCGCTGCTCGGGGCTGGCGCATATGGCTGCGGCATCGCGATGACGCGGTTCGGCCTGCCGTGGTGGCTCGGCATCGTGTTAGCAATCGTGGCCGGAATGGCGATGGCGGCGGCGATGGGCGCGCTGGCGGTGCGCACGCGCGGGATATACTTCGCGATGGTGACGCTGGCGCTGTCGCAATGCGTTTACTACGCCGCGCTGCAGGCGACCAACTGGACCGGGGGCGAGAACGGGTTGCGCGGCATCCGGCTGACCGCCATCGGTCCACTGGACTTCGTCGATCCGACGACGCGTTATTACGTGGTGGCGGTCATCGTCATCGCGGCGCTGTTCATGCTGTCGCGCATCCTGGCCTCGCCATTCGGAGCCGTGCTGGAAGCGGTGCGGGAGAACGAGGCGCGGGCGCGCGCCTGCGGCTTCGACGTGCGTGCGACCCGGCTGTTGGCCTTCACCCTGTCTGGCGCATTCTGCGGTCTGGCCGGTGCCCTGCAAGCGCTGCATCTCGGCATCGTGCCGCTGGAAACCCTCAGCTATCAGACCTCCGGCCAGGCGGTGATGATGGCGCTGCTGGGGGGCATGGGCACTTTCTTCGGGCCGTTCGTTGGCGCCGGGCTGTTCCTGCTGCTGGAGAACCTCGTGTCGTTGTATACGGTGCATTGGCAGTTGGTGGCCGGCGTCGCCTATATCGTGTGCGTGCTGTTCTTTCCGCTTGGGGTGTGGGGCACCGTGTTGGCCCGGTTGCGCCGGGCATGAGCGAGGTCATCCTCAGCACGCGCGACGTCGGCATGAGCTTCGGCAAATTCGTGGCGTTGCGCGGCATCTCGGCCGAGTTCAATCGCGGCGAGTTGGCCGGCATCATCGGCCCCAACGGCGCCGGCAAGAGCACGTTCTTCAACACGTTGTCCGGACAGTTCGCGCCCACGACCGGGCGGATCAGCTTCGAAGGACGCGACATCACCGGGTTCCCCCAGCATCAATACGCCAAGCTCGGCATCGCGAAGTCGTTTCAGATCACCACGGTCTTTCCACGGCTCAGCACGCTGGAGAACGTGCGGCTGGCGCTTCAGGCGTTGACGTCGCGCTACGACATCTGGCGCCCGCGATCGCGGCTGACCGGGTTGGTCGAGCA
>JBPBQE010000437.1:0-5406 GCA_050954595.1 Janthinobacterium lividum | reverse complement strand
ACCGCAACCCGGATGGACGACACCGCCAACCCATCATCGGCCCGGCGCACGACATACATCGCGACCAGGTCAGCATCCCCGGCCAGCGGCTCACGCCCTAGGCTGGCGCACCACCGGGAGAAATGTGTCCAGGCAGACCGGTATGTCCGCCGCGTGCCCTCACCGCTCGCCCGCGTCGCGTAATGCGCCGCCCGTGCCGCCAAGGCGTCCCAAACCGGGCCAGGTAGATCAGCGGTTTGCCAAGGCTCGACACTGGTCGAGGAGGGCAGGGGGACGATGTCGATGTCGTGGCTCACCCTCGTTTTGTATCAAGACGACGCGATTGCGGCAATATTCCGTCCGCAAAGTATGCTTAGCGGACGGAATTTGCTATCCGAAATGCAGGGTAGATTTACATTACACGCTCTTACAAAAGACGCCTTATTTGTAATTTAGCCAGCATTGCCGGGATCTAACCACCATGCCGGTTTGCGACCAACCTGAGTAAGACTAGCGTTCATGCTCGAGGTGGACGGATTGCTTACCTCCGCGCATGTAGTCGTAACCCTGGCCAGGAGCACCCACTTTGACGACTGCAGCTGCCGTCTCGACACCCGCTGCGGCGAACCACCCCGTTCGGTCCGCACTCATGCTTGGCGCGCTTGGGGTTGTGTTCGGCGATATCGGCACCAGCCCAATCTACGCGTTTCGCGAAGCCCTAAAGGCAGCCGGCGAGGCGACAGGGGAGACGACCATCCTGGGCGTGCTGTCCCTTGTGTTCTGGGCCGTCGTGCTGGTTGTCGCCGTCAAGTACGTCGTCTTCGTCATGCGGGCGGACAACCAGGGCGAAGGCGGCACCATGGCGCTGCTGTCGCAGGCCGTCCCGGTGAGCGGACGCTGGGCCGGGGCAGTGCTGGCCGTGGGGCTGACCGGGGCCGCCTTGTTCTTTGGGGACGCTATGATCACCCCGGCCATCTCCGTGCTGAGCGCCATCGAGGGGTTAGAACTCGCCGCGCCTTCGGTCACGCCGTACGTGCTACCGATTGCCAGCGCCGTGCTGGTGGGCCTGTTCGCCATTCAGAGCCGGGGCAGCGGCCAGGTCGGGGTGTTGTTCGGCCCGATCATGGTTGCCTGGTTCGCCCTGCTCGCGCTGGCTGGGCTGGCCCACGTCGTCATGCTGCCGCACGTGCTGCTCGCGCTGGATCCGCGCTATGCCATTGGCTACCTTGGCCACGCGAACGGCTGGATCGCCTTCTCAGTGCTTGGCTCCGCCTTTCTAGCGCTGACGGGTGGCGAGGCGCTGTATGCCGACATGGGGCACTTCGGCCGCGGGCCGATCCGGCTGGATTGGTTCTGCTTCGTCATGCCGGCGTTGGTGCTCAACTATCTCGGCCAGGGTGCCCTGGTGCTGTCTAACCCGGCTGCTGCGGCCAACCCGTTCTTCCTGCTGTTCCCGTCATGGCTACTGATCCCGCTGGTGATCCTCACCACCCTTGCTACCGTGATCGCCAGCCAGGCGGTGATCTCCGGTGCCTTCGCTCTGGTGCAGCAAGCGATCCAACTCGGCGCCCTGCCGCGGCTTGAGGTCAAGCAGACCTCGGACGAGGCGGTCGGGCAGGTCTACGTGCCGCAGATCAACTGGCTGCTGATGCTGGCAGTGCTGGGGCTGGTGTGGGGCTTTCAAAGCTCGGATGCGCTGGCCAATGCCTATGGTATCGCAGTGGCGGGCGACATGCTCGTCACTACCGTGCTGGTGGCGATCGTGGCGCGTGGGGTGTGGGGCTGGCCGTGGCTGGCAATCGTGCCGGTCGCCTGCGTGTTCCTGGCGTTGGATGTAACCTTCGTCACCGCCAATCTGCACAAGATCCCCCGGGGCGGCTGGTTTCCGCTGACCGTCGCTGCCGTGGTGCTCACCTTGGTGCTGTGCTGGCGGCGGGGCCGAGCCGCTGCCTTGGCGCGACGGGAGGAAGGGGCCATGCCGCTTGACCAGTTCCTGACCCGCCTAAATGGATCGGAGGCGCCGGTGCGGGTGCCGGGCCTTGCCGTCTACCTAACCACGCGCCGAGACATTGTGCCGGACGCCCTGGCACTGAACCTCAAGCATAACAGGGTGCTGCACGAACGCGTGCTGTTGCTAAAAGTCATGACGGAACGCGCTCCACGGGTCGCGGAACCCTCGCGGCTGACCGCTGAAGTGCTTTCTGGTGGATTGAGCCTGGCCGAGATGCGGTTCGGCTTTGCCGAAAAGCCGGACGTGCCCGCAGCCCTGGCCGTCCATGCGGACCAGACCGGGTGCGATCCGACCATTGCCACCTTTTTCCTGGGGCGGGAGAATCCCATTCCATCGCTTCACCCGGCATTGCCGCTCTGGCAGGAGAGGGTCTACGCCTTCCTGACCCGAAACGCGGTCAGCGCGCCGGACTATTTCCTGATCCCAACCTCTCAGGTGGTGGAACTGGGAACCAAGGTCGAGTTGTAAGCCATATGCCTCAATCAGTGACGCGCAAACAGTTCAGAAAGGTAGAAAGGGGATGGGCAAATGAAGTTTGATGCTTGGATTTCTGATATTGAGGCCATTATCGAATTTGATATCGACGCAGAACTGTGGCGCAAATATTTCGATGCAGGTCTGAAGCCGCTCGAAGCCATCGACCAGCATCGGGTTGATGAGGAAGTCTGACAAGTTTGGAGACAGGCCATCAGGTGTGTCGACCCAGTTGCCTGATCTCCGCTGTAAGCTCCTGCATGCTGATGTCACCCTTGCGCAGAACTCGGTCCGCTTGCGCCAACTTTTCCCGCTCAGCCCCTGTGATGTCGCGGGCACTCAGCACTACGACCGATATGTCCAAACAACCCGGTGTTTCACGCAAGCGATGCAGGAAGGCGAAGCCGTCCATCACCGGCATGGTCAGGTCCAACAGGATCAGCTGAGGTGGAGCGTGCAGGACATGGGCGAGCGCTTCCGCTCCATTTCCTGCCTCGTCCACCGTCCACCCATCACGTTCCAGCACTGTGCGTAGGCGAGCGCGGATGTCGGCATCATCGTCCACCACCAATACATCCCGCCCGGGACCGTGGAACTGACCCATCACGTCTTTCAGGTGCATCCAGTTCACCGGTTTGGGCACAGCATCCGCTGCACCCAGCGCCGCGCTTGTTGCTGAATCTGCGACAAAGCTGACCATAACCACCGGGATCTTGGCGGTGTCGGGATCGGCCTTGAGTGCATTTAACACCGCCCAACCATCCATGCCCGGCATCATCACGTCGAGCAGGATAACCCGGGGCTTCAGCGCTCGCGCTAGTTCCAACCCAGACTGGCCGTCATTGGCGGTACGCACGGCGAAACCCTGCCGCTGCAGGAAGCGACTGGTCAGCTCGCGCTGTGCCGCCTCGTCGTCGACCACCAACACCAAATCGCGCTCCTCCGCCGAGGCATCCGGCGCGGCGGAGGGTAACGACAATACAGCCTCGGCCGGCACCTTCTCCGGCACGTGCTCGGGCAGGGTCGCCGGCACGCGCAGGGTGAAGCAGGTGCCCACGTCCGGCGTGCTATCCACGGTGATATCGCCCCCGAGCAGGCGCGCGAAGGCACGGCTGAGTGCCAGGCCTAGCCCGGTGCCGCCGAACTGGCGGGTGGTAGTATCGTCTGCCTGGGTAAAGCGCTCGAACAGCCGTGCCAGTTGTTCGGGCGTCATGCCGATCCCGGTGTCCCGCACGGCAAAAGACATCCAGTCACCGCCGGACCCGGCCTGGCGTTGCACGTCCAGGGTAATGGTGCCGTTCTCGGTGAACTTGGCGGCGTTGCTGAGCAGGTTGAACAGGCACTGGCGCAGCTTCACCACGTCCGTGCGCATCGTCCCGAGCCCGGGGCCTGCCGCCAGATCCAGCGTGTTGGACTTGCGACCGATTAGGCTGTCCACGGTGGCAGCGGCATCCTGCACAAAGGCCAGAACACCGATCTCCTCCACGTAGGTGTCCATCTTGTTGGCTTCGATTTTGCTGAGGTCCAGCACATCGTTGATCAAGCTCAGCAGGTGCTTGGCGTTCGACTTGATCTTGCCGAGGTCGCCGAGCATGGACGATTCTTCGAGGTCGCCAGCTTCCTCTTCCAGCATCTCGGTGTAGCCGATCACCGCAGAGAGCGGCGTGCGCAACTCGTGGCTCATGTTGGCCAGGAAGGCGCTCTTGGCGCGGTTGGCACCCTCTGCCGCCTCCTTGGCTTCCGCCAAGTCCTGCTCGGCCCGTTTGCGGTCGGTGATGTCGATGGCGACGAACAGCAGCGTTTGCCGGCTACCACGGGTATCGATCAGGCTGATTGTGTTGGCAGCCCATACCACTTGGCCGTCACGACGCAGATAGCGGGTTTCAACTGTTTCCGGACCCCGGTCACCCACTACCCTGGAACAGGCAGCTGCTTGGAGCGCCCGCCCACCGGGATGGACGACGTCCTGAGCCGTCAAACCCAGTAGGTCCTCCCGCGTGCGCCCGACCAAGTCGCAGAAATGTTCATTAACGGAAGTGAAGCGGCCGTCCAGCGTGGTTTCTGCAAAGCCGGCACCGGTTTGGGCGAAGATGCCGGCCAGATGCGCCTCGCTGTCCCGCACGCTCGCCTCGGCCGCGTCGCGCCTACGAGCCTGCTCCTGCAGGTGCAGGGCGGCCGATTGCAGATCTTGTCCAACCTGGTTCACCTCGGTCACCGGGCTGTCGATCTCCGTCACCGGCTGCCCCTTCGCGATGGCCGCCGCCACAATACGCAGGCGCAGGATGGCCTTGTTGACCCGCCTCGCGACCAGCATGGCGGACAGCGTGGCCAACAGGGCGAGCAAGCAGCCCAGCGCCAAAAGGACGAAAAGAGAGCTGCGAAGTGGAGCGGATACGGTATCCGCCGCTATGTTCACGGCCACCAGCCAACCAGTTAGCTCAGACCGGGCATAGCCGACCAAGCTTCGTGCGCCGCTGACATTGTGGCCGTAATAGAAGCCGTCACCGACGGCCGTTTGCTCCCGTAGTTCAGGCGTGGACTGAGTCCCGACGAACCGATCCTGGTTTTCCGTGCGGGCGACGAAAAAGCGGCTGCCGTCCAGCACGGCCCCAATCCAACCCGACAGTAGACTCTCCCGCCGGAAGACCGCTGACAGGTAGTCCGGCTCCAGGCTGGCACCGAGCAGGTAGGTTGGCTTGCCAGCAACCAGAATGGGGGCGGTAATGACCTGGAACACCAACTTGTTGATGGTGGCACTGGTGAAAACGTCTGTGACCTTGGCAGCACCAGTGCGCAATACCTCCTGGTCCGCTTGTGCCAGCTTGGCCGGTACGGGGATTGGCATGCCAAGCGGCGCCCGCGTGCTCAACACTAGATGCCCCTGTGTATCTCGCAGGCTGAGTTGGATGCCTTGCAGACGGCTGAGTGGCAGCACTTGTTCG
>JBPBQE010000412.1:0-5426 GCA_050954595.1 Janthinobacterium lividum | reverse complement strand
GCCCGGGTTGGAGCAGCATAGAACCCGCGCGCGGTGAACAACCGCCGCGCGAGTTCGGCATCGTCCACTTCTGGCGGGATGGGCCAGGTGATGCCGATCACCGCCGTCCACCGCAGATACTCGCCGACCGTCGTGTGGCCGACCCCGACCGATTGGGCGATCGTGCGCACGCTCGCTCCGCACGCATGCCTCAGCCGCAAAATCTCTCGATTTTTCTGCATCGATAATCTCTCGGCTGGCATCGCGTCCCCCATTCATCATGGGAGCCACGCTACCGATCACTGGATCGTCGACGACACCCTGGATGCGCCTCGGGACTGTCCGGCTTGCGTCGGAATCAGTATCCGTCTTCCGTTGGAGTCACTGTCCGCATTCGCTCGAAGTCCGCTGTCCGCCAGCTACTTCACCGCGGCCAGGTCACGGGCGAGCAGTTCGACCAGTGGGTGCACGCGGAGGACATGACCGGGCCGAAACCGTAAGCCGGGCCGCCTGGGTTGGGGTCAACTGTAAATTGGTCGATGGGTGTGCCGGGTAGCCGCAACACTATCAAGCTGGATAGATTGTGTCCGCTATCCGCCTCCTTATTCTCCAAAGCTGCCAGGCAGCTTACGGCCAGCCTACACGCATCTACATGCATCAGCTTGTCACCGTCTCCGCCAGTGACGAAGTCATGTTGGGCATACATTTTGAGGGTCAGGCGCCACACCCTGGAGGACGCCCGTGATGCTCTTACGATGGGCTGTTTTTGGATAGCTGATCCTGAGCGGAAACGTCGCGACCTCGTTGATCGCCACGACGCGACAGCTCCGAGGCAATGCGCTTTTGTGTAGTCGGATCGGGGCGCTGAACCAGTTCTGGGTGAGCTGTTCCACCTTCGGGCTCATCCACCAGCCGAACCGACCCATCGTGCCCAGTCCGCGGACCAGCTGAGATGTCGCCGGTGTCCAGTAGCCACCGGCCGAACGCGATGGTCAGTGTATTTTGCTGGTCGGGGACAAGGGCGTAGCCTCGATGGGTGCTCCGTTTCAGGCACGTCCCGCTTTCATGGAGAACCACCATGCAGGACCTGACCCGGCTTCCAGCGACCGAGGCGGTCGAACGGCTGCGATGCGGCGACATCAGCCCGCTTGAACTGATCGACGCCGCAGCGTCACGCATCGCGGATGTCGAACCGCAGGTCAATGCGCTGCCCACGCTATGCCTGGACCGCGCCCGCGAGCACGCCAAGCGATTGGTGTCCGGCCAGGAGCGCGGAACCGAAAACGAGCCCGGTTGGCTCGGCGGGTTACCGGTGGTGATCAAGGACCTGACCGACGTCGCCGGGGTGCGCACGACGTATGGGTCACCGTTGTTCCGCGACCATGTGCCCGATAGATCTCATCCGCTAGTTCAGCGGATCGAACGCAAGGGTGGGATCGTCATCGGCAAGTCCAACACCCCGGAGTTCGGTGCCGGTGGCAACACCTTCAACGAGGTGTTCGGCCGCACGCTGAACCCCTGGAACACCGCACTCACCTGTGGTGGCTCCACCGGGGGTGGCGCAGTGGCGGTCGCGACGGGGGAGGCCTGGCTGGCGCAGGGGTCGGACCATGGCGGCTCGCTGCGGGGGCCGGCCACCCTGTGCTCCGTCGTCGGCATCCGCCCCTCGCCCGGGCGGGTGACGCGCGGTACGGCGAATACGCTGTTCTCTCCGCTCTCAGTCCAAGGGCCGATGGCGCGCAATGTGCGCGACCTCGCGCTGTTCCTGGACACCATGGCTGGGTTCTGCCCAGCTGACCCATTGACCTTCGATGCGCCGGCGCGCTCGTTCCTGGATGTGACCACGGAGGCTCGACCGCCACGCCGGGTGGCTTTCACAGCCAATTACGGGGGCCGGCTGCCAGTCGACCGGGAAACCCGGGAGATCTGCACCCGCGCCGTACGCCAGTTCGAGCTGGCCGGCTGCATCGTCGAGGAAGCCTTCCCGGAACTCGGACCGGTGGAGGATGTGTTCCTGGCGTTGCGATCGCAGCAGTTCGTGGTGGACCGAGAGTTGCAGATCGCCGCGCATCGCGACAGCTTCAAGCCCGATATCATCTGGAACACCGAGCAGGGCCTGGCGCAATCCACCAGCCGCCTCGCCTGGGCCGAGCGGGAGCGGGCGGCGCTCTATCGCCGGTTCGCCGCGTTCTTCGAGCAATTCGACATTCTGGTGACCCCTGGATCGGCAACCCCGGCGTGGGACGTGGCCCTGCGTGCACGGGACATTGTGGATGGGGTGAAGCTCGACAACTACATCGCCGGCAGCGCGCTGACCTCGGCCATTACGCTGACCAGCTGCCCGGCCGTGGCCGTCCCCTGCGGTTTCGACCAGTATGGACGGCCTGTAGGGCTTCAGATCGTCGCCCCCGCACGCGGCGAGGCGGCGGCGCTGGCGGCAGCCCGGGTGTTCGAACAGATTGCCGGCTTAGACGCCCTGCTCCCGATCGATCCGAGGCCGGGCGTTGTGCCGCCGTAATTGGTTGAACGTCAGCACGCCACAAGCCCACTGTGCGGTGATGATGGGCTACTCCGACATCAACAACCTTCAAACGAGAGACCTGCTGGGCAACGGCGCCGTGTCCGGTGCCACGGATGAGAGCCGCGCCTGCCTGGCCGAGGTCACCGTGCGCGGAACCGTCCCGCTGATGGTGCCGAATAGCGACTGCCGAGGCGTCGTCCAGCCGACGATCGCCTACCCAAAAATCCTAGACAAGGAAGCTTTCCATGGCCAGACGCATCATCGACATCTCCGTCCCACTGATGGCTGGCATCGTCAGCGATCCGCCACATATGCTGCCGCAGATCGAGTACATGGATCACCACGCTACTGCCCCGGCGCTGGCCGCCTTCTTCGGCGTCCCGGTCAGCGCCCTGCCGGACGGCGAGTATGCCGCGATGGAGCGGGTCAACATTTCCACCCATAACGGCACGCACCTGGACGCGCCATACCACTACTTCTCCTCCATGAACCACGCGCTGAAGCCCGGTGGAGAGCCCTCCATCCGGATCGACGACGTGCCGCTCGACTGGTGCTTCCAACCCGCGGTCAAGCTCGACTTCCGCCATTTCGACGACGGCTACGTGGTGCAGCCCGGTGATGTGGAAGCGGAGTTGAAGCGCATCGGGCATACGCTGACACCGCTGGAGATTGTGGTCGTAAACACCCGCGCTGGCGTGCGCTACGGCGAGCCCGATTTTATCGATAGCGGCTGCGGCATGAGCAAGGCGGCGACGCTGTGGCTACTGGAGCGCGGCATCCGACTGGTGGGTACGGACGGGTGGAGCTGGGACGCGCCGTTCAGTCACACCAAGCGCCGGGTACAGGAAACCGGGGATGCCAGTCTGATCTGGGAAGGCCACCGTGCCGGGCGGGAGATCGGCTACTCGCACCTAGAAAAACTGCACAACCTGGAGATCTTACCTGCGGACGGGTTCGAGGTCGCGTGCTTTCCGGTCAAGGTCCATCGTGGCTCCGCCGGCTGGACGCGGGCGGTGGCAATCCTTTCCGATTGAGATCGCCAGGCGGAAGTACCACCAGCACCTGAGGACACATCAACCCAGCCACGGTCGGGTATCTGCTTTCCAGCATCCCTACACTCGAAGCCGACTGTCCGCTACCTCCAGCTGACCTCTCCAAATCGGAGAGTCCGGTATCGGCCACGGCCATCGGCTACGCCGATCGATTGAGGAAAGCGTCAACGACGCCCGGCTTTACTGCCGATCGTCTCGTCCCAGCGGCGGAAGGCGAGCACGAGCTGATCCGGCCTGAGCGGCAGTTCGATCGGATAGTCAGCGATAAGGGACGGGTACTCAAGCCGACCATACTCGCGAATGACGGCCTGACTCTGAGCCGGTGCCAGGTCGAGCGACACGTTCTTAACGGCCGGGCCGGGATACAGGTAACCTTCGTCATACGCGTAGGCCTGCATCTTCGGTTGCAGGACATGGGCCATCATGTCCAGCACGACCGCCAAGTGATCGGCCGGTAGTCCTTTCGGGATGACCATGTAGTTTGCATCGGACACCCAGTGATGCCCTTTCATCACCGCGATCCTGGCCTCCTTGGGCACGATCCCCAGCGCACGTGGATTGATGTCCCAGCCTGTCGTCGAGACGATCAGATCGCGCGACCCGTCGCCCAATTCCTTCATCGTGGCGCCGGTCCCGGTTGGATAGTATTCGATGAAGCCGCCCAGTTCCTGCAAATACTGCCACGTCTTGTCCCAGCCATTGACGGGATCCTTGGGATCTCGATCGCCGAGCAGGTAGGGCAATCCCATCATGAAGGTCCGTCCGGGCCCGGAGTTGGTCGGGCGCGCATACATGAAGCGGTTGGGGTGCGCCTTGGCCCACGCCAGAAGCTCCTCGGCTGATCCAGGCGGGGTGGCGACGGTTTCCGGGAGATATTCCAGGAGCGGCCCGGAGGGGTAGTACGAGCAGACGATCCCGTAATCGCCGCCTTGCGCGCGTTGCAGGTTCAGCGCGGCGGGCAGGTAGTTGTCGTAGAGGTCGGGAAACTTGTCTGCGTGGACCGGCAGGAGGGGCTGCCAGAGATCCTGCGCCAACCCTGCCGAAAGCCCGTCGCTTGCCGTGAGCACGAGGTCGAGATCGCTGCGCCCGGCGTCCTGCTGCGCCTTGATCTTGCTCGCCAGTTCCGGTGCCGGCGCCTTCACGAAGGCGATGCGGGAGACGAGGTTGCCATGCGTCACGCGATAATCCTCGAACGCGCGCTGGTGCAGGGCGAGGGCGCCGGCAACGTCGATGATGTTGAGAGCGACCGGAGATGTCGGCAGCGGCGGCGCGGCGGCGCCCGCCCGTCCGCCGAGGGTCGCGATCGCCAGTGCCGACCCGGCAAGACCACGAGTTATGGCACGGCGCGGCAGCAGACGGTCAACCATGGGTGAGCGATCCTTCTACGCATGGATTTGAAAAACACTGCTCGACGGAGCCGACGCGGACCCGGGCCGGATGCAGCCCGGGCCACCAATCGACCGTGCTCTGCGGCAAGGTGATGCCCGCGGCCTGCAATGCCGGTACGAGCATGGCGGCTGGGATTGTCGACGCCATAGCAAGAGCGTCCTCGGGCGCGGCAATCCCCCACCGGACCAGGTTGCGCACCGCCGCATCGAGGCACAGTGACGACCCGGCCAACCCGAGCGCACCCGGCACCCGCACGGACCCATCGGCACCTCGGGTCACCGTCAGATCGGCAAATCGATACAAGCCCGGCGGAGCCGCTGCAGCGGCGGTCGCATCGGTCACCAGGAAGGCTCGGCCGGGTCCCTTGGCGCGTATCATGGCTTTCAACGCGAAGGGCGGAACATGGATGCCATCCGCGATGAAACTGGCGCAAAGACCATCGTCACTCAATTGCGCGAAGATCGGGTTGTCGAGCTTGGCCATCT
>JBPBQE010000375.1:0-5434 GCA_050954595.1 Janthinobacterium lividum | reverse complement strand
TCTTCGCCAAGATGAAGGCCAAGCTGCGTCATGAAGCTCATCGCTCTGTCGACGCGTTGTGGCGAGCTCTCGGTCGTATCGCCAACGCAGTTACGCCGCCGGAGTGCGTCAATTACATCCGACACTGCGGATATCAACAGTCAGCCTGAAAACGCTCTAAGTGGTGAGAGCAGTACGGATGACGGGGCGGCGGCCGGGCTGTGGCGTCGCGACCTACTGTATACTGTCGAGTATCCGACAGTAATGATCGAGACACTACCGGCCATGTTGTTTGGCATCGCCGAAGTGAATGCGGTCGATTGGATCGGTTGATTTCAACATAAAGGATGCTCCATGCAATACCTGATCGTGGTGCGGCCGTTCGGATCGTATTGTACCGGCGACGTCATTACTGACGAACAAGCCATCGAGACAGTTCTGAACTCGGAACATCAAGCGCATATCGTGCGCATCTTGCCACCGAGTGAGGGGTAGTCCATGCCGATTTCACAGGGTGGGTCGCTGAACACGACAGCATTGGTCGTACCAGATCTGTATGTGCAGATCGTGCCGCCACAGAATCTGGTCGTGAACGGTGTGCCGACGAACATCGTCGGTATCGTGGGATCGTCGACCTGGGGGCCGATCAATCGACCGATCATCGTGTCGTCAATGTCCGACTATGCGCGGTCGTTCGGACAGATCCAGTCCCGCAAGTTCGATATGGGCACACACGTTGCGACAGCCGTGCAGCAGGGCGCACAGAACTTTCGCTGCGTGCGGGTCACGGACGGCACCGATACGGCTGCGACATACGCCTTCTTCTACAGCTCCAGCGGCTACCCAGTGTTGCTGACCGCCTGTTATTCGGGATCGTTAGGCAATCAGATCGGGGTGCAGTTGACGCCAGGGAGTGCGGCGGGAAGCTGGCGGCTGAGTTTGGGACTGCCGGGCCAGGTCGCGGAGAGCTTTGACAACATCGCGGCGCCGACGCCATCCGTGTTCTGGCAGAACCTGGTGGCTGCGGTGAATTTCGGGCAAGGGCCGTTGCGGGGGCCGAGTGCGCTCTGTGTCGCCAGTCTCGGCGCCGCCGTCGGAACCGGTCCGGCGGTGCTGATGGCGCAAACGCTCTTGAACGGGACGGATGGTGCCGGTGGCGTCGGGGTGGCGCAACTCGTCGGTGTGGATGGGGCGCCGCGCCGCGGGATGTATGCGTTGCGCGGACAGGCTTGCAGCATGCTGGTGCTGGCCGATAGCGACGATGCGACCACGTGGACGACTCAGGCCGGATTCGCGCAGCAGGAAGGCCTGTACGTGATCCTGACGGGTCCAAACGGCGATACGATCAACGGTGCGGTCGCTGCCAAGCAGGCCGCGGGTGTAGACACCTATTCGGCGAAGCTGATGTTCGGCGATTGGGTGTGGTGGTCGGACCCGGTTGCAGGAACGATCCGGCTCGTCAGTCCACAGGGGTTCGTGGCTGGGCGTCTCTCCAATCTCAGCCCGGAGCAGAGCAGCCTCAACAAGCCGCTCTACGGGGTGGTGGGGACGCAGCGGGCGGGAACGCCGGGTAGCGGGAGCTCGAATAGCTACAGCACGGCGGAGTTGACGGCACTGCTGGGCGCGGGGATCGACGTGATCTGCAATCCGCAGCCGGCCGGGTCGTTCTGGGGTGTGCGTGGTGGGCATAACTCGAGTTCGAACGCAGCGACCAATGGCGACAACTACACGCGGCTGACAAATTTCATTGCGGAAACCCTGAGTGCTGGGATGGGGCAGTATGTGGGGCAGGTCATCAATGCGACGCTGTTCCGCCGGATCCGGAGCACACAGCTTAGCTTCCTGCAAAACCTGCTCGGGCAAGGCATCCTGGGCAGCACGAACGGGCTGCAGCCATTCAACGTGATCTGCGATCTGACAAACAATCCCGCATCGCGCACGAGCCTCGGATACGTGCAGTCGGATGCGCAGATCCAATACCAGGCGATCAACGAGCGTTTCATCGTCAATCTCGAGGGCGGGCAGACGGTTCAGGTCACCCGACAAACGCTTCCCTATGGTCAGGTCTCGTGATCGACTTCAATTTAGGAGCACGCTGAATGCCTGCGAACAGCTTCTCGACTGGTCGGGATTGCCAACTCGTCGTCATCGGACCGGCCGGTTCGAACGGTGAGGCGGGAACACGGGTCGATCTGACCCACGTCACCGCTTTCGAAAGTCGCCAGCAGACGCACCAGATCCGCATCGACCGGCTCGATGGGGTTCACATGGCGGCCGAGCTTCCGAAAGGCTGGGAAGGGAGCTTCGAGCTGGAACGAGGAAGCCCGGCTGCGGATAATTTCATCGACAGTCTCGAACAGGCTTGGCACGTCAGCGGATTGCTCGAGAGCGGGACGCTGTATCAATACGTCACCGAAGCAGATGGTTCGATCACGACATTCCAGTTCGATGGCGCCGTATTCAAGATGACGAATGCCGGCCAGTGGAAAGGTGATTCCGCCGTCAAGCAGCGGCTCGACTTTTTCGCGAGCCGGAGGAAGCGCATCTAATGGCAGGCGCCAATATCGATTCTGCGTCGCCATCGCGGCGGATCATCCTTGAGGCCACGCGCGAGAGCGACGTCGTCGATGCCGGTGGACGTGTTCTGCGTATTCGGCAGCCCGGTGCGCTCGATCGGCTAAGATTATTCAAGGCGGTCGGGCCTGCTCTGGCAAGCAACGAACGCTATGTTGGGTATGCGATGCTGGCCATGTGCGTGACCAGCATCGATGGGGTGCCGCAGCCATCGCCGGTCAACGAGGGGCAGCTCGAGGCGTTGGTGCAACGGCTCGGTGATGTCGGGATGGTGGCGATCGGGCAGGAGCTGGCGAGCGCCGACCAGGGAAATCGCTAAGCGCGGCAGGACTGGATCATCCGGCCGCGCTACAGGCGTTTACGCAGGAAGCCGACCTTAGAGACTCGCTCTATTTGGTCAAGCATGGCGTGCCATTCGACGTCGCATTCAGCTTGAGCCCGTTCGACCGAAAAATCTGGGTTATCACTTTGGGCGAACTCGATGGGCTGGTCTGGGACTATGGCGCAGGAGGTTGGAGATGATCGACGCTTACGAGATCGGGATCCAGCTGCTGCTGCAGGATGACGTCAGCGCTGGGTTGGCTGTGATCAATCGCGGACTTGCGGATGTGGATCGGGCAATCGCGGCAACGAGCGCCAACCTTGCAGGGTTGGTCAGCGAAGCGAACCGTGCTGCAAAGGCCGTTGCAGTTGCTGTGGGGGCCAAGGTGCCGCAACCGGTGGCAAGTGAACCGAAGGCTGCGATTGGGACAGGCGAGGCGCCGAGCCGCCCTACGAGGGAAGGCTCTCCGGCCGCCGTCACAAGTGCTCCGGTCGATGCCGGGGAACAGCGTAGGGGGGAGCCGCCTGCAGCGCCGTTCAAAGCCGTGCCGACGGAAGAACAACAGCCGAAGCAACAACCGCTGGGGTCGAGCGGTGTTGAGCGGGTCAGCACCGCGAGTGCGCCGGCAAAACTCGGCAGCACCGATGCAGAGCTGCCGAAGCGGCGTGAGGCTGCTCCCGTCATCGGTAACGGTGAGACGGCACCGGTGAGGAATGTTGAGAGGACGCAGTCGGCTGCGGATGCACCTATGCGCCGAAGTGATCGCGAATTACCGAATGCTGCTGCGAGACGATCGGGTCCGGCGGCGCCTAACTCAACGCTCGCTATCACAGCAACCGTTGGGCCGTCGCGGACCGTCTCGTCCTCTGCGCCGACGCTCAGCCAAGTGGGAGTGCCGATGGCAGGTCAGTCGGCAGACGGGTCCGACCGTGCTGCTGCAGCGCCCTGGTCGACCGGTCAGTTTGCGACGCCGCAACCGTCGTCGGCACGGCCAACGGAGCGGGCTACAGCGCCGCAGTCGCCGGGTCGCGAGCGTGCCGAAGGCGGGGGTGAAGCAGTGATGCTCGATGGACGGCTCGTGGGGCAATGGTTGTCCGAGCACATGGCGCGTGAGGCTTCGCGACCACCGAGCGGGACGAGTTTTTTCGATGCGCGGCAAACGCCGGCTTGGAATGTGTCAGGGGCGCTCTGATGGCAGCAGCGTTGACGTTAGGCGATATCGTGTTCAGTGACTTCGAAGTGCCTGAGCATTTCGTCGTTGGCGGAAAACAGCGGCTAGTTATCCATTCTTTGCCTGGTGGCGGCCGGGTCGTGGATGCGATGGGGGCGGACGATGCACCGATCCGATGGTCGGGCGTCTTCTCCGGGCAACAGGCAGCCGAGCGTGTCCGGGCGATCGAACGGCTTCGACGAGGCGGTCAGCGGCAGACGCTGACGTGGGACGCGTGGCTTTATTCCGTCGTGGTCCAGGAGTTCCAGGCGGAGGTCACCAGCAGTTGGTGGATCCCCTACCAAATCAAGCTCTGCATCGTCCTAAGCGGTGCCGGCACTCAGACGGATTGGTTCGACCGCGCTACGGGACCCGCTCTCAGTATCGGTGTGCTCGGTGTGGCGGCACTTGAGACAGCGATCGGGGTTGCGGGGCTTGGGCTCGCCTCGGCCGATATTGGACAGTCGATCGGGGCCGCAGGAGATCTGGCTCAGTATGTCACCTCGCGCGCATATGGCTTGGGGGCGGCATGACGACATTGGTGGTCGTAGGCGGTGATCTGTTCCGGATCGCGCTGCAGCAGCTTGGCGATGCGACACAATGGAATCGCATTGCCGCGCTGAATGGCTTGAAGGATCCAATGCTGCAGGGTCTCACGACACTGAAGATTCCGGCCGTCGATCCTACAGCGGGAGGCGGTGTTGCGAAGTGAGTTACGCGCACCGGGGGTCAAAGTAACGCTCAGGGGTATCGAGATGGCGGGCGTGTTGTCCGCCGAAATCGACAACAACAACCATTTCGCGGCCGATCGTTTCCGCGTGCGGTTCGTTGGCAGCGTCGTAGCGATGGATCTTCTGCACATTCCGGGAGGGCAAATCGAGATTGAAATCGGGCTGGATGGTCAGTGGCTGAGTTGCATCGTTGGGCTGATCGACACGGTCAGCTTCGATCCGGTACTCGGGACGGTCGATGTCGAGGGGCGAGATTTATCGGCCCAGCTCATCGAGACACAAACGGACGAAACGTTTGCCAATCGGACGTCCAGCGAGATCGCAACTCTGTTTGGAACCCGGCATGGTCTTCTCGTCGCCGCCGATCCCACGACGACCCCGATCGGGCGATATTATCAATCCGAGCATGACAGAGTTACGCTGAGTCAATTCGGTAAGACCTCGACCGAATGGGATCTCCTTGCATTTCTGGCCATTAGGGAGGGCTTTGACCTCTATATGATCGGTCGCGTGCTACGCTTTGGGATTCCGTTACTTACGGGTTCGAGAGAGCTTCGGCTTGGAGATTGTACAAGGTAATTGCTCACCTGGGTAGGTTCGCCGCCGTCTGAAATTGCG
>JBPBQE010000169.1:0-5454 GCA_050954595.1 Janthinobacterium lividum | reverse complement strand
TTCAGCTCATCGCGAAGCAGGTCGACACCGCCGCCGGGCATGACGAAGGTGAGGCTGTCGACCTGATGCATGATGGTCGCCGGGTCGGCAAATAGGCCAAAGAGCGAGACCAGCATGGTCAGACCCGGGAAGATCGACAGCAGGGTATAGAAGGTGATGGCAGCAGCCTGCGTCATCAGATCGTTGTCGATCGTCTCCGAAACGACCCGCTTGGTCAGCGGCCACAAGCCCGGTACTGGTTTCGGCGTCGCGGGTTCGGCGGCGCGCGGTTGCGACGAGAGGATTTTGCCGTGTGCCTGCACGACGTCCGCCGTCGAAAGCGACTGATCGGCCTTTGTGACGACGAGCAGGCCGACAGCGGCGAGAGCTGCCAGAATTAGGGGATGGTCGAGATTTATCCGCACGCTAGGCCTCACTCAGCAGCACTAGTCTAGGCATGTTGTGCAGGATTTACATAGAGGAGAGGACGGCCGGCGCCAGATCGAGTTGCTTGGCCGCCGGATGCGCTTGGTTACGGAAGCGCAACTCGCCATCCTGGGCCGCATCCTCCTCGCCGATGCCGAACAGCTCCAGCCGCGAGCAACAGGTGACGGCAACCACGGATCGGGCTTCCGGATGGGTGAGGAACTGCCGTGCCTCGCCCTCAAGGTCGAGCTTCTCGCGTAACAGGCGCCATTCGAGCCGGTCGGTGTCTTCGATGAACATCGCCAGGATGCCAGGACGTTCGCCGGTCAGCCGTGTCGGCACGATCGCGGCCATGCGGCGTCGAACTGCGGCAGCGATCTCGTTCTGTTGACCGGCGCGGGCTGCCAGCACGAAGATGCCGCCCGACGCGCTCGAAACCGCAAGATGCGCCTCCGGGCCAAATTCCTCACGCAACCGCGGCATGAGGCCCAACTCGTCGGCCTGAGCCGCTGCCAGCATCAACGGGTCGAGCCGCAGCACTAGCGCCGCATCGCTATCGGCGCGACGTTGCTCGGATAGCATCACCGAGATTCGCCGGTGCAGCTCCGGCATCAGCCCGGAATCGTCGCAGCCCGGCTGCTTCAGCCCGAGCGGGAATGTCAGCTTCAACAGGTAACGACCGGGATGCGCGCGCAACCAGGTCTGCAGCTCGGGGTCGATCCGATCCACCAAGCGGAACCAGGCGCCGCGATGGACGCCCCTGCCCTCCTCGGCGGAAACCACGTCGCAGGCGACCTCCGCCTCCGATGTGCCGCGGCGGATGATCAGGTCGAACGGCGCCGCTTCCTCGAACCCGGCGAATGCCACTTCGAATTCCCGCGAGCGCTGTAACGCTGCCGTGCGAAACAGGTGAAAGGCCGGCACGAGGCACTGACCGGCGGTCAGAGCCCGCGCCAGCATGTTGGTCATGCGCGTCTTGCCAGCCGGCGTGAGCTGCTCGTGCAAAGTGACGGCATCGGTGGCGATCGTGGCGATCCGTTGTTCGGGCACCGTCAGCGGCCGGTTGGAGCGGCCGCGAGACAAGCGATCCAGAACGACTTCGATCGCATGGAATTGTTGGGCGCTCTTGCCTTCGCGCGACGTGCCGCTGGCGCGAAGCTGGCTCAAGCGCTCGTTCCAGGCACCGAGTCCACAGAGGCCGATGAAATCAGCGAGCGATGCGGGTGGCGTGGAGGATGCCATGGTCAGTTCCTCGGCAGCATCGCGCGCGCCGGCGTTGTCGGGTTTTGTGCCCGATGACGCAGCAGATGGTCCGCCAACACGCATGCGACCATTGCTTCTCCGACAGGAACTGCACGGATACCCACGCAGGGATCATGCCGCCCCCTGGTCGCGATGTCCACGTCGGCACCGTGACGATCGACCGATTGCAGCGCCGTCAGGATGGAGCTGGTAGGCTTGACGGCGAATCGGACCACGATCGGTTGCCCGGTGCTGATGCCGCCGAGGACGCCGCCGGCATGGTTGGCGGCAAAGCGAACCGTCCCGGCCTCCATTCGCATCTCGTCGGCATTGTCCTCCCCCCGGGAGGCTGCCGAGGCGAAGCCGTCGCCGATCTCGACGCCCTTGACGGCATTGATGCCCATCAGCGCGCCAGCCAAGTCGGCATCGAGCTTGCCGTAGATCGGCGCACCGAGACCGGGTGGCACACCGTCGGCCACCACTTCAATCACCGCGCCGACGCTGGAGCCGGTCTTGCGCACCTCCGCCAAGTCCTGTTCCCACAACGCCGCCGTTTCCGCGTCGGGGCAGAAGAACGGATTTTGCCCGACCTGCTCCCAGTCCCACCGAGTCCGGTCGACGGCGCGCGCACCGATCTGCACCAGCGCGCCGCGAACCCTGACCTCGTCGCCGAGGACCAACCGGGCGACGGCGCCGGCGGCCACGCGACTCGCCGTCTCGCGCGCGGAACTGCGCCCGCCGCCCCGGTAATCGCGAATGCCGTATTTCAGCTCGTAAGTGAGGTCGGCGTGGCCAGGACGGAATTGCTGCGCGATGGCGCCGTAATCCTTGCTGCGTTGATCAACGTTCTGGATCTCGAGGGAGATCGGCGTGCCAGTCGTGCGCCCCTCGAACACGCCGGACAGGATACGGACCTCGTCCGGCTCCTGCCGTTGGGTTGTGTAACGGGATTGGCCGGGCCGTCGGCGGTCGAGCCAGGGCTGGATGTCGCTCTCACCGAGCGGCAGCAGCGGCGGACAGCCATCGACCACACAGCCGATGGCCGGGCCATGGCTTTCGCCCCAGGTGGTGACGCGGAAAAGATGCCCGAAGCTGTTGTGACTCAAGATTCCGCCACGTTGATGTCGGGTGCCGCCGGGTTCTTCATCCCGACGATATGGTAGCCGCTGTCGACATGATGAACCTCGCCGGTCACGCCGGAGGAGAGCGGGCTTAACAGATACATCCCGGCGCCGCCGACATCCTCGAGCGACACGTTGCGCTCCAGCGGCGAGTTGTATTGGTTCCAGCGCAGAATGTAGCGGAAATCGCCGATCCCGCTGGCCGCCAGCGTCTTCATCGGCCCGGCAGATAGCGCGTTGACCCGGATCCCTTGGCTGCCCAGGTCGGCCGCGAGATAGCGCACCGAACTCTCCAGCGCAGCCTTGGCGACGCCCATCACGTTATAGTGCGGCATCACCCGCTCAGCGCCGAGATAGCTCAGCGTCAGCAACGACCCGCCATCGCGCATCATCGGCACGGCGCGCTGGGCGACGGCGGTGAACGAGAAGCAGGAGATGTCCATCGCGGTCAGGAATGCCTGGCGCGGCGTATCGAGGTATTTCCCGCGCAGATATTGTTTGTCGGCCCAACCGATCGCGTGCAGCACGAAATCGATCTTGTCCCAGGTGCGGCCGATGCCCTCGAAAGCGGAGTCGATGCTGGCGTCGTCGCTGACGTCGCACGGGAAAACCAGTTCGCTGCCGATGCTGGTGGCCAGGGGGCGCACCCGCTTCTCCAACGCATCGCCCTGGAATGTGAAGGCCAGTTCGGCCCCTTGCGCGGCACAGGCGGCAGCGATGCCCCAGGCAATCGACCGTTCATTGGCCACGCCCATGATCACACCGCGCTTGCCGTGCATCAACATACCCGTCGCGGACCCACTAATGGGCTGGGGTGCATCGGGCATGGTGGCTCACCTCGAGATCGGACGAATGGGATAATCGATCAGAACAGGGGTGGTGACACAGCCGCGACACGAGGGAAAGGGGTTACGATGGCGGTCCGGCGTCATAGCTTCTAGGCAACATCGAAAGCCCGAGGTCACCATGCCCGATACCGTCATCTCCGCCCCCACCTCTGGCACGTCCGGGATTCCCGATGTCACCGACCCGTTTGGCCTGTTCAGGACGTGGCTCGAGGAAGCCAAAGCCAGCGAGCCCAACGACCCGAACGCGCTGGCGCTGGCGACCTCGACGGCGGAGGGCCGCCCATCGGTTCGCATGGTGCTGCTCAAGGATTTCGACGCCGACGGCTTCGTCTTCTACACCAACTACGAGAGCCGCAAGGGTGGCGAGCTGCAGGGCAATCCCCATGCGGCGATGTTGTTTCACTGGAAGTCGCTGCGCCGCCAGGTCCGCGTCGAGGGTGTCGTCAGCCCGGTGAGCGACGCCGAGGCGGACGCTTATTTCGGCTCGCGCGCGCGCATCTCCCGGCTGGGCGCCATCGCATCGGCACAATCCCGTCCGTTGCCGTCGCGCGACACGCTCGAACACCGGGTCAAGGAGTTGGACGCACAATATCCGGGTGACACGATCCCGCGCCCGGCGCATTGGTCCGGCTTCCGCGTGACACCCGAGACGATCGAGTTCTGGCAGGACATGCCGTTCAGGTTGCACGATCGCCGGGTCTTTACGCGCGACGGCGAGGGCTGGAGCAAGACGGCCCTCTATCCCTGAGCCGTCGCGCCCGTGTACTAAGCGTAGGAACAATCAGGAGGAGGTGTTCGATGCCAATTCGTAGGTTGCTCCTGCCGCTCACCGGCACTGCCGTGGGCGAGGCGGCGCTAAGCAGTGCGCTGCTGGTCGCGCGGATGTGGAACGCGCATCTGACGGCACTGCACGTCCGCATCGATAGCCGCGATGTGGCGCCGCTGGCCGGAGAGGGCCTATCCGGCGCGATGATCGAGGAAATGATGTCGGCGACGGAGAAGGAAAGCAGCGAGCGCAGCGATGCCGTGCGCAGCATGTTCCAGCGCTTCGTTGCCCAGCACGGCGTCACCGTCGCAGAGCCGACCGCCCGAGGTGCCACCGCCAATTTCTATGGCGTGACCGGCCGCGAGGAGGATCTCGTGGCGCAACTGGCCCGGCTGGCCGACCTTACGGTGGTGCCGCATCCCGAGTCCGGCGATGACGTCAGCAGTAGCGACGCCCTGCATGCCGTGCTGTTCGACAGCGGCCGTCCCGTGCTGATCGCCCCGCAAAAGCCGCCGACCGCCATCGGCACGCGCGTCTGCATCGCCTGGAACGGATCGGCCGAGAGTGCCGCCGCCGTGCAGGCCGCGATTCCGTGGATGCAGCGAGCAGAAGCGGTGCGCATCCTGTGGTCCGACGATTATCAGCGTCGCGGCCCCGGGGCGCCCGAGGTGGCGAGCTATCTGGGGCTGCACGACATCAAGGCGGAAACGGTGCCGTTCAAGTCGATCGACCGGGATGTCGGGCGCGGCCTGCTCGCCGCCGCCGGCGAATTCGGCGCCGACCTGCTCGCCATGGGCGCTTACTCGCACTCGCGCATCCGCCAGCTGATCCTCGGCGGCGTGACCCGGCACGTGCTGGAGCGTTCTACCATTCCAGTGATGATGAATCGCTGAAACCCGAGTTGAGGGTCGGCGTTTTCCAACGATGGATAATTCCGACCCGAACGACGGTGATCTTACCAAGCTCGACCGCCTGCTCAACGACCCCGACGTGCCCATGCAAGCGTCGAGAGTTTGGGAGTTACTGGATCGCGTCTCATCGAGGACGGCTGCGCGTCCGGTGAGCTAGCGGG
>JBPBQE010000518.1:0-5488 GCA_050954595.1 Janthinobacterium lividum | reverse complement strand
CGCGGGCCGAGCTCAGCGGCGAGTGCATCGGGCGGGGTCGCATCCAGCAAGGCGAGGTGGGCACCTTGGGCGGCGAACAGGCGGGAGACGGCGCTGCCGATGCCGCCGGCCGCACCCGTCACGAGTGCCACGCGTCCCGCCAGATTGCCGTCCTGTGCCATTGCGACGCACTCCCGCCGGGTCCTTACCGGCCCGTTGGACAGGACAGTGCGGCGTCTGCGGTGGGGTGGGAAGGTGGCTGAGATGAAAAGGGCATTCGGCTGGACCCTTGCCTGGGCCCGACCGGCGGCTGCTATGGCGTAGAGGTACGGAGGACGGGTCATGCGGTTCGGCTATGCGGATACGACCATGGGGCAGGTGCACTACCGGCGGGCCGGCGTGGGGGCGCCGTTGCTGCTGCTGGGTTCGTCGGGCCGGTCCTCCTCCATCTTCGAGGGGCTGCTGCCCCTGCTGGCGCCGTACTTCGACGCCATCGCCCTCGACACGCCGGGCTTTGGTCAGTCCTGCCCACTGCCGCAGGGCGCCACCATCGAGGCGCTGGCCGGGTGCGCCGCGGAAGTGCTGAACGCCCTGGGTATCCCGCGCTGCCATCTCTATGGCCTGCACACCGGGAACAAAATCGCCACCGCCTTCGCCGGGCAGTGGCCAGAGCGGGTGGACCGGCTGGTGCTGGCCGGGCAGAGCCACAGCTTGATCCCGGACCGCGCGCTGCGGAACGAGACCATCCTGGCGATCGTACAAGGCTACTTCGCGCAGCCGACCCCGGTACCCTTTACCGCCATCGCGGACTGGGCCGCCATCTTCAACCGGGTCAGCGCTGCCTGGTGGGACCCTGCCCTGCTGGCCGCAGGCGCCGACGCGGCAGCCCGGCGCGACGCCCGCAACGTGGTGCTGGACGAGCTGCTCTCCGACGGCACCGCGGCGCTATACCGGGCCAACTTCGCCTACGACCTAGGCTCGAGCTATGCCGGCATCAGGGCGCCTACGACCGTGCTTGAGATCGTGACGCCGGACGAGGACCGCACCGTGGGCCGCCAGGCCGAGGCGGTGGCGGCGCTGATCCCGGGCGCCGCCATCCGCACCATCGCCGAACCCGGCGGCCACACGCTCACGCTGGAGAACCGGGCGCGGGACCTCGCCGCCATCATCGTCGAGGCCCTGCGCCGGCCGGCTACTTCTTGACCAGGACGCAGGTGCTTTCGCTCAGGGGCGGCGACACCTGGTCGGCCGGCACGGTGGCGACCGGCTTGTAGTAGTCCCAGGGCTCCTTCGACTCGGCCGGCGTCTTCACCTGGAACAGGTACATGTCGTGCACCATCAGCCCGTCCGCCCGGATGCGGCCGTTGGGGGCAAAGAAGTCGTGGATCGGCGTGTCCTTCATCTTCGCCATGACCGCGCCGGCCTCCACCGTTCCGGCCGATTGCACGGCCTTAAGGTAGTGGGTCACGGAAGAATAGGTGCCAGCCTGAATCATGGTGGGCATGCGACCGGTCTTGGCGAAGAAGCGGCGTGAGAAGGCCCGCGTGTCGTCGTTCAGGTTCCAGTAGAAGCTTTCGCTCAGCAGCAATCCCTGTGCGGACTGCAGGCCCAAACTGTGGATGTCGGTGATCAGCCCGACTAGGCCGACCAGGCGCTGCTTGCCCTGGTCGAGCCCGAACTCGTGCGCCTGCTTCACCGCGTTGATCATGTCGCTGCCGGCATTGGCCAGCGCAACCACATCGGCCCCGGACGCCTGCGCCGTGATCAGCGAGGACGAGTACTCCTGCGTGTTCAGGGGGTTCTTCACCACGCCCAACACCTTGCCGCCTGCCTTCTGCACGATATCGGAGGTATCCGTCACCAGCCCGGCGCCAAAGGCATAATCGGCGGCGATGAAGAACCAGCTCTTGCCGCCGCTAGCTACCAGCGCCTGACCCACGGAATGCGCCAGGCCATAGGTGGTGTAGGTGTAGACGACGGAGGTGGGCGAGCAGCTCGCGTTGATCAGCGGCAGCGAGGCAGGGGCGTTCATCACCACCACCTTGTTCTGCAGACGCCCGACCTCCTGCACCGCTAACGCTGCAGAGGAGCCGACGACGTCCATCACCGCCTCGACCCCGCCGTCGCTGAACCACTCACGGGCCTTGCTGGAGGCGAGGTCCGCACGAGTCTGGGTGTCGGCGGCCAGGATCTCGATCCTGCGGTTCAGCACGCTGCCTCCGAAATCGGCGGCCGCCATCTCTGCGGCAGCCTTGCTGCCGGTGCCTGTCATGTCCGCATAGACGCCAGACAGGTCGAGCAGCAGCCCGAGCCGCAGCGGTCCGGATTGGGCCTGGGACCAGGCCGCCCTCCCCGCCAACAGCGATGCCGCGACCATCACAACGCCCACCGTCTTTCTCATGTCGACCTCCCTTGTTGTTCTTGTGATCCGGCCGCGTGCTTTGCGGCCGTCCGTCCGGCGCGGTCGCCGAAGAAGGCGGCCGCCCCGAGGGCTGCGCCCGTCATGTAGGCGGCTCCATGGAAGCCGCCGGCGGCTTCGCCCGCGGCGAACAGCCCCGCAATAGGTTGGTCCCAGACGTCGAGCACCTGCCCCTCCGGGTTAACCCGAAGCCCGCAATAGGTGGCGAGCAACGCGGTGCTACACGGGAAGGCGTAGAAGGGCGGGTGCCGCAGCGGCACCAGCACCCCGCTGCCGTTGCACAGCCCAATGCGTCCCCAGGCGTCCCGGCCAGTGCCGATGCCAGCATTGTAATCGGTCACCGTGAGCTCGAGCCGATCTGGATCGAGGCCGCATTCGTTCGCCAGGCCACTCAGGTCTGGCGCCGCGTGTACGCGGCCGGCTCGGTGCTGCGCCATGGGATCGAAGAGCGGCAGGCCGGGTTCGCTTCGCCGCATGATCGTGTCGTCGAAGACCTGGAACGCTGTCCCGCCCGGCTGGCGGAGGCACGCTTCGCCCAGCAGCTTGTAGGGCAGCTCCTCGTTGACGAAGCGCCGTGCGTCGCGGTTTACCACGATGCCACCCATGTAGAAGGCCAGCGAGGCGTAGTAGGCGGCACCCCCGCTATCCGCATGGGCGCCGAAAGTGCCCTTGATGCTGCCCATGTCGCGCATCCCGGCGCCGAGGGCCCAGCCCATGCGCAATCCGTCCCCCCGGCATCCCGGCATGCCGACCCGGATCGCCGAACGCTGCTCCGGCGCGAAGACCGCGAGCAATTCGTCCGAGGCAGCGAAGCCCCCGGTCGCGAGCACGACGGCAAGAGCTGTTTCCGTGCCGGCACCAGTTTTGAGCCGCAAGCCTTGGGGCGTCGGGTGCAGACGCAGCACCCGGGCACCGGTTCGCAGCGTGATACCGCTTGAGTGCACAACATCAACCAGAGTGCCGAGTGCGGAACGCGCATCCGTCTGGTGCGCGCGTGCGACCGACTGCCCGGCGCCGCGGTCGAGCGCCGTGAAGCTGATCCCGTAGCGCCGGAACCAGGCCTGCAGGTCCGCCTGGCCGTCCGCGTAGGCACGGACCAGCGCCGGGTCGTTGGCGCCGCCACCCGTGGTCCGCAGGTCGTCGAACAGGCGGTCGGGACTGTCCTCGACCTCGGCCGCCGCTTGCAGTCCAGTTCCGGCCAACGCGACCAGGCCGGCGCTGATGCGGCTGTTTCCACCGGGCTTCGCCTCTGACTCGAGTAGAAGCACCGATGCGCCCGCCTCGGACGCCGCGAGCGCTGCGGCGCAGCCGGCGAGTCCCGCGCCTACGACCGCCACGTCCCACATCGTGTCACTCGCAGCCGGGTCAGGCGTTGACGCGGCGTCCGGCGGCGTCCGCGCCAGCCAGGCGGCCGAACACCAGCCCCTTCAATACGGACGTGGCACCGGTATAGGTGCCGTAGTACGTGCCGATGATCTCGCCCGCCGCGTAGAGGCCGAGGATAGGTTCACCGTCGGCGTTCAGGATCCGGCCCGCCGAGTCAACCTTCACGCCGCCGAAGGTAAACACGTTGGCGGAGATGATGGGATAGGCATGGTACGGCGCGCGGTCGATCGGCATCGCCCAGTTGGATTTGGGTGGGTGCAGCCCCTCTGTCGCCACGCCGTCCAGCTCGAGCGGGCGGTAATCGCCGGGTCGGCAGGCGGCGTTGTACTCGGCAACGGTGACCTTCAGGCTGCCCGGCGGCAGTCCCAGCTTGCCGGCCATCTCCGCCAGAGTTTCGGCCACCACCGGCGGCTTGTCGGTGCGGATGCTCAGCCGGTAGTTCGGCACCTCCATGTGCCGGGCATCGAGGATCACGTACACCATCCCGTCGCGCTGCTCATAGATGCGCCGTGTGATGCGCTCGTAATGCGCGTCGACGGTGCCGGGCGCCTCGTCGGTGAAGCGGCGTCCGTCCTTGTTGACCAGAATGCCGTAGGGGAACACGAAGACTGATGGTTCCGACACGCCGGAGCGAGGATCAATGGGCTCGGCATGGTAGCTGCCGAAGTCGCCGCTGGTGGCGGCACCGGCCTCCAACGCCATCTGGATGCCTTCCCCGCGATTGAAGTTCGCCCCCTTGCAGATCGGCCGCAGGAAGACGGATCGCGGGCCGATGTAGCGGGTCAGCATCTCCGCATTCCCTTCAAACCCGCCGCAGGCCAGGATGACCTGCCCCTCGAACCGCACCGCGCCCTCACCGCGGATGCGGGCATGCAGTCCGGTGACGTGACCATCCTCGTCACGCGCCAGCCCGGTGCCCGTTGCCTCGTAGAAGAAAGTGACCCCGAGCGACTCGGCCCGGGCCGCCAGCCCTTCAACAAGGGCCAGCCCACCGCCGACCGGCAGCAGCCGTGGCTGCGACTTGGTGAGAAACTGGGTGGGCAGGAAGTCGAACCGCAGGCCAATCCCTTCCAGCCAACCGATGGTCGGTCCCGCCTCTTCGGCGAAGGTAGTAATGAAATCGGGCTCGGTGACGCTGAGCGCGGTGGCGTAGGGCGCGCGGTCGCGCAGCGGTCGCGCGGTCTCGGCGATCAGGTCGGGATCGACGTAGCCGGCGCCGTTCTCGGCCAGGTGCTCCTCGAAGTCGTCGGACACCTCGGTGTGGCTCTTCATCCGCAGATAGGCCTCGGTGTAGCGGCTTTGGCCGCCCCGCTCCTCGCGTGGGGCACGTTCCAGCACTGCCACCTTTGCCCCGGACTCTACGGCTGACACCGCGGCCGACAAACCTGCTGCCCCGCAGCCGACTACGACCACATCAAAGCGTTCCGAACGCATGCCATCCTCCCTGTCTCGGCGTTTCGCCGTTCGGAGGAGGATGGCCAGTTACCGCCGGTAGAACCAGCTGTGCGTTCCGAAAGGGGTTTTCGGTCAGACAGCGCTGAGCTCCTATGTCGTAGGCCATCGCGGAGTGGCTCTTGTTGGGTTCCGGGGTGGTGGGGTCGGGACCGTGGCGCGCGCGGGGCTGAGGATGGCTGGCGCGAAGACGGGATCCGAAAGAGCTGACCGGCTCGTGCGAGGAGCTTGCGTCATGGCTGTATCCGACCT
>JBPBQE010000478.1:0-5492 GCA_050954595.1 Janthinobacterium lividum | reverse complement strand
GCGGCCGGCGGCATGTTCGACGCGCCGCACCGGCTGGCCCGGCTGCACGTGTTGATCGATCAGGCGCTGTCCGGCCAGTTGGCTATAGCCAGCGAGATCAAACGAGCGTCCGCGGCATTGCTGGGCCGGCGCATGCGCGCGATCCACGTCTCGCCGCGGGTGGTGGTCGACAACCGCGCCAGCCATACCCACACGGTGCTGGAGGTCAACGGGCGGGATCGGCCCGGCCTGCTCCATGACGTCACCGCGGCCATCAGCGAGCAGGGGCTGCAGATTGCCAGCGCCCATGTCACCACCTACGGTGTGCGTGCGGTGGACGTGTTCTACGTCAAGGACATCTTCGGCCTGAAGGTCGAGAACGACCGCAAGCTGGCGGTTCTGCGGCAAGCCCTGCTGGTCGCCCTGGCGCCGCCCGTCGACACCCCGCCCTCAACCCCAGACGCCTCTCGCCGGAACCGTATCGCGGCGGAGTGACCCGAGCCACGGCCGACAGAGGGTCGAGCTCTCAAAAATTAATCGGCGGTTAATTATTCGGATCGATAGTGCCGGTACGCCATGGCACAGCAACCGAAATTGCCGATCCGCTCGGCTTTAATGAACCTGCTCGGGGCAGGAACGTGCCCCAGTGTGGAACGGGCGCAGATCGAGCAACTACGGCAGCGCATTCCGGTGGTGTATCTGACCATCGGGGTAAACATCGCCGCATTGGCGTGCACGCATTTCAGCGCCAATCCGCTGTGGCAGGTTGTGGGATTACCGGCTGTGCTGCTGCTCGCCATGTTGCTGCGGACGATCTGGTGGATAAGGCTCAAGCCCGAGCGGCTCAGCGCCGACCAGGTTCACAGGACGTTGCGGAACCTGTCGGTGGCGGCTGCCGTCGCTGGTTCCGTGATCCTGATCTGGGCACTTTCGCTGCACGATGACGAAGGGTCGTCGTATGGAATGACGACGGAGGGGCACGCGGTCTTCTTCGTGGGGATCACGTTCATCTGCTGCATTTCTCTGCTGATGCATCACCGCTTCGCCGCCATCCTGGTCGGCCTCAGCATCGTCATCCCGTTCACGGCCTACCTCCTCTCCCTGGGTCGTCTGATCGAAACGGCCATCGCACTGAATGTCCTGCTGGTCTCGTCGGCGATGCTGTACGTCGCGGTGAGTTTTTCGCGGCATTTCGAACGCTCGGTCATCGCTGCCTCGGAGATGGTGCGATTAAGTGCATCCAATGCCAGGATCGCCGCGTCGGACGCACTGACCGGCTTGCCGAACCGGCGCCAGTTTTTTGCCGAGATCGACGGGATCGGCAAAGGCGACGAGGATTTCGCCGTCATCGTGCTCGACCTCGATGGCTTCAAACCCGTCAACGACGTTTACGGCCACCATGCCGGCGACGAGGTGTTGCGCCAGGTCGCGGCACGCTTCGTGGCGCTGGCACCCGAGCGTTGCTGTATCGCGCGCCTGGGTGGGGACGAGTTCGGCTGCGTCCTGCCCGGTGCCTCCATGCAGGTGGCCAGCGAATTCGCTGACCGGATGATCGCCGCCTGCGCCGAGCCGATCGTGACGACGACGTTCACGGCATTGGTGGACGCCTCGGCCGGCATATGCTCGTCGAGCGTCGCGCGTCAGTCGATGAAGGTCTATGAGCGCGCCGACTATGCCTTGTTCCAAGCCAAGCGAGGTGGTCGGGGCCGCGTCGTGGCGTTCGACGCGGCCCACGAGAACTCCATGCGCCGCGACAGCGCCGTGGTACACCATCTCAGCACGGCCGATTTCGAGGGCGAACTGACGGCGGTGTATCAGCCGATCGTCGCTGCCGGGACTCATGAGATCACGGCGTTCGAAGCGTTGGTTCGTTGGTGCAGCCCGGAACTCGGGCATGTCGCACCGGAGGAGTTCATCCCGATCGCGGAGCGGACCGACCTGATCTTCCGGATCTCGCTGCGCGTTCTCAACCATGCGCTGCTGCAAGCCGAGACCTGGCCGGAATCGGTGTGCCTGAAGGTCAACCTGTCGGTTCGCGATCTGATGTCGAACAAGCAGACGGACGCACTCGTCGCCATGGTTCGGCTCTCGGACGTCGATCCCAGCCGGGTGACGTTCGAGATCACCGAGACCATCCTGGCGGAGTCCATGGAGTTGATCCGTGCCAATGTCGACACCGTGCGTGCCGCCGGCTGCAAGATCGCCATCGACGATTTCGGCGTGGGATATTCCAGCCTGAACTACATCCACGCGCTGGCGCCGGACGTGATCAAGATCGATCGCTGCTTCATCGCGCAGAGCACGACCAATGACACCACCAAGCGTGTGATCCGCACCATCATCGAGCTCGCGCGCAACGTGGGCGCCGTATCCGTCGCCGAAGGTGTCGAGAGCGTGGCCGAGGCGGAGCTGCTGGCCGATCTCGGCTGTGACGAGCTGCAGGGCTACTACTTCTCCCAGGCGATCCCGGCAGAGATCTCCACCGTCATGGCGTTGACCCGGCGTGTGACCGGGTCGGCAGCACCGGTCGGCGCGATCGTCGGTGCATTGCCATCCGGGCTGACGGACGATCCCCGACCGAGTGTCCCCCAACCGCGGCGAGTCGTTGCGGCCTGATCGGCTTGCGCTTTATCGACCCAAGGCAACATCCGGTCAGGTTCGAGTAGAGCGATCGCGCCGCCAGCCCGGCTGGAACGGTCGCTGCCTCTCGCATCTTGTCGGTGGTCCGGGGCATAACGGTCCCGCTTGTTTTGGTTAGGACGGCGTTTGCGGATTTTGTTTCTAGGTGACGTCGTCGGCCGCTCCGGGCGCGATGCGGTTTCGGCACTGTTGCCAGCGCTCAAGCTAGAGCTTCGGGCCGATCTCGTGATCATCAACGGCGAAAACGCCAGCCATGGATTTGGGCTCGGACCCGATATGGCCGAGGCCATGTTCACCGCTGGCGCCGATGCGGTGACGCTCGGAAATCACTCCTGGGACCGGCGGGAGCTGATCCCGTACATCGCGCAGGAGAAACGGGTTATCCGTCCGTTGAACTTCCCGCCCGGTACGCCGGGGGCCGGGTTCATCGACATCGTGCTGCCGGACGGCCGTCGCGCGCTGGTGATTAACGCCATGGGCCGCCTGTATATGGATGCCCTCGATGATCCGTTCCGAGCCACGGCCGAGTTGTTGAGTCGGTACAAGCTCGGTGCCAGTGTGCAGGCGATCGTTGCGGATTTTCATGCCGAGGCCACCAGCGAGAAGCTCGCGTACGGACATTCATTCGACGGCACGATGTCGCTCGTCGTCGGCACCCACACTCATGTGCCGACTTCGGACCACCAGATCCTGTCCGGCGGCACGGCGTATCAATCCGATGCCGGCATGTGCGGCGACTACGATAGCGTCATCGGCATGTCCAAGCAGGGTGCCGCGGCGCGGTTCTGGACCAAGATGCCCGGCGAACGGATGCAGCCGGCCGATGGTGAGGCCACCCTGTGCGGCGTGTTTGTCGTGACCGATGACAAGACCGGGTTGGCGACCGGGGTCGAGCCGGTGCGGCGCGGTGGGCGGCTGTCGCAGGCGACGCCGGTCCTGTAGAAGGGGGACTCCACAGTCCCGACTTCAAAGTGAGACCACCACGTGGCCGGCCATAGCCAGTTCAAGAACATCATGCACCGCAAGGGTGCCCAGGACGCCAAACGGGCAAGGCAGTTTGCCAAGCTGATCCGCGAGATCACCGTCTCGGCGCGCCAGGGCCTGCCCGACCCGGCGTTCAACCCCCGTCTGCGGGCTGCCATGGCAGCCTCCCGCGAAGCCAACATGCCGCGCGACACCATCGAGCGTGCGGTCAAGAAGGCGACCGGCGCCGGCGGCGGCGACGATTACGTCGAGGTGCGCTACGAGGGCTATGGCCCAGCCGGCGTCGCGGTGATCGTCGAAGCCCTGACCGACAACCGCAACCGTACGGCCTCGGACGTGCGGTCGGCGTTCAGCAAATACGGTGGGGCGATGGGGGAGACCAACTCCGTCTCCTTCATGTTCACCCGCCTTGGCGTGATCCAATATCCGCTCAAGGCCGGGTCGGCGGACGAGGTGCTCGAGGCGGCCATCGATGCCGGGGCGGACGACGCAACGAGCGATGCCGACGCTCATGAAGTGACTTGTCCGGTCGAGGATTTCTTCGCCGTGCGAGACGCGCTGGAGGCACGATTCGGCGTTCCGTCCAGCGCCCGGCTCGAATGGCGGCCGACCAACTCGATCACCCTCGACGAGGAAAAGGCGACCAGCTTGCTCAAGCTACTCGACGTCCTCGAGGACAACGACGATGTGCAGAACGTGTATGCCAATTTCGACATCCCCGACGATGTCGCGCAACGGCTGTCCTAGCATCGCGCGCGCGGCGCCATGATCCGGCTGATGGGGATCGACCCCGGCCTGCGTTTTACCGGCTGGGGCGTCATCGAGGCGGAGGGTAATCGCCTGCGCCACATCGCAGACGGTGTCGTGGCCACCGACAACTCCGACGCGGTGCCGGCCCGTCTGAAGTTCATCCATGATGCCCTTACCGATTTATTTTTGCAGTATTCTCCATCGGAAGCGGCTGTCGAAGAAACCTACGTCAACCGCAACGGGGCGGCGACGCTGAAGCTCGGATATGCCCGCGGCGTGGCCCTGCTGGCGCCGGCATTGGCGGGCATCTCGGTGGCTGAATACGGCGCCATGGAGGTCAAGCGAGCCGTTGTCGGGACCGGTGCTGCGACAAAGGATCAGGTCGAGGCGATGGTCCGCCGACTACTCCCCGCCGCGACCCTGAAGCGCGCCGACGCCGCTGACGCTCTCGCCGTCGCCATCTGTCACGCCCACCACCGGCAGACCCGGCAACGCATTGCCGCGGCGACGGTGATGGCGTGATCGCGCTGCTGTCGGGTCGTGTGGACGGCATCGAGGCGGATCGCTGCATCATCGATGTCGGCGGCGTCGGCTATCTGGTGCAGGCTTCGACGCGAACCCTGGCGGCACTGCCAACGCCGCCGGCGACTGCGCGCGTGTTGGTGGAGACGCAAGTGCGCGAGGACGCGATCACGCTCTACGGCTTCGCGGAGTCCGCCGAACGTGACTGGTTCCGGCTGTTGCTGACCGTGCAGGGCGTGGGCGCGAAGGTGGCGCTCAACATTCTGTCGGCGATGGCACCCAACGAACTGATCGGCGCCATCGCCGCCAGCGACAAGGCTAGCTTGATGCGGGCGCCCGGGGTGGGGGCGAAGCTGGCGCTGCGGCTGCTGAGCGAGCTGCGGGAAAAGGCCGGTGCCATGCCGAGCGGCACGATCCTGCCGATCGGGCTCGCTCCGCGCGGACCGGAGCAGGACGCGTTGTCGGCGCTCGCCAACCTCGGCTATCGCCGGGCTGAGGCACAACCGGTCGTGGCCGCGATAATGGCCGCAATGGGGGAGGAAGCCGGGTTGGACGTGATCTTGCGTGAAAGCCTGCGCGAACTGGCCATCAAATGAGCGATCGCCCCATCAGCGCCA
>JBPBQE010000535.1:0-5497 GCA_050954595.1 Janthinobacterium lividum | reverse complement strand
GCTTCGGCCATGGCCGCGTCCGGTGTCAGACGCAGCCCCTTCATGTCCCGCACTTGGTCTGCGGTCGGCCCATAAAGGCGGTAGGTCGAGTTCGGGATGCGGGACAGTACCTCGAACGGCCCGGTAAGGTCGATCTGGTCCATGCCCTCGAACATCAGGGAGCCGATCATCAGGTGCGTGTCTGGCTGGATCATCAGGATTTCCCCGCCGCGTTGTCTTGACACGGAAGATAGGCCAGCCAGACTTGGCGTGCATGCCAAACAACCCTCGTTTCGCGCCAAAGCCGCTTCGGCGGATCGAGCTACTGGCCTTTCCACACGTGCAGATGCTCGACGTGACCGGGCCGCTACAGGTGTTCGCCACCGCCAACGACATCCTAGGCGGCGACGGCCCAGCCTACGCTCTCCACGTCGTATCGCAGAACGGCGGCACCGTTTCGTCCTCGTCTGGCTTAGGGCTAGTTACCGAAGCCCTATCCTCGTGCGCTGCCGCAGTTGACACCCTGATCGTTGCCGGCGGGACCGGCGTGGAAGCGGTCGCGTCCGATGCTGCGCTGGTGGATTGGACGCACGAGCGGGCCGTCGCGGCGCGGCGGTATGCGTCCGTGTGCACCGGGGCAATCCTACTGGCGGCATCTGGGCTGCTAAACGGGCGCAGGGCCGCGACGCACTGGTCACTGTGCGCCGAGCTGGCCCGGCGTTTTCCCGCCGTGCGGGTCGAGCCGGACCCCATCTACGTCCGGGACGGCCCGGCCTGGACGTCGGCCGGGGTCACGGCCGGAATCGACTTGGCGCTGGCATTGGTGGAGGAAGATCTAGGCCGCATCGTGGCGCTCGCCGTGGCGCGCTACCTGGTCATGTTCCTCAAGCGCCCCGGCGGGCAGGCGCAGTTCAGCACCGCATTGGAGCTGCAAGGGGCGGAGCGGTTCGAAGCGCTGCATGGCTGGATCGCCACGCACTTGTTCGACGATTTGTCGCTACCCGCGCTGGCTCGGCAGGCAGGAATGAGCGAGCGCAGCTTCAGTCGTCATTACGCCATGACAACCGGTCGTTCCCCAGGACGGGCGGTTGAACAGCTCCGGGTGGAGGCGGCACGTACCCTACTGGCGGACACGCCGGCGGCGGTGAAGCGCATCGCCCAGCGCTGCGGCTTCGGGTCGGAAGAAACAATGCGGCGCAGTTTCCTCCGCCTGCTTGCGGTGACACCGCAGGAATACCGCTCTCGCTTCGGCGGCTGAGCTGCATCGTGCCTAGTGCACCGCAAGAGGCAGGTGATGATGGCATCGCGCTCTGTACTAACGAGGTGATCCCTATTTGGAGAGGCGGCTGCTTAGAATTCGAGTGCCCGCTTGACGAGTTCACAGTCTCGCCGCCCGGCTCTACCCGCCTAGGAGAGTCCGGAATCCATATCAAAGAGACGTTCCGCTTTTCAGCCTTGGCCGAGAGCGGACTGGCGGCTTCAGAGAAATCCGCTTCAGAAAGCAGACATTTTATCGATCAGAGCGTATTCAACTGCGCCGACCGCCGAGCGATGGACTACTCTCGGCCAAGATTATGCGTTCTGGTGCGAAGCGCACTCCAACGCCCATCCCATCCTCCTCAAGCATATGCACGCCCGCTCGCTCGAGAGCGTGGCGAATCGCCGCCAGCGTGGTCTCGCGCGGATGAACGGTTTCGTTCTCGATCATGTTCAGCGTCGCCGCCGAAATTGAGGCCCGGTGCGCAAGCGTGGACTGAGTCCACTTCAGTAGCCCACGCCCGGCACGGATTTGCGCAGTTGTGATCATCGGGATGCAGACTAGCCTAAACTTTAGATTTTCTAAATTTTCGTGTTGACTGCCCGCAATGAAAACCGCCATACCCCGCGTCGACGGGCCGGTTCTGCTGGATTATCTTTGAAATAGCTCCAGCAACTATTTTCATGACCGTCATACTGTTCGACGCGAGCCGAAGCTCGAGGGTTATCTGCCAAACGCATCTCGGCGCGACCGCGCACGACTGCACTGCCTGGAAACGGGCGTTCCCCTCGGCACGACCATGTTCGCGTCATCTTACGTGCCTTGGCCCGGGCGGGCCGGAGATCGACGGTTATCGTGTCGCGGGTTCGAGCCCCGCCGGTGTCGCAAGGCATCGTAGCTCAGCTGGTAGAGTGTTACGTCGACGACCACACGACCGCCCTGACGATCGAGAGAGAGGAGACGACCATGAAACGATTTACACGATTGCATCGCGGCACGATCGGCTCCGGCATCTCCGGTTTCGGAATCGTTCGCGGACTGCAACAGCCAGTGCAGGCATGAGCAAAACTACAGATATCACTCCGGCGGGCCGGAGCACGAGGGTTACCTGGTCGCCAGGGGTTCGAATCCCCTCCGCCTAACAGGCGGACGCACCCCTCGTCACAGCATGCCCGCCGGTCCAAGCGACACGAGGCGGGTAATGAAGAACTATCTTTCGATCCTTTCACGCCAGGTTGCGGCCATCACGCCGCAGCTTCGCCCGATTTCCGGCTCCGTGCCGAACAGCGCAGGCGGGCATGCCTTCCCGATCGACGATTGGATGCGGCTGGATCGCTTCCTGATCCTCGGGTCCGAGGGTGGCAGCTATTATGCGAGCGAAGCGCCGCTCACCCGCGAGAATGCGAAGGCCGTGCAGCGCACCATCGCCGCCGACGGAGCGCGCGCGGTCGCGCGAATCGTCGCCATCAGCCAGGGCGGGCGGGCCCCGAAGAACGAGCCGGCGCTGTTCGCGCTGGCGCTGGCTGCGGCAGCCGAAGACCTCGGCACGCGTCGGACCGCATTGGCGGCGCTGGCGCTGGTCGCCCGCACGGGGACGCACCTGTTCCAGTTCGCCGGCTTCGTCGAGGGGTCGCGTGGGTGGGGCCGGTCGCTGCGCCGGGCTGTAGGGGCGTGGTATGACGCTCAGCCGGTGGATCGGCTTGCCTATCAGCTGGTGAAGTATCGCCAGCGGGGAGGCTGGTCGCACCGCGATCTGCTGCGGCTGTCGCACCCCGCGGTCACCGACCCGGTTCGGGCGGCGATGTTCGAATGGGCGTGTCGCCGCACGGACAGCGCGCTGCTGCCCGCGCAGATGCAGGCGGCGATCGAGCTTGGCCGGGCGACCGATGGCGAGGCGGCTTCGGTGCTGATCCGTGCGCACGATCTGCCGCGTGAGGCGGTGCCAACCGCGCTGTTGAGCGACCCGGCGGTCTGGGCTGCGCTGCTCGAGCGCATGCCGATGACGGCTCTGGTGCGCTCATTGGCCAAGCTGACCGCGGTGGGCGTGCTGCGCCCGCTCGGCGACCAGCTGCCGCTGGTGCTGTCCGCGCTCGGCGATGCAGACCGCATCGCCCGTGCGCGGCTGCACCCACTGGCGATCCTCATGGCGTTGCGGACCTATGCGCAGGGTCGCGGGGATCGTGGGGCGCTGCAGTGGGAACCGGTGCAGGCGGTGGTCGACGCACTGAATGCGGCGTTCTACACCGCATTCAGGACGGTCGAACCCACGGGCAAGCGGCTGCTGCTGGCGCTGGACGTGTCGGGGTCGATGGGGGCGGGCGGAATCGCCGGGTCGTCGTTGACGCCGCGCGAGGCGTCGGCGGCGCTGGCGCTGATGGCGGCGGCCACCGAGCCTCAGACCCACATCGTGGGGTTCGGGGCGTCGATGGTGACGCTGCCGCTGTCGCCGTCGATGCGGTTGGACGATGCGGTGCGTGCCGTCTCGGGCCTGCCGTTCGGCCCTACGGATTGCGCCCAGCCCATGCTGTATGCGCTGGAGCGGGGCCTCTCGGTCGATGCGTTCGTTATCTATACCGATAGCGAAACGTGGGCTGGGGCGATCCACCCGGTGCAGGCGCTGCGCCAGTATCGCGAGCGGACCGGCATTGCCGCCAAGCTCGTGGTGGTGGGGTTAGTCTCGAACGGGTTCAGCATCGCCGACCCCGACGATGCCGGGATGTTGGACGTGGTCGGCTTCGACACCGCCGCGCCGGCTGCGATCGCGGACTTCATCCGCGAGACTTGATCCACTTCGGCAGCCGGGTTCCGGCTGCCGAAGGTCTTTAACTTGAAATGAAAGGAGGCGACCATGCGTCGCCCGAGTGCCTACGAAACCCGTGCCCGTGAGCTTGCCACCGCTGCGGGCCTGGACCCCGATTCCCGTATGCCGCGCCCCGGCGAGACCAAGGGCGGTCGCGGCTGGCCCGTCTGGTGCAATTTCCGCGATGCCGCCAAGGCGGAACGGACGGATGTGCAGCTTGCCGCGGTCGAGCTGCCGGAACAGCCGGCGGCGTATCGCGATGCCGGGCTCACCGTATTTGGCACCCACGAGGCCGCGACGCTGGGGCAGATGCGCAATTGCATGGCCGTGGGCAACGTCGTCGGCGGCGTCGTTTGCGCCGATGGGCATCTCGGCTACGCGCAGCCTGTCGGCGGCGTGATCGCCTACGAGCGGCAGATCAGCATCTCCGGCGTCGGGTTCGACATTGGTTGCGGCAACATGGCGGTGCGGCTGGAGACGCCGTTCGCCGTGATCGCGGACCGGGTGCCGGCTATCCTGGCCGATCTGCGCCGGGTGATCTCGTTCGGGATCGGCCGGGTCAATGCCGAGCGGGTGCAGCACGCGGTGCTGGACGACGATGCGGCCTGGGCGGCGTCGGACATGGGCGCCTATCGCCAGAAGGCGGCGACGCAGCTCGGCACGGTGGGCTCGGGCAACCACTATGTCGACCTGATGGTCGATGAGGCCGGGTTCGTCTGGATCGGGGTGCATTTCGGCAGCCGCGGCTTGGGTCACACCGCGGCCACGCGCTACCTGAAGGCGGCCGGTGGCAAGGACGGCATGCACGTGCCGCCCGCGGTGGTGGACGAGGATGGCGAGCTGGGCCAGCGCTACATCGCGGCGATGGAGCTGGCGGGGCGCTACGCTTATGCCGGGCGGGAGTGGGTGGTGGAGCGCGTGCGCCAGATCATCGGCGGCGCGGTCACCGACATGGTGCACAACCACCACAACTACGCGTGGCGGGAGGTTCATGCGGGACGGGCGGTCTGGGTCGTGCGCAAGGGGGCGACGCCGGCCTGGCCCGGTGAGCGCGGCTTCGTGGGCGGATCGATGGGCGACGACGCCGTGATCGTCGAGGGGGTCGACAGCCCGGCCTCGGCGGCGGCGTTTTATTCCACCGTGCACGGTGCCGGGCGGCTGTTCGGGCGGATGGCGGCCAAGCGGACCTTTACCCGTGCGCAGATGGACGCTTGGCTGAAGGAGCGCGGCGTGTTGCTTGCCGGCGGCGATCTGGACGAGAGCCCGATGGCCTATCGTCGGCTGCCCGACGTGCTTGCCGAGCATGCCGGCACGATCCGCGTGCTGCACCATCTGCGGCCGTTCGCGGTCGCGATGGCGGGAGAAGGCGAGTTCGATCCGTTCAAGGACTGACCGTAGACCCGGGACGGTGACGCCCCGGGTTTACGGCGTTCTCATTCGACAAATGAGATGATCCACAG
>JBPBQE010000484.1:0-5511 GCA_050954595.1 Janthinobacterium lividum | reverse complement strand
GCCTGCGGAGCGCCGGTAATCGCGTCGGACATCCCCGTGCATCGCTGGGTCTATGGCGATGCCGCCGAATACGTTGATTCCTACGATGAGCAAGCATTGGCGCGTATGATCGCCCGCATGGCCGAACTGCCGCGCGAAGAGGGTCACTTATCCGAGATGCGCGACCGCGGCTTCCGCCAGGCCGCCCTGTACCGGCCCGCCACGCTGGCTCCCCGCTGGGAGCAGGCGATCATCGACGTTGTCGCAAAGGAACCAGCATGATCGACACGCCCGACAAGGTAACCGGCAACACCGACGCGGCGACCGCGATCTGGGACCAGCGCTACGAAGGCAACGAGCACGTCGGCACCCAGCCGGTCATCGAGGCGAACCCGACCGACTACACGCAGCACAAATTCCTCTACCAGCACTCGATCGCCAAGCCACAGACCGGCTCGCTCGACGGCTACAATCTGGACCGCGTCGGCCGCACGTTCCTCACCCCGCCGCCAGCCAAGATGCTAGCGCTCGGCGTCGGTATGGCCTTCACCGAGGAACACCTGCTGCGGGAGAACTACGCTCAGCACATCGTTGCCTACGAGATGTCGGCCACCGCGGTCGAGCGGGCCAAGTTGCGCCTGGAAGAAGCCGGGTTGTCGGACCGGATCGAGTTGCGCGCCGCCGACGTGCTGGAAGACAACGTGCCGTCCGGCAGCTTCGACGCCGTTTTCGTGCAAGCCGCCATTCATCATTTCTACCGCATCGACGAGATGTTCGAACTGATGCACCGCGTGCTCAAGCCCGGTGGCCTGCTGGTGTTCGACGAGTATGTCGGGCCGGACCTCCATGTTTGGGACAAGGACGTCATCGCGCTCATGGACGAGCTGAACGAATGCCTCGCGCCACAGTATCGGTGGGATTGGCATGTGAAGATGGAGCGCTACGAGGGCCCCAAGCCGTCCAAGGAGTGGATGCTGCAGCACGACCCGTCCGAGGGCGTGCACGCCTCCCGCATTCTGCCGCTGACCTACCAGTGGTTCGACGTCATCGACCGCGCCGATTACGGCGGCACCATCCTGCGCCCGTTCTTCAGCGGCATCCTGCGTAACTTCGACTGGGAAGACCCCAAGGACCAGACGGTCGCCCGCTTGATCATGCTGATCGAGCGCCTGATGACCCGGAACGGCATCGTACCGCACTACCAGACCAGCATCGTCGCCCGTCGGCGCGACAAGGTCCTGCCGCCGCTAACGGAGGCGCAAACGGCGCGGATCACCTTCGAGGACTGGCCCGGCCTGCAACCCACCGCTGCCCCCGCACCGTCACTCCGGCGCGGCTGGCGGCGCCTGTTCGGCGGCTGAAGCAGCCCGCCGGCCCCGCCATGCCAGGGCCGGTTTCTCGACGAAATGCCAGGACAGCGCAGCCAGGGGCAAGGTGAGCACCGTGCACAATAGCACCGGGTACTCAGCCTGCGGCCAGACCGACAGCACCGCCTGTTGCACGGGGAAAGCGTAGAGATAAAGCCCATAGGAGAAGTCGCCGAACCGTGCCGTCCGCCGCACGATCGGCAGTGACATCCGCCCGAACGCCAGCACCATGTAGGGCAGCGTGAACCACTCGAACGGCAGGTTCCACCAGTCCAGCCAGGCGGAGATGATGTAGTTGCCGCTGAAGAACAGCAGGCAGATATCGGCCCGCCAGAGCGTGTCGCCGAACCGCCGATCCAGCAGGTAGAGCCCGGCGCCCACCAGAAAGAATGGCACCTCCACCAGGGCATAGCGCAGGTCGAGGTGGCTGAGGCTGATCGGCGTAAGCGCCCCCAGGAACATCGCAAGCCCGGCAGCGCCGAAAAGAAGGGCCGCCCCAGCCAGCGCAGCGACGCGAAAGCGCCTCGCCATCAGTGCAAACAGCGGCACCGTCAGGTAGCAAGCGAACTCCGGCAGCAGGCTCCATAACGACCCGTTGACCGCGCCATGCTCCCGCAGCCCGGTGAACACGCCCGGCAGATACAACTCGCTGAACAGCACGATGTTGCCGAGATACGCCGCCGTCTCCCGCGACTGGAGATACTCCCCCAGCGGCAGCGCCGTCAGCAACGGGCCGAGCACGAGCACCGTTGCCAGAACGCAGGCGATCAGCCCGGGGAAGATCCGCATCGCCCTTTTGAACAGAAACGTGCCGAGCTGCGGATTTCGCTCCCAACTGGCGGTCACGAGATAGCCGCTGACCGAGAAGAACACGTCCAACCCGACGCGCGCGAACGGCACACCCCAGATGCCCGCCCCCGGCGCACCCGACAGCACCGACCCATGGCCGTGAATGACCATCAGCGCCGCGAACACCCGCAGCGCATCGAGGTTGTTGGCGTGATCTCGGACGCGAACGACGGTCATGTCGCAGCCCTCCAGCGCAACACGGGACGCTCCACCAACCACCACGACAGCAGCCCCAAGCACAGTGCGACGCCGAGGCAAAGCCAGATCGGATGCGCCGCTTCCGGCCACCGCGCGACGATCAACTGCTGAACGGGAAACGCATACAGGAACGCGCCATAAGACGGGTTGCCGAACCCCGGCAGCCCCGGCAGCCGCATGCGGCCGAAACAGGCGACCATGTACGGCAACGTCAGCCAAAGTACGACAATCGTGTTCGCCCCGAACCAGGTTGCCGTGATCCAGGTGCCGGCAAAACAAAGTATGGCCACATCTGCCCGCCACAGCTCGGCGCCCCGGCTGCGCCCAGCGACGCTCAACGCGGCGGCGGCGAAGAAGAACGGCAGCTCCGGCAGTGCTTCGGCGATCTCCGGCCGGCGCAACGCCCGCGGCAGTTCGCCGGCCGCCGGCCAGTTCAGCGCCGCCACCGCGAACAGCATCGCGATCAGCAGAAAGACCCCGGCCGGCGCACGCAGCCGATGAAGGCCCACTATCGCGGCGCAGCCGAACCCGTAGGCTCCCAGCGTCCACAGCATCGGATTGGCCGCGCCGGACCATTGCTGGCCCTCGAATGCATGCGGCAGGAACGGGTGCGGCAGCAGCACCGCATTCAACAAATAAGTCCGCGTTCCCGTGGCCAGGAGGTATTCCCGCACCGGCAGAGTGGTCGCGAACGGCCCCAGCACGAAGGCGGTCAACACCACGGAGACCGCCAGCGCCGGGAACACCCGCAACGCCCGCCTCCGCACGAAGCTGCCCGTTCCCACGCTTTCCGCGGCAAGAAAACCGGCGATGGCGAACAGGACGTCCAGGCCGATCCGCGGCAGCGGCGCTCCCCAGATCCCCGGCACCGGGCCACCGGTCAGGATCAGCCCGTTGCCCGCGACGAGGACCCCCACCGCGAGTAGCCGCAACAGGTCGAAGTTGGAGCGCGACGGGTTTGTCTCGGGCGGCATATCGGAGGTGGACTATCACCGGGTCGCCGTCGGTTCCAGCGACGACCGCTGTCGTTGAGCAGCGGCATGAATTGCGCTACAGCCCGTTCACGACAGCGCCCCGACCCATCGCGCGCCCATTTTCAAGCAACCCTCGCGCAATGCGCGGCGCCGGCCTCGATGCCGGCGGAGCCCGGCCTAAGATCACCAGCAGCGATGATGACAGCGATCGAACTCGGCATTTGAAGGTTCTTGTCTGGCAGTGGGGACGATTCGGCGCCGGGCCACTTTACGCGCTCGAGTTGACCCGCGCCTTTTCCACGCAGGCCGACGTGGAGGCGCTATTGAGCCTGTCGCGGGGTGCCGAGCTGTTGCAGAACGGCGAGGTCACGGATTGCGCGCTCCCGGTGCGGACCTACTCCAACCTGGCCGGGTTCGCCGGCCGTGTCGCGTCGGCCCCCGTTACTATCCCGTGGCTCGCGCGACGTCTCCGCCGCCTCCAGATCGACATCGCCGTCTGCGCCATGCCGGCCGCGATGGATTTCACCATGGCCGCCGCCCTCAAGCTCGCCGGCATCCCGTATACCATCGTCGTGCACGAGGCCGAGCCGCATCCCGGCGACCGCTTTCCGTCGCAGATCATGCTGCAGCGCCTGCTCGCCCGCGGTGCCGTGGCGACCTTCGCGCTCAGCTCGTTCGTCGCCGAACGTCTGCGCGAGCAGGACGGGGCCGGCACCCGCCTCCTGCTACGGACCTCGCTGCCGCCCTTCTATCAGGACACGACGGCCGCCCCGGCCTCGCGGGACGGCACGCTGCGGCTGCTGAGCTTCGGCCGCCTGCTGTCCTACAAGGGCCTCGACCTGCTGACCGAAAGCCTGGTCCTGCTCGGCCGCCGACAGGATCTCGCGGTGCGCATCGTCGGTTTGGGGCCGGAGAGTGCCGAGTTGGACCGGCTGCGCGCGCTGCCGGGCGTCACGGTCGAGAACGGCTGGGTGCCCGAGCGCGACGTTGGCAGCGTGCTGGGCTGGGCCGACGCGCTGATCCTTCCCTATCGGGAGGCCAGCCAGAGCGGCGTCGCCGCAGCAGCCATCGCGGCAAACCGTTGGATCATCTCCACCCGCGTCGGTGGCCTGCCGGAGCAGCTCGCCAACTATCCCCGCGCCATCATGTGCGACCCAACCGCGACCGACCTCGCCGATGCGATCCGAACCCTGCTCGAGCGCGGCGACCTACCCGCGCCGCTGGTCGACGAGCCCGCCTTGTCTTGGGCCACCGTCGCCGCGGACATGCTGGACGACCTCAGGCGCAGCCTCGCCGGTGCCGCTACTTCACCGCCGACCGCTGCCGCCCGCCTCGGCAGCACGCCGGTCTACCACCGTGACCGCTGAGGTCGGCCAGCCGCCAACCCTGCCGCTGCTGCATCGCGCCTGGCGAAAATTTCCCCAGAACGCTCGCCGCGCCGCCCTGCATCGGGCCGTAACCGTTCTAGCCCCTCGCCCGGATCGTTCCCCGCCACCGGCCATGCCCGGCCTGGCGATCACCGGCGAGCTCGACCGGCCGTCCGGCCTCGGTGAAGGCGCCCGCCTGTTGCTGCACGCGCTGGACGCGCTCGGCCTCCCCGCTTACGCGATCCGACCCGGTGATCGCCCCGCGCCGCCCGGGGTCCCGCTCCTCGTCGTCGGCACAGCCGCCTCGCTTCCGCTACATCTCCTTCGCCTCGGCCGGGTCCACATACGGAACCGCCTAGTCGTCGGCCATTGGTCTTGGGAGCTGCCCGTGGTCCCGCACGCCTGGCACGACGGCCTGCGCTTCGTGCATCGCATCTGGGCGCCGTCCGAGTTCACGGCCATCGCCCTGCGCTCGATGGGGCGCGACGTCACCGTCGTCATGCACCCGGTTGCGGCCTCTCCCCCGAAGCCGTCCGGCCTCGGGCGCGAGGCGTTCGGGCTGGTGGCCGATGCGCATGTGACGCTGGTCATGTTCAATCTCGGCTCCAGCTTCGAGCGCAAGAACCCGCTCGCCGCCATCGCCGCCCACCGCCTCGCTTTCGGCGACCGACCCGACCGCGTCCTCCTGCTCCATGTCGGCAACCCGCACCACTTCCCCGCCGACTTCGCCCGCCTGCGGGCGGCCAGCGGCGGCAACGTGCGGCTGCACACGCGCGA
>JBPBQE010000328.1:0-5523 GCA_050954595.1 Janthinobacterium lividum | reverse complement strand
TTCTGCGTCAATCCCGACAACTCCGACAATGCCGTCCTGCGCACGGTGGCGTGGCGCAACAACTGGCGTGACCCCGATCTGAGCGACCGCGCTGCCGCGAATGCGCGAGAGACGGATACGCCCAAGCGCCTCGCCGAGTATCGCCGGCTGCAACAGGACGCGCAGGCCCGCGACCCCTTTGTCATGTTGCTGCAGCAGGTCGAGGTCGCCGTCACGCGCCCGGGCGTATCCGGCTTCAACCTGGGCGGTCTCGCCGGCCGAACCGCCTTCGCCACTGTGTCGAAAGCGGAATGACGGACTTGGTGTCGAGATCGATCCTGACGTTGCTGCTCGCCTCACCGCCAACCACCATTATGGCTGCCGATGTAACGACGATCGCGCGTCCCGCGATGGCCATCAATGTCGTCCCGCTGACAGTCCGCACGCCGCACGCCGGGTTCAACCGCATGGTCGTGCGCCTGACCGTGTGTGACCCGGGTACTGACCATTGCGCGACCATCGACGACATCATGGTCGATACCGGATCGACCGGATTACGGCTCGAAGCGTCTGCCATCCCGTCCACTCTCACCTTGCCGGCTTTCACCGGGCCCGATGGCAAGCCGCTCGCGGAGTGTCTTCGCTTCGTGCATGACGACGCTTGGGGGCCACTGTATCGAGCCGACCTCCGGATCGGTGGCCTGTTTGCAAAGAACCTTCCCATCCAGATCATCGCCGACGATGCTCAGCCGCGACCCGCCGGGTGCCCGAAATCCACCGCCACGCCGACCTCGAACGGCACACTCGGGATCGGGCCGCATTTGCTCGACTGCCAGGGCGCCTGCACGGAGGACCTAAACCAGCCCGGCGTCTTCGTCGAAAACAGCGGATCGTGGCTGCCGTTCCGAGGCGCCGTTCCCGCTGAAAGCCGCCTGCCGAACCCGGTTTCGGTTTTTCCGCAGCACGCGAACGGCGTTGTCTTCAACCTGCCTGCCGCTCCCGACAATGGCGCGGATGAGATCGTTGGCACGCTCACGTTCGGGGTCGATACGGCATCGAATAATCAGATACTAGGCGCTCAAATCCTGCAAATCGGCGGCACAGGCCTGTTCACGACGCACTATGGCGGCGTCGATTACCCAGAGAGTTACATCGATAGCGGCACCGAGACTTACATCCTGACCGATGACGGCCTTCCGCGATGTGCCGAGATGTCCTGGGCCTACTGCGCATCACCCTCACGAACGCTGGAAGCGGCGATGATCGGCGTGGACGGACGAAAGGTGGATGTCTCGTTCACGATCGGCGACTATCAGGGCGCGTTGGATCGCCATGTGGGTGCATGGGGCGGCTTCGCCGAAGCTGCAGACAGCTCATCCAAAGCCTTCGTCTGGGGAGCGCCGTTTTTCTTCGGCCGTCGGATTGCGCTCGTCTTTGACGGTAAGACGACGGACGACGGCAAAGATCCGCCGGGGCCGTTCTACGCCCTGAAGTGAGCCATTCCTCCGACGCTTTGCCCGACCAAGAAGTCTCTCCGGAGTTTGCACGATGACGGTCACTCTCCCACGGACGCGGATCACACGTTAAGCGATATGCCGGGTCGATCGATCAGGACCGTCTCCGATAACCCCAGCTTGGCGCCGGTAGTCGCCGCGTGGATCGTTGCGGCATTCTTCGATCACACGGGCGGCTACACGATCAAGGAGATGACGGCTCTCATCCTGGCGCCGGCCGCCGGGCCAAAGGAAACGTTCGTGCTGTTCGACGACGACCAGCCGGTCGGCACCGCCGCGCTCGTCCCGGCGGACCTGGACTCCCGGCCGGACCTGACGCCCTGGATGGCGGGCGTGTTCGTCGAGCCCGCCTTCCGGGGCCGCAGCCACGCCACCGCGCTCATCCGCCGGGTCGAGGCATTCGCGGCGGAGGCATCCGTTCCGGTCCTCTGGCTCTACACGGCCAAGGCCGAGGCGCTCTATGCTGAGCTGGATTGGAAGAGAGTGGGCATGGAAGTGGACAGAGGGGAACCGGTCGTTCTGATGCGGCTTATCCTGTCCTCAGCACCGTAATGGCGACGTCGACGGCGACAGACGACGGTTGGGCCGGATCCGCTGACGCCTGGATCAAGGAACAGAGTGACGGCGGCGATTACGCGCGCCGCTTCGTTCTCGACGGGCCGATGGCCGACCGGATCAGGGATCGAGGCTTCAGGACGGCACTGGACGTCGGATGCGGCGAGGGAAGGTCTGCCGCATCATGCGCGACCTCGATATCCGGGCGGTCGGTGTAGACCCCACCACAGCGCTGCTCGACATCGCCCGGACGCGGGATCCTGGGGGCGATTACCGGTTCGGTCGCGCCGAAGCGCTCGACGAACTCGGCGGCCATTTCGATTTGGTCGTGAGCTACCTGTCGCTCATCGACATTCCCGACCTGGCAACTGGATTGCAGCAAATCGTGGCCGCCCTTCGACCCGGCGGCACCCTGCTGATCGCCAACCTGAACAGCTTCAACACCGCTGCCATGCCGGGTGGCTGGACGTTGGAATCGAGATCGGCAGCGAGGCAATTTATGCTCCTGACGGCTTCGAAGACCTCACTTCTGGCATTCTGAGGGTGAACTCTCGGCATCCCCGCTCCGACCTCTTTTGGCGCAAGGCGGAGGATTACAAGCGACGATGGCCATGGCTGCGCATCGTGTCGGACGTAGATCCGTAAGTCTCGACGAGACCGGTGTAACGCAATACTCGGATCCAGCGCTAACGCTTCGTGACGCCAAGAACAGCGATATTGGCCGCATAGGCTCGGTCGTACTCGATCATCTCCGCTATGTCATGCTGCACGTCCGGCCCATAGATCGTGCCCAGCAGGTAAAGCATGGCGTCGATCGCGAGTGAAACGCCGCCTCCGGTGATCACGACGTCGTCGGCGACCAGCGCTGTCGTCGGATGAGCACCAGTTGCCAGCGCTGTCATTCCGTCGAGCGGCGAGGCCGTCTCCATCCCGACCCGGCGCCGACGGGTCGTCGCTACGCGGCCATCGAGCACGCCAGACGCCGCCAGGATCATTGCGCCGGTGCAAACAGACGCGATCACCTCAGGCCGCAGGCCCTGCAGAAAGCCGACCATCTCGGCGTCGCCTGCCTGCCTGGGCCATGTCGCACCACCGCAGACGATATAACGGTCACACCGTGGAGCGTCGGCAAAACCGAACTGCGCCATCACGACGAGCCCTCCCGCCAGACGCACTGGGCCTGGTCGTGCGGCAATGATGACAGCCTCGACGGCGGGCAGTAGGCGCTGAGCCATCGAGACAACGCCGACCGTGCCTCCAACGTCGATTGGCTCGACGCCGTCATAAACAACCACGCCGAACCGCGCTGCCGACTGCCGATCTAGCACCAAAGCCACCTCACTCACCTTGCTCAAACCGGGTTCATGACAGCACACACAGCAGGATCGAGATGCCACGCCGGAGGTCGATGCGCCGATTTCTAGGATTCATTCGCTAGCCCTCGATCGGACGCCAACCGGAAAGCAGCTCTTTTGTTGCGATATCGAATGAGAACACGCATCCGCCGCTTGCAGCCGCGCACGCTCTCTTCCAACCGAGCGAAGATAAGGTCGGCCGTTGCCTCGAACTCGGCCTTCGGCAGATAGCCCGTCGTGGAGCGGTCGTTCTCGCCCAACTCCGCGATGACGATCGGCGACAGGCCGAATTTGTCGCGCACGATCCGCGCCGCCTCGATCGCCTTTCGCTCGGCACTGCTGAACACTGAGCTCAGTTCATGCATCCAGGGCTGCTCCACAGCCACCATCATCCGCTTGATCCCCTGGGACGAGAGCGGCCAATCCGGCACTGGAATGCTGGGGTCGATAACAACCTCCGGGTGCGTGATGAAATGGAGAGCGGGCATAACGTTCTGCTTGAGTTGTGTCAGCGCTAGAAGCGTATCCTCAATGCTCCATAGCCGAGGAGGGCACAGGAGACGAGGGCGCCAAGGAGATAGGGGCCGTGCAGCGCCGCGATGCGGCCCAGCGCTGGTTCGAGTTCAGAAACCAGCGCTCCCGCTGCAAGCGCCCCGAACGGCATCGCAGACAAGCAGGTGGTAGTTCAGGTTTCACCAGAGGTGGTCATTACTCATGCAGTATATTGATCCTCCACGCCGTCGCATTCGGCGGGAAGCACCAGACTAGAACCGTCTTGCCGCGTTCCTCGAAGTTCCATCGTACATCGGCAAGGGGTTGATCTGGCTTGCGGAGCAGGTGGCGTTTGAAGTCAGGCAGGAAGCGGAGGCCGTTGCAGAGGCCGTGTCGGCAACCGAATGAGCAGCCGCACGAACAGGCCGGACACCCAGGCCGACATCGAACTCGGGGAGTGCCTGACGGCGCCCACGAGACGCAGCTTCCTGATGGTGGCCGGCGCAGGCTCGGGCAAGACGACCTCGCTGATCAAGGCGCTCGGCACCGTGGTCTCGACCCACAGCGATATTTTGAGGTCGAGGCAGCAGCGGGTCGCATGCATCACCTACACCGAGGTGGCCGCAGGCGAGATATGGGCGGACACCGGCAACAATCCGCTGGTGCTCGTCTCCACCATCCACAGCTTCCTGTGGACGGTGACCGGCACGTTCCAAGGTGACATCCGTAAGTAGGTGGAGCGCCGGATCGACGAGCGCATCGGCGAACTCCGGGCGACGGCTGTCGCTTTCGGTCCGCGCATCCAGTAACGCACTCGGGACATGAATGCCCGTGATATGGCGCGTTACGAGGAAGCGAAGAAAGCCCTCCTCAATGTGGGGGAGTTCAGCTACGGCGCTGGCAGCAACTATCCCAACGTAACGCTGGGGCACGACGACGTCATCCGGATGACTACCGATTTTCGGCGGGAGCGGCCCTTGTTCCGGACCTTGCTCATGCAGCAGTTCCCGTTCGTTTTCATCGACGAGAGCCAGGACACGCAGGCGGCCGTCGTGGAGGCCATGAATGCGGTGGCACTGCAGGCAGGTTCGAGGTTCTGCCTCGGGTTCTTCGGAGACCCGATGCAGAAGATATACTTGACCGGCATGGGCGCATTGTCCTGCCGATGTCGGATGCGATCGAGGGGGCACGAGTTCGAGGCCATGACGCTGTTGCGCAAGCACTGCCCGTTGCTGGCCAGGGAGACCATGCAGGGTAAGGACGTATCGGACTTCTCCGCCATCTGCGCGCCGCCACCCACCGCCTTGGTGGCCACATGGCCGCAGACGGTGATGCCAGCGTGAAGGACGTGCTTTCTTTGCTGAGGGACGAACGCCTGATCGTTCTGGGTCCGCGTCTTGTAGCATACTTGGACGAGCGGGGCCCCGAACCGGACGGACCCGCCGTTGGGGACGCCGGCGAGGAGGCGTCTCGCGAGATCACGGCGATGGATGCGTTCCTCGCCTGCCCCGTCCGGCAGTTCCGGGGCTGCCGCAAATACGTCGAGCAGCAATCCCCTTTCGCCACGCAACAGGGCACCAAGGGGACTGAGTTCCACCGGGTGCTGGACGATGACGAAGAGACGCACG
>JBPBQE010000418.1:0-5528 GCA_050954595.1 Janthinobacterium lividum | reverse complement strand
AGGTCAGCGCGGCACCATGGAAACCCCCAACGCCTACTACGCCGCCCTGAAATTCCACGCCGCCGCCGTGGACATCTGGCGTACCACCTATTTCCATGTTCTCGAGAGCCACGACGCCATCGTTGAATGGTTCCGCGGCAGCGGCCTCCGCCCCTACCTCGCCGCCCTCGACGACCCCGGCAAAGCCGATTTCCTCACCCGCTACCGCGCCGCGGTCGCCGAAGCCTACCCGGCCAACCCCGACGGCACCGTCCTGCTCCCGTTCCCCCGCCTCTTCCTGGTCGCCAGTCTCTAACGCCCCCGGCCTTTACAGTCGCTTTCCCATCACGACCCGCGGCGTCACCTCGAACCCCAGCCGCTCGTAGAACCCCACGACCCCCGTATTCGTCTCCCGCACCATCAACTGCGCTTTCACCACGCCGCGCTGCCGCAACCAATCCTCCGCCGCGGTGACCACCTCCCGTCCCACGGACTGCCCCCGCACCACCGGCGCGGCCGCCACGTAGTAGAGCCATCCGCGATGCCCGTCATGACCGACCATGACGCTCCCGATTACCGCCCCTGCAGCGTCATCGGCGAGGAGCACCGCCGAACACGCCCCCGCCACCGCGAAGCGGAAATCCTCAACCGGATCGTTCGGCGGCGACACCAGCCCGCACGCCTGCCACAGCGCGACCACCGCGATCTCGTCCGCCCCGGTCGCCTCTCGCACCTTCACAGCAGCCGCACCAACCGATCCCACTCCGGTATCGTCAGCGTCTCCGCCCGCCGCTCCGGCGCGATTTCGGCCCGCTCCAGCAACGCCTCGCCCCCCAGCGGCTTCAGGCTCCCCCGCAGCATTTTGCGCCGCTGCCCGAACGCCGCCGCCGTCAGCCGCTCCATCGTGACGAACAGGTCCGCCGGCGGCTGCTCCGCATGCGGCGTCAGCCCCACCACCGCCGACCACACTTTCGGCGGCGGCGTGAACGCCGTCGGCGGCAACCGCAGCAGCATCGCCGTCTCACAGCACCATTGCGCCAACACGCTCAACCGCCCGAACCCGCTCGTGTTCGGCGCCGCAGAGATCCGCTCCGCCACTTCGAGCTGGAACATCAAGGTCATCCGCTCCCACAGCCCGGCCTGCCGCAACCACCCCACCAGCAGCGGCGTCGCCACGTTGTACGGCAGGTTCGCCGCCAACTGCCGCGGCGCCCGGCTCATCGCCGCCAGGTCCAGCGACACCGCATCCGCCTCCAGCACCTCCAGCCGCCCCGGATAATGCGCCGCCAACTCCTCCAGCGCCGCGATCGCCCGCCGGTCCAGCTCCACCGCCAGCACCCGCGCCGCCCCGGCCTCCAGCAACGACCGCGTCAGCCCGCCGGGTCCCGGCCCGACCTCCACCACGTCACGTCCCTCGAGCGACCCCGGTAACCGCGCGATCCGGAACGTCGTCCCCGGATCGAGCAGAAAGTGCTGCCCCAGCGACTTGCGCGCATCCAGCCCATGCTTCGCGATCACATCGCGAAGCGGTGGGAGTCCCGGAAGCCCCGGCGGTAACTGCTCGGACAACGACTGACTATCGAGCAGCGACGCCGTCGACCCGCATGTCCATCACCGCCCGCCGCCGCAGATCCCGCAGCAACTGCCGTGACGACAACTCGATCCGCTCGCTCAGCAATTGGTTGCTCACCTCCTGCTTGACCGGCGCTGCATCCGCCTTCACCTCGCGCGAACACACCATCACCACCGCCACGCCCTCGGTGGCGACCAGCGGCCGGCTCACCTGCCCGACCGGCAAGCTCCCCATCAACTGCCGCAACGGCGCCGACCCCACCGCTTCCAGCTTGATCTCGCCCGGATCGGACGGCCGCGTCTTGCCCAGCCGCTCGTTCGCCGCTTCCATGTCGGCGCAGCTCTTCGCCGTCTTGCTGACTTCTCCGGCCTGCTCGACCGCTTTCTTCTGCTGCTCCGTCGGTGCCCCCGGATTCACCGCCGAGGTGAACGGGATGAATACCTGCCTGACGCTCAACACCGTCGACTTGTCCTGTCCCAGCACCCGCTTGCCGGTCAGCGTCACGATGTCGATCCCGCCCGGCACCCGTACCGGATTGCTCACCGCGCCGGGCGGCATCTCGCGCACCACCTTGGCCACCTCCGGGTCGAGCTGGTTCGCGCGCACCCAGCCGAGATCGCCGCCCTGCAGCGCCGTTTGCGCCTGGCTAAACTGCGCCGCCACCACCGGGAACGGCGCCCCTTGCCGCAACTCGCCGATCACCGTTTCCGCGAAGCGCTGCGCATCGCCCGACTTGGCCGGGTCATCGATCGGGATAAAGATCTCGCCGACGTGGAATTCCGGCTGCCCCGTCTGCGCCTTGTAGAGCCGCTGCTGCTCGGCGATCTCGGCGTCCGAGATGTCCGCCTTGCTGCCCAACTCCTCGCGCAGCACCCGCGTCCATCCCAGCTGCACCCGCACTTGGTCGATCAGCGTCCGCAGCGCCACGCCGCGGCCCTTCAGCGCCGACCCCAGCGCGCCGGCCGGCATCCCGTTGCGCTGCTCGATCTCGGCGATCGACTGCGCGATCTCCCGGTCGCTCACCACGATCTTGCGCCGCTGCACTTCCTGCAGCCGCAGCCGCTCGTCCACCAACTGCTTCAGCACCTGCGGCCGCAACCGATCCAGCACCTCCGGCGTCACCGGCAGCCCGGTGCTCAACGCGAACAACCGCCCCCGCGCCGTCACGTCGCCCGACGTGATCGCATCGCCGTTCACCACCGCCATGATCTTCTCCGATCCGGCCTGCTCCGGCGCTACCGCCGCGGCCAGCGGCGGCCGTCGTCCCTGAGCCAGGCTTGGCGCAGCCGACGTCACGAGCGCCGCACCGACCGCGGAAAGAAGCAAATAACGGAAGTGAGCCATCGGCAAATCCTATCTCGCGGCGGTCGGCACACCCACTCAGAAAGCGTGAAAGCCGAACTGTCCAACGGTCTTGAAAGTGATCTGGAATAATACGAGCGTCGAGCCCGTGTCACCATTTAACGATGTGTAACGCCGGCTGACGTTCGCGTCCAAGACGAGACACTCGTTCTCATAGGTCGCTCGCACGCCGGCCGACACCATTTTGTTCAACTGCAGGTCGCGCCGGGCAAAAGCCGAAAACCTGTATTGATCGTAATTACCCGTCGCCGACAGCGTGACTTCGTTTCGCGGCTTGTAATAACTCGCTGGAATGGCCGCCGTATCATAAAACAAATACGGATTGACGTCCGAATACAGATACCCCGCCCCCAGCCGGAAATGCTCCACCCCCGTGGTCCCCTGGATGTCGGCGAACCGCAGGCTAGCATCCCGCCGGTCCAACCGCGTCCGCCCCGTCAGGTCCAGCCAGTTCGCCGGCGTGAACGTCGTCCGCGTCACGATGTCGGACGCCTTGTGCTCCAGCCCGCTGCCCACCGGGAACGTGTCGGATGCCTTGGTGCGGAAGCTCTGCCCTACCAGCTGGTCCAGGCTCATCCCGTTCGGCGCCGTCCACTTCGCATGCAGCCCGGCGTTCACCCGCCCGCCGCCTTCCTGCCGGTCGATCCCGGGATACTTGTTGATCGAGAACAGGTTCTGGTCCGTGAACTCGAAATCCAGGCTGTCCTCGTTCGGCACCGTCTGCTTGCGCAACCCGCCCGTATACGGCCCCGCCACCGCCTGCACGATCGGCTCGATCACCTGCGTTCCCTGGCCCTGCCGCAGGAACGGCCACCGTACCTCCAGCGCCAGGTTCGGCTGGGCCCGCACCTCCGACGCCGATCCGGTCGCCGAATAATTCGGATTCTCGTTCAACGACGTCGCATTGTACGCCGCCGCATCGGTCCGCGCCGTGAACTTCCACTGCTGCCCGATCGAGTTCTCGAACGGCCGATCCCACCGGATCGACGTTCCCAGCCGCTGCGTATTCGTCCCCGTCGAGCGGATGATGTTGAAGTTCTCCGTGTCGAAACTGACCCGGCCTCCCAACGCATCTGGCTCCCCGAAATAGCTATACTTGTACCGCGGCAGCACATACGGCAGCCGCGCCTGCTGGATGCTCGCCACCAACCCCTGATAAGCCTGCGTATCCAACCGCGTATACGACCCGGTCCCGAACCCTTCGAGATAGACGTTCGAGTTCAGGATGTCCGCATGGTTGTTGAACTTGTAGTCCCGCAGATACACCGACGACGTCGCCCGGTTCAGGTTGAACCCGTACCGCCACGTATCATCCAGCGCGAACTGCCCGTCCGAGAAGATCGCGCCCTGCAGCTTGTTCTGGTCGTACCCCACCCCGAGATCGACGTTCAGCCGCCCGTCGTTGAACCGCCGCCGATACAGTGAGTCCAGGTTCAGATATTGCTGCGTGCTGAACGTCGGCGTGATCGTCACGTCCGAGTTCCGGTCGATCGCCCAGAAATACGGCGTCTGCACGAACTCGCCCAGATTCTTCGCATGTCCGTACGACGGGATCAGGAACCCGCTCGCCCGCTTCACCGACGGGTCCACGTGCCAGAAATACGGCAACCACCCCACCGGGATGCCATAGATGTCCAGCACCGCATCCCGGTACTCGATCCGGTGGTTCACCTGGTCCTGCACCGCGTCCCGCGCCCGGATCTCCCATAGCGGCGCCTTCGTCGGGTCCTTGGCGCACAGGTTGCACGTCGTATAGACCGCCCGGCTCAGCTCGTTGACCTTGCCCTCCGACCGCCGCGCCCCGTTGGCCACCAGCCTGCCGTTCTCCGCCAGGATCGCGCTCATCGTCCGCAACACGCCCTCGCGCATTCCCTGCGTCAGCTCGGCATACTCGCTGAACAAAACCTGCCCGTCCGGCTCGATCATCGTCACATGCCCGACCGCCGCCACCACATCGGTGTTGCGGTCGAACGTCACCTTGTCGGCCCGGATGATGTGGTCGTTCTGCCACGCCTCGACGTTCCCCGTCGCCGTCACCAGCCCGTGGTCCCGGTCGTAGCTCACCTCGTCGGCCGTGAACGCCACCGGGTCGTTGCGGCTGATCGGCTTGGCGGGCGGCCCCGCGGGGGCCCGGCGCCGCGTGAACTGCGCCATTGCCGGGTCGGCCGTCGCCAGGGCGAAACCAGCCACCGTCAAAACCAAGGAAAGTGAAAGCAAACGGCGGGGCGCGCGACGCATCGCGGCTCTATACAGGCCCCCGACCGCTTTCAAAAGCGCTCAGAAAATCCATAAAACCAAAAGTAACGCCGCACGCCCCGGTTGCGTTCCCCACACTTTTGCGCCATCGCTCACCCGCGATGAAACCGCCCCCCAAGCCCGAACCGCCGCCCGCCTCCACCCCGGCCGATTTCAACCGCTTCCTCATCGCCTTCTTCACCACCCTCGTCGTCGGTCTCGCCCTCGTCTGGACCTACACTGCGACCCGGCCGGACGCCTTCATGGAGAGCGGCTACGCCTCCTGGACCGCCAAGAAATCCATGCTCGCCCGCTGCGACCTCGGCCAGATCGCCTTCTTCGGCGACTCCCGCCTCGAGGCCGGCCTGGTCCCCGCCGC
>JBPBQE010000206.1:0-5551 GCA_050954595.1 Janthinobacterium lividum | reverse complement strand
GCTTCTGCTTCAACGAGCAGACGTTGACGCCTGGGCAGCAAGTGGAATTCCCGCTCAGCTTCTGGGTCGACCCCGCGATCGCAACCGATCCAGCAACGCGCGACGTCCATACCATTACGCTTTCCTACACATTCTTTCGCTCATTGGACGATGCTGCCCGCAATGGCGGCTTGGACCACGCGGGCCCGCATGTCGGCGCCCGTGCCGACGCGAGTGCGGACTTGAGTCGCGCGCCGATTTCGCGATGATGCAGCGGCCTACGGACAGGACCTGATGACAAGCAATACGACAACTGTACCGATGACCGTGGTCACCCGCGACTCGCATCACGCGACTGCAGCGATGGACCTCTCGGGCATGAAGCAGCCCTATCACCTGGTGGACCCCAGCCCCTGGCCGCTGCTCGCGTCGCTCGGCGCGGGTTGCATGCTGTTCGGCGTCGTCGAATGGGCACACGGCATCACCAAGATCCCGTTCTTTGCCGGACTGGCGTTGGTGCTGGTGGTTGCCACCCTTTGGTGGCGCGACGTGCTGCGTGAAAGCAAGGCGCCGGGTCTTCATACCGCGGTAGTCCGCCTGGGCCTGCGCTACGGCATGATGCTGTTCATCGCCAGCGAAGTCATGTTCTTCGTCGGCTTCTTCTGGGCCAACTTTAACTTCTCGCTGTTTCCGGAGCATGTGCTCGGCACTGCGACCCCGGCCTGGCCGCCCGTTGGCGTCACCACATTCAACCCGTTCGGCTTACCGCTACTGAACACGCTGATCCTGCTGCTCTCGGGCACGACGGTGACATGGGCGCATCATTCGCTGATCGAAGGCGACCGCAAGCACCTCGTAATGGCGCTGGGCCTGACCGTCCTTCTGGGCATGAGCTTCAGCTGCTTCCAAGCCATCGAATACATGGATGCGCCGTTTAAGTTCATTGGTGGCGGCATCTATCCGTCAGTGTTCTTCCTCGCAACCGGGTTCCATGGCTTCCACGTCATCGTCGGCACGGTGTTTCTGATCGTCTGCTGGTTCCGCGCTCGCGGCGGTGAGTTCAGCCCGCAGCGCCACTTCGGCTTCGAAGCTGCAGCCTGGTATTGGCACTTCGTCGACGTGGTCTGGCTGTTCCTCTACGTTTGTATCTACCTTGGTGGACTGTCCAACGTCGGCGTCGAGTAGGCCGGACTGACGACCCAAAGTCCCGGGCGCCGGCTATTATGGCCGGCGCTCAGTGCCGCCGTCATGCTGGCGCTCACCCTGTCTCTCGGGGTGTGGCAGATCGAGCGTCTTCATTGGAAGGAAGCGCTCCTATCCGATATCGATCGTGCCGAAGCCGCGCCAGCGATACCGATGCCGGCAAATCCGACACCGTTCGAGAAGATAGAGATCTCCGGCACGCTTCGCGGCGATCTCATGGCGCATTACGGCTCCGAAGTTCGCGGAGTTGTCGGCGGCGCCAAGATCGGTGCCCAGCTTATTGTTCCGCTGGATCGTCCGGGTCAGCCCCCTGTTCTCGTCGACCTCGGTTGGTTACCCGACGACTCGACGCTCCGTCTCCCAGTCGGACCGACCACGATCACCGGCTACATCCGACCGGCCGAACCCGCCGGACGGCTCTCTCCCGGGCCTGACCTCACCGAACGTCGCTTTTGGTCGCTCGACCCGGCACCGATCGGGCGTTCCCTCGGCTTGACCGATGTCGCCCCATACACCGTCGTAGCGCTCGGCCCGATAGCTGCCATCCCCAGCCCGGCGCAAAGCCTGCCGCGGCCCTCCAATGATCATCTCGGTTATGCCGCGACCTGGTTCGGCCTGGCGCTTTGCCTGGTCGGCATCTTCGTCGTTTTTGCCCGGAGAACTTTGCGCCAATGACTGCCTATACTCGTCTGTCCGATCGATTTGCCCGCATCGCGACCGTCGGCGAAGCCAGCGCCGTCCTTCATTGGGATGCATCGGCCATGATGCCCGCGGGGGGCGGCGCCGCCCGAGGTGACCAGCTCGCCGTGCTCGCCGGAATTGAACACGGCATGTTGACGGACGAGGCTGTGGGCGACGATCTGGCCGCCGCGGAGCAATCCCCGCCGGAAGATGAGTGGCACGCGGCCAATCTTCACCTGATGCGCCATGCCTATGCCCGCGCCACCGCGTTGCCGGCCGATCTGGTCGAAGCGCAGGCGCGCGCGAACTCCGCCTGTGAACAGGTATGGCGGGAGGCAAGGGCACAATCCGACTTCGCCGCTGTTGCGCCATTGCTGGCCGAAGTCGTGTCTCTGACCCGGCAGGCCGCCTCCGCATTGTCACCGGCACTCGGCCTGTCGCCGTACGATTGTCTGATGGACGGATTTCAGCGCGGGGTGACCGTTGCCGATGTCGTGCCGGTGTTCGATCGTTATGAGACCTGGATGCGGGACGCCTTGCCGCGCGCCGAGGAACTGCAAGCCCGCGCCGACGCACCGTTGTCGTTGACGGGAGTGTTCCCGGCGGATCGACAGGAAGGGTTGTGCCGCAGCCTCGCCACGCGCGCCGGGTTGGAGGCGCCGAACTTTCGCCTCGACCGGTCGACGCATCCGTTCTGTGGCGGTACGCCCACCGATGTCCGCATCACCACCCGTTACAACGAGCGTGATCCGTCGCAGGCGGTGATGGGTGTGCTGCATGAATCCGGTCACGGTCTCTACGAGCGTGGCTTGCCGGCGGCGTTCGCGCGTCAGCCGGTCGGGCAGGCGGCCGGCATGGCGGCGCATGAAAGCCAATCGTTGATCATCGAGATGCAATCCTGCCGCAGCGACGCCTTCCTGCGTTGGGTCGGCCCGGAGCTGCACGGCATTTTCGGCGGCGAGGCCGCACCGTACGATCCCGGCAACCTGCGGCGTTTGTGGCGCAGGGTGGAGCGGGGATTCATCCGGGTGGATGCCGACGAGATGACCTACCCGGCCCACGTGATCATGCGCTTCCGGCTCGAGATTGCGCTGATCGGCGGCGATCTCCAGGTCGGCGATCTGCCCGGTGCATGGCGTGACGGGTTGAGTGGCCTGCTCGGCATCGTGCCGCCGGACGATGCGCGCGGCTGCCTGCAGGATATCCACTGGTATGACGGGATGTTCGGCTACTTCCCGAGTTACACGCTCGGCGCGATGGGCGCGGCGCAGCTCATGGCCGCCGCACGGCGCGAGGTCAGCGGCCTCGACGACGCAATCGGGCGCGGCGACTTGCAGCCTCTGGTGCACTGGCTACGGTCGCACGTGCATGGCCAGGGCAACCGCCTTGGCTTCAACGATCTTCTAGCCTTCGCCACCGGCAAGCGTCTCGACCCCGCTGACTTCGAGGCGCACCTGACGTCACGATATCTGTCGGCACCGTCGCTGCACTGAGCGCGATTGGCGGGCGCACGGCTAGATGCTAGAGCCCCGCCACGTTCCGCGCCCAGGAGTTTACTGGGCCGAGTGCCACGATAGTTGAAGGAGTGCATGCATGGCCGACCCGAAGATGACGCCGATCGAACTGGAGCCTTCGGAAGTGGCGCTGGTCATCGGTGAGGAAGACGGCTCGATGACCGTTCGCGTCGTCCCCGCCGTTGAACTGCCGGAGGGCGCCACTGACGTTCCCGAGCCCTACGGTATCGCCGTCGCGCTCGCGATGCGTCTGCTGAACGACCCCGATTTCCACGACGACGTCATGGAATGGTACGAGAGCCAGGAAGACGACGAGGACGCCGAGATCGACGAGGAAGACGAGGACGAGAAGCCGAAGTCGTAGCGCGCTGAGCACGATGCGTTACGTCTCGACGAGAGGGCAGGCGCCGGCGCGGGATTTCGCCGGCGTGTTGCTCGCCGGGTTGGCCGAGGATGGCGGGCTATTCGTGCCCGAGACTTGGCCGACCCTGTCGCCAGCCGATCTGCGGGCCATGCGCGGCTTACCGTATCCGGAGATCGCGGCACGGGTCATGCACCTGTTCGTCGGCGACAGCATCGGCTTCGACGCGCTTCACGGCATTTGTGTGGATGCCTACGCCGGGTTTGGCAGCCCGGCGGTCGCGCCACTGGTCCAGCTCGAAACCGGTTTGTGGGCGCTTGAGCTGTTCCACGGCCCGACGCTCGCCTTCAAGGACATGGCGATGCAGGTGCTCGGGCGCATGTTCGACCTAATCCTTCGCCAGCGCGGCGAGCGGGTGACCATCGTCGGTGCAACATCCGGGGATACCGGGTCGGCGGCGATCGAGGCCTTCCAGGCGCGGGAGCAACTCGACGTCGTCATTATGCATCCGCGTGGCCGCACCAGCGAGGTGCAGCGCCGACAGATGACGACGGTGAACGCCGCCAACATCTCCAACATCGCGGTCGAGGGCACGTTCGACGACTGCCAGGACCTGGTGAAAGCCATGTTCGCCGACGCGCCGTTCCGCACCGAGATGCGGCTGTCGGCGGTCAACAGCATCAATTGGGCCCGCGTGGCGGCGCAGATACCGTATTACATCGCCTCGGCCGTCGCGCTCGGTAGCCCGGAGCGGGAAGTGGCGTTCAGCGTCCCGACCGGCAATTTCGGCAACGTGTTGGCGGCCTGGGCGGCCCGGCGCATGGGGGTGCCGATCTCTCGCCTGATCGTGGCGAGCAACCGTAACGACATTCTCACCCGCTTCCTCGACTCGAACGATATGAGCATGCGGACGGTCGAGCCCAGCCTGTCGCCCAGCATGGACATCCAGGTCAGCAGCAATTTCGAGCGATTGCTGTTCGAGTTGCTCGACCGCGACCCGGTTCGCACTGCCGCGACCATGCAGGGCTTCCGCTCCAATGGACATATGAGCGTGCCGGACGCCTCGTGGCACCGCGCCCGCACCTTGTTCCAAGGCTTCCGTCTCGACGATGCCGGCACCGAAGCCGAAATTCGCCGCCTGTGGTCGCAAGGCTACCTGGCGGACCCGCACACTGCGATCGGCGTCGCCGCAGCGCGCCGGTTCCCGCTGCAGCACGTCCCGACGATCGCGGCTGCGACCGCACATCCGGCCAAGTTTCCCGACGCGATGGAAGCTGCGATCGGTTTGCGCCCCCCGCTGCCATCGCGACTTGCCGACCTATATGAGAGAGCTGAACACTTCACGTGTGCGCCGAACGAGCTCGATGCTATCGAGGCCAAGGTGCGCGCGTTTGCCCTGAGGAATACCGCATGAGCGAGGCTATCCGCGTCACCCGTCTGCCGTCCGGACTGACCGTTGTCACCGAGACGATGGACCGGGTCGAGACGGTATCTTTGGGCGCCTATGTAGCGACCGGCACGCGCAACGAGACCGAGGCCGAGAACGGCGCCTCGCATTTCCTCGAACACATGGCCTTCAAAGGCACCGCCACGCGCAGCGCGCCGCAGATCGCCGAGGCGATCGAAAATGTCGGCGGCCACATCAACGCCTACACCGCGCGCGAGCAGACCGCCTATTACGTCAAGCTGTTGAAAGAGGATCTCGCGCTTGGCGCCGACATCATCGGCGACATCCTGACCCATAGCAGCTTCGCCCCCGAGGAACTCGAGCGGGAACGCGGCGTGATCCTGCAGGAGATCGGCCAGGCCAACG
>JBPBQE010000234.1:0-5561 GCA_050954595.1 Janthinobacterium lividum | reverse complement strand
CATCGGTTTCGAGCACGATCTTCACCGGCACACGCTGCGCGATCTTGGTGAAGTTGCCGGTCGCGTTCTCGGGCGGCAGCAGCGCGAACTGCGATCCGGTGCCGGGCGAGAAGCTGGCGACCCGGCCGTGGAACTCATGGTCGCCGAAGGCATCAATGGTGAAGTGCACGGCCTGGCCCACGGCGATCTGCCCGACCTGGGTCTCCTTGAAGTTCGCCACCAGGTAGATGTCGCGGCCCATCGGCACTAGCGTCACCAGGTTGGACCCGGCGGCGACGAACTGCCCCACGCGCAGCGCGCGGTCGCCCGCCACCCCGGCGATCGGTGCCGTGACCGTCGTGTAGGTGAGATTGAGCCGGGCCTGCTCCACCTTGGCCTGAGCACCGGCCAGCCCGGCCTCCATGCCCGCCTTCAGCGCCTGCAGGCTATCAACCTGCTTCTCCGCCGATTCCAGCGAGGCGCGGGCCTTGGTCAGCGCCGCCTGCTTCTGCCGCAGGTCCATGTCGGTCTGCTGCTGGCGTTGCAAGGTGCCGGACCCCGTCTGCAACAGGCTGTGGTAACGTGCCGATTCCTGTCCTGCGAAGCTCAGGGCGGCCTGCGCGTCGTCCACGGTGGCTCGGGCCACATCAATCTGCGCACCCTGCTGCACGATGGCGGCGCCGACCCCGAGCAGGTTTGCCTGGGCCTTCTGCGCGTCCGACTGCGCCATGGTCAGCGCGATCTGGTAGTCGCGGTCGTCGATGCGCGCCAGCACGTCACCGGCCCGGACCGGCTGATTGTCCGCGACATTGACGCTGGCGATCACGCCCGCGATGCGCGGCGAGACGGTGACCTTGTCGGCCTGCAGGAAGGCGTCGTCCGTCACCTCCTCGAACCGGCCAACCGTCCACCAGTGGCAGCCGTAGTAGCCGGCGCCGGCGAGCAGCAGCAGCAGCGCCAGGGGCAGCAGGCGGCGCACCAGGCTGCGGCGGGGTCTGACGACGACCGGAGCCGGGTCTGGCTGCCGTGCGAGAGCCGTTGTGGACGGGTGTCTGGTGTCGAGCGCGGTATCCATGCTTGTCTCTTGAGAACTAGACGGTATCGTTCTACTAATTGCGGCCTTGTTGCAGTGCAAGGTTCAATGTGACGACAAAGGTAATTCAGGCGGCCGACGAGGTCTCGCCCCGGCGGAGCGGCGGGCGTCCCACCCGCGATGCCGCCGCCCAGCGGGACGAGCGGGTGATGGGCATGGCAGCGAACCTGTTCCTGGACCGCGGCTTCGACCTCGCCTCGATGGACGCGCTGGCCGAGGCGGCCGGCGTCGGCAAGGCCACGCTGTATGCGCGGTTCGGCGACAAGCGGCAGCTGTTCGTCGCGGTCATCCGCCAGGAAATCGGCCGCTGGCTGGCGCCGCTCTCGGCCATCGTGGAGCAGGTGATCGCCGACGACTCGGCCGTGGCGGTCGAGGAAACGCTGCTGGAGATCGGCCGGCAGATGACTCGGCGCTCGCTGGAGCCGCGCGTGGTCGCGTTGGGCCGCGTCATCAGCATGCAGGCGCCGTTCTTCCCGGAGCTGGCCGAGCTTGCCCACGAGGAGGGCTGGCTGCGCGCCGTCTCCGCCGTAGCCCGCCTGCTCGACCGTCTGACGGCACAGGGCGCGCTGTGCATCCTGAACCCGGAGATCGCAGCCGACTTGCTGCTGAACCTGGTTTTGGGCCGTTCGATGCGACGGGCCGCCTATGGCATAGCGCTGGACGAGACGGCCGTGGAGCAGCGGCTGCAGGCGGCCGTGAGACTGTTCCTGCACGGGGCCACGCACCGCCCCCAACACACCGAAGACGCAACTTGACCGATATCGACACGATCGGCTTCGCCCGCACCGATGGCAGCGAGACCAGTCTGGCGGATTTCCCGGACCAGGTCGTCCTGGTGGTCAACGTCGCGTCGAAATGCGGGCTGACACCGCAGTATGCCTCGCTGGAGGCCATGTACCGCGCTCATCGGGCGGACGGCGTCGCCCTGCTCGGCTTCCCGTGCAACCAGTTCCGCGGTCAGGAGCCAGGGTCCGACCAGGAAATCCAGGACTTCTGCAGGATGAGCTACGACGTGAGCTTCCCGGTCCTCGCCAAGATTGAGGTGAACGGACCGGGCCGCCACCCGCTCTATGCCGCGCTGGTGGCCGCCTGCCCTGTCGCCGCGGAAAAGCCTGAGGGCGGGATGCGCGACACGCTTGCCCGGCATGGCCTGGTTCCAGCGGCGGCGGGCGACGTGCTCTGGAATTTCGAGAAATTCCTGATCGGGCGCGATGGCACCGTGCTCAGCCGGTTCGCGCCGGATATTACGGCCGACGACCTCGTGCTGCAGGACGCGGTGCGGCAGGCGCTCGCGGCCGGGCGCGCTGGCTGAAGTGCCAACCCGGGCCGCCCCGGCCACCGAGGGGCCGATCCTCCCCGCGCTGATGCGGCTCGCGGTGCCCATCGTCCTCGCGAACCTGCTGCAGACGGGCTACCAGCTGACGGATGCCTTCTGGGTCGGGCGCCTGGGCGCCGCGGCGGTGGCGGCGGTAGCGGTGAGCTTCCCCATCACCTTTCTGATGATCGCGATCGGCGGCGGGCTGGGCGTCGCCGGCGCCACGCTCACGGCGCAGTATTTCGGAGCGCGGGACCAGGCGATGGTCAACCACGTCGCGGCGCAGACCATGCTGATGGTGATCGGCGTCTCCGTGGTGCTGGGAGCGCTGGGCTTCGTGCTGGCGCCGCTTATCCTGCACATGCTGGGCGTGATGCCGGAGGTGTATGCGGAAGCCCTGGGCTTCCTGAGGGTCTCCTTTATCGGGCTGATCTTCGTGTTCGCCTTCGCCATGTTCCAGGCCTTGATGCGCGGCGTAGGTCGGGCCGCGGCGCCGCTGTATATCGTGATTGCCACCGTGGTGCTGAATTTTGCGCTGGACCCGCTGTTCATCTTCGGCTGGGGACCAATCCCGGGGGCGGGTATCATGGGCGCCGCGATGGCGACCTTGTCGACCCAGGCGCTCGCCACGCTCGTGGCGCTCGTGCTCCTGCTGCGCGGCACCTACGGCATCGCCATCACGCCGCGCGGGCTGGTGCCGGACTTCGCCTACATCCGACGCGCCTTCCTGCTCGGCTTTCCCGCCTCCATCGAGCTGTCGGCGCGGGCGCTGGGGTTGATCGTGATGTCGCTGCTGGTGGCCGGGTTCGGCACGGTGACGCTGGCGGCCTATGGCGTGGGGTCGAACGTGCTGCAGGTGGTCACCATCCCGGCGTTGGGCCTGTCGACCGCCGCGGCAGCGCTGGTGGGGCAGAACATCGGTGCCGGACGGCTGGACCGGGCGGCGCGCATCACCTGGCTGGCGGCGGTGCTCGGCTTCGTGGTGCTGACGATGGTGGGTCTCGCGGCCCTTGCGGCGGCCCCGGCAGTGGTACGCTTCTTCGTGCCAGGCGAACCTGCGGTGGAGGCGGAGGGCGTCGCCTTCCTGCGCGCCTCGGCCCCGGCCTGGGGCTTCATCGCGCTGCAGCTGGCGATCGTCTCCACCTTCCGAGCCTCAGGCAACATGCTGGCGGCCATGGTGCTCGCCCTGGTGTCGCAGTGGGTGCTGCAGTTTCCCTTTGCCTACGCGCTGTCGCGTCCACAGATGCTGGGGACGGCGGGGTTGTGGTGGTCGTTCCCGATCACCAACCTGGTCACCGCCGCGGTGGCCTGGGTGTGGTACGCTCGCGGCGACTGGTGCGCGACGCGGCTGACGGCCGTGCCGCCAGGCCGCAATGCCGTCACCGACGAGGTGATGGTGGAGGACCGGCGGGCATGAGCGGTCCCGGATTTTGAGAAGGAATGACGATGTTCGAATGCGTAGGTTACGCGGCCCAGTCCGCTGAGCAGCCGCTGGCGCCCATACAGTTCCAGCGGCGGGAGACCGGCCCGGAGGACGTGCGGATCGAGATCCTGTTCTGCGGTGTCTGTCACTCCGACCTGCACACAGCCCGCGATGATTGGGGCCGCGGCATATTCCCGACGGTGCCGGGACATGAAATCGTCGGCCGGGTGACCAAGGTCGGCGCGGGCGTCGGCCGGTTCAAGGCGGGCGACCTGGTGGGTGTCGGCTGCATGGTGGACAGCTGCCGCCACTGTGCAAGCTGCCAGGAGGGGCTGGAGCAGTTTTGCGAGAACGGCTTCACCGGCACCTACAACGGCATCGACAAGAAGACGCCGGGCCTGCGCACCTATGGCGGCTACAGCAAGGCTGTGGTGGTGGACCAGTCCTTCGTGCTGCGCCTGCCGAAGAACCTCGACCTGGCTGCGACGGCGCCGCTGCTCTGTGCCGGGATCACGACCTACTCGCCGCTGCGGCACTGGAAGGCGGGGCCGGGCAAGGCGGTGGGCGTGGTCGGCCTGGGCGGCCTGGGCCACATGGCGGTGAAGCTCGGGGTGGCGATGGGCGCCGACGTGACGCTGTTCACCACCTCGCCCTCGAAGGTGGAGGACGCGAAGCGGCTGGGCGCCCATCACGTCGTGATCTCGAAGGACGCCGACGCCATGGCGGCGCAGGCCAACACCTTCGACATCATCATCGACGCCGTGGCCGCGGAGCACGACATTAACAGCTATCTCGCTCTGCTGAAGCGCGATGGCACGCTGGTGCAGGTGGGGGCGCCGCCGGAGATGCTGCCGGTCAACGTGTTTCACCTGATCCTGAAACGCCGCAACTTCGCCGGCTCGGTGATCGGCGGCATCGCGGAGACGCAGGAGATGCTGGACTTCTGCGGCGCGCACGGCATCACCGCCGACATCGAGATGATTCGTATGGACGAGATTGACCAGGCCTATGATCGCATGCTCCGCAGCGACGTGAAGTACCGCTTCGTGATCGACATGGCCACCCTGGCCGCGGCATGAGCGCGCCGCTCCGCGTCGGCCTGATCGGCGCCAGCGCCCGGGGGCTGAGGTGCATATGGCAGAGCCCTGACGCCAAACCTCGCGCGATAAATCATAAAGAAGAATGTTGCCGGCTGACCCGAAAGCTCGAGGCGATCTGGCGCGAAGCACCCTGTATGCCATCTCAGGCGAGGAAAGCTGGATGTACTACGGGCAGGTCACTCCGGCGAAGCGCATCGGCTTTCTCCGGCGACGTGACCGAGCGGTAACCGGGCCAGGCGAGATTATGGCAGTTGGCGTGATGTCGCAGGTCATCGTGGCATATCCCTCCATCGGCAGGGCGGTCCGAGCCGGTGCCTGGAAGAAGCTCGGCCGGTTCAGGTCCCTCCTGACCTGCTTGTCACGCCGAACACCGTTCAGTGGCCGGTCGCTACCTCGGCGGTGACTGTCTTGTCCGGGGGCAAGGTGAGCCGAACGACCCGCGCCGAGGATCCAGCCATCCAGGACGTCGAGGTCATCGCTGCGTGAGATGCCATGGCTCACATCCCGAAGCGCCTTACCGCCGATTTTCGGAGCCGAGCCGGCCGTATGGCTTGTCGGCGGGCCGGTGTGGCGCCAGCGTCGGATCAAGGAAGCATATGCGGAGCGGTTCCCGGACACGCCCTGGCATCGTCGCCCCGCGGACTGGGTAAG
>JBPBQE010000498.1:0-5600 GCA_050954595.1 Janthinobacterium lividum | reverse complement strand
GCTCGATCGCCGTCACCGCCGGCCCCATCTTCTCCTGGGCCTCTCCCCTGAGCCCCTGGGCCTCCCGCGATCGGTGATCGATCCGCTCGGGACGCTGCGCCTGCTCGAGCGCCCGGTTGGTCAGCTCCTCCCAGCGCGACCGCTCATACTCGGCCGGCGTCGGCAACTGGTGGCGCTTGCAGTGGATCGGGTCCAGCTCGACCACCTTCTTGCCCAGCTCTCCGTTCGCCTCCACCCGGCAGGCCGTCATCACGATATGGGCATGATGGTTGCGCTCGTCCCCCTCGCGGTGCGGGGCATGGACGGCAACGTCGACGGCCACCCCGTAGCGGGCGGATAGATCCCGCGCATACTCCACCGCCAGGGCGCGACGCTCGCTCCGATCCAGCTCGGCCGGGAGCGCGACCTGCACCTCCCGCGCCGGCACCGCATCCCCGCGCTTGTGGTGCGCCTCGACCCGATTCCAGAACTCGCCCCGCGCCTCATCACGGTCACCGGGCAGCACCAGCTCCGCGTCCTCGATACCTTCGCGGCGGCTGTAATCGTGGGTGATACCGTCGCGATCATTGGTCAGCTTTTCGCCGACCCGATACGCGATCGACCCGATCACCGATCGCCCGCTACTGCGCGCCATCGGCTTCATCGTCAGATGGAAGATGGCCAGCGCACTTTCCTTCTGCCTTGGGGCGCAGGGGATACCCTTGCCGCGACGTATTCGAAGAATACTCTAATCGCGCCCTTCAAACTTCCTTGCTTCTAACCTTCTGCCTGCTACCTTTCAAGACGGAGGGCTTCATGGCTGGCAGGGTTTCTCAGGAAGACGTCGACAGAATACGCCTCAAAGCGAGCCAGGCCCTCGAACGAGCGCGCAAAATGGAACGCGCCCTCTCCCAGCAAGGTCGCAAAGACGACGCCCGCCGCAAGATCATCGCCGGCGCTCTGCTGTTCGAATGGGCCAAGGCTGATCCGGTCCTCGCCGCTCGCCTCAAGCAAGCTATCGACGACATCACCCGCCCCCTCGACGCCCGTGTCTTCGAAGGCTGGTCGCTCGATGACCAATGACTACGACGACGAACTTCCACCGCTCCCCGAAGAGGTCGGCGTCCATGTCCTGATCGGCCAGATGGAGGGGCTCAGGGAAGCCATCATCCGGGGCGTCAGTCGCGTCGAGCAGGTCGGAACCGCCGTCACCGAGCAAGCCGTCATCATCGACAAAAGCTCAGGCCGTCTCGAACACCTCATCCGTCGCCTGACCGTCAAATCGGTTTGGTGGCTGGTCGGCGGTATCGTCCTGGCCGCCCTTGCCCTGATCCTCGCCAGTGGCATCCTCGGCCGCGAGCGGGGTCGCCAGGAGGGCTACGACGAAGCCAGCACCGAGAACGCTGCTGCTGCCTGGGGAGCAACCGACGAAGGCCGCTGGGCCTACGCCTTCGCCCAATCAGGTAATCTCGCCATGATCCGCAACTGCACCGGCAAGGGCTGGATCATCTCCGGAGGCCTCTGCGTACCTCAACCCGCTGCCGATCGCCTGATCTACGGATGGCCGACGATCGATCGCCCAACTTTGCGTGTGCGCCGAAGGCACCGTCAGAGCCCCTAGGAAGCCCGTCAGGGCCTCAAGAGGCGAAATCCTCGCCATTCCCCACCCTCAGCATCCCAAGCGCCTGTAGAGGCCTCTGCGGGCGCTCTGGACACCCTCCCGCCAAGCCAATCGGCAGCACCGTAAGCGCGACGATTGAAGAGAGACGATCACCCTCCCAACGTGTGTGCCGACCAGGCACGTTCCCTGTTCTTCTTCTGTTCCACTCTGATCTAATGATCGTCCCCCAGCGTGCGGGGCTCGCGGTGCCGCTCATTAGATCATTAGAAGAGACGAAATGCTTTTTGGTTGATTTTCAATAACTTAGTTGGGGGGGGTGTCACACCCCTAGGGTGTGAGGGGTGTCACACTCCTAGGGTGTGAGGGTGTGTAACCCCGTCACAACGTAATGTGACCGCGATCTGTGTTGCCGTCACACTCCTGTGTGCTACCGTCACATTGTGTTGTGAGGGGTGTTCCAGTGCCAAAATCGAGTCCGATAACCAGCGAGCAAGCCTCGGCTGATGCGATCCGATGGGTCGGCACATGGGTTCAAACTGATCGGAAAGGGCATGAGGCGTTTTCCCAGCTCATACTTCGGAAGCCTCGGGCGGCAGCACTCATGCATTTGCTGATTTCTAGAATGGGTGAGCACAACGCCGTCATAGCGAGCCGAAAGAATCTGGCCCGTTTGATGGATTGCCACCCCAATACAGTCGACAAGGCAATCGATGATCTAGTGACACGCAATTGGGTTGAAGTTCGCCAAACAGGCGGGACAGGTTCCACAAATGCTTACATTATCAACGATCGGATCGCATGGTCGGGGAAGCGTGACGGTATTCGCTACAGCTTGTTTTCAGCATCAGTGTTGGTGTCTGACGATGACCAACCTGACCAGTTGGAACTTGACGATAAGCAGCCCTTGCATCGGATCCCACGCATGCTTCCTGGCGAGCAGCAGCTTCCTACAGGCGATGGTCTTCCCCCGCCTAGCGAGCCATCCCTCCCAGGGATGGAGCCGGACCTGCCGGCGCTACGCGAATCCGCCGATCGCGAACCTATGAATGAGGCAATAAGCCTTGGAAAACTCGTCGGTGGCATTGCCAGCAAGCTCTCGGAGCCTCACTGATGCTGATCTTCGAACTTTCGATCGAAGGTTTCGAAATGGGTTCGATCGAAGGTTTCGAACATGGCTGACATTCGAATGTCCCTGGCGGATGCTGCGATGGCGCTGGGCATCGCTCCCAATAGTGTCCGTTCTCGTTTCAAGGCCGGAAAGCTAAGGGGAGAGCGCGACAACCTTGGCAAAATATGGGTTTGGTTAGATGATGCTGATTCATCCATAGTGGGTTCGAAGTTTAAACCTTCGAAACCTTCGATCGAAGGTTTCGAACAAGGCCGTTTCGAAGCCTTGGAGGCTCATCTTCGAACTCTGACAGAGCAACTTGCGTTCACTCAATCCGAGTTGGTGACTCTTCGTCCCCGCGCCTCCGCCGCTGATCGGCTAGAGGCAGAGGTCGCAGGGCTGGAAGTGCTTCGGGATGAGGTGCGCGCGGATCGCGATCACTGGCGTGGTGTTGCGGAGCAAGCCCTTGCAGATCGCCAGCAGGAGCCGGAACTGCGCCGGGGGCTATGGGCCCGCCTATTCGGCCGATTGCAGGAAGGATGAACGCATGGACGATCGGTGGACCCTCGCACGCACCAGAGCTGGGGAGCGTCCGACGTGGCTAGCCGGGTTCGGCGCTGATCAGCCGGTATGGGTGCCAAAATCCGATGGAGCCGCGATCTACGATCATGTCGGCGTAGAGAAGGAGCGGCTGCGATGCAGCAGCCTGCCCGATCTGGACAACGTTCTCTATGCCGTCTGGCATCTGAAAGGCGACGATCGCGACTGGTCTGACCATACCGTTGTAGGAATTGACAACACTGAAAGCTGTTGGCACAAGCTACAACATGAAGGCCGAATTGCGTCTCCGCGAGCGGATCGGGCTTTCTGAAACCGCGTTCATGGAATTGGTCGTCTGGCGGCTTCCCGCTCCGCTTGCCGGCAGCAGCCACCAGTTCAAATACCGGCTGGCGCTGGTCGATGCCGGGGTCTGCGTGCTGCGGTACGACAACGAGGCCGGGAAGGGCGACCACAAACATGTCGGGTCGGCCGAGGTGGATTATCCGTTCCGGGGAATCGATGCCTTGATGACCGATTTCTGGGCGGACGTTGCGACGTGGAGGACAGGAACATGAATACCGTTACGCTCGGCGTGTCCTCGATCGACGAAGCGCAGGCGCGGCTTGCCGCTGCCTTTCGCGGCGAACCGCAAGGGCAGCGCATCTCGTTCGCCTCAGTCGATCTGCTCTGGAAGGTCATCAGCCCCAAGCGGTGGGACATCATCCGCACCATGACGGGTCAGGGACCGCTCGCCATCCGCGAGGTCGCACGCAGGCTCGATCGGGACGTAAAAGGCGTCCATGGCGACATGCTGGCGCTCATTAATGCCGGTGTGATCGATCGGACGGAAAACGGCGTCGTCTTCCCCTACGATGCCGTCCACGTCGATTTCATGCTCAAGGCCGCATGATCCCAGGACGTCTGCTATGGTAGAGTTTGATCCCGACACACACGACGACAATCCGCCGCTTGATACGGCGTTCATAGCTGGCATGACGCCATCCCGGCGCGGGCGGCGAAGTCGGAAACGCCGAAGGTAGAGATCAAAATCCGTCTGGATGCCGCGACGGTCGAGCATCTGCGCGGCAGCGGCCCGGGGTGGCAGACCCGCGTAAACGCCCTGCTTGGCCAGCTTGTGGCGACGGGAAGACTCTAGCCTCCGCTGTCGCAAAAGGGGTCCCTTTTGCAACACGTCGACAAACGGCTCGACCTGGTGGAAAGCTGCTGTACGCGAACGAACTAGTTTGCGGTGCTGACCTGTGCAGCCGTCGCTCGTCGAATATGGTGACCTATCCAATAAACGGCGACACATTAACTTTTGTTAAGCGCAGGAGTCAACCTTATCTTACTCAAGCGCATCGCGTCACCAAGGGGGCAACGGTGGTCAATCGGTTCGTTGATAAGCTGAAAGGCTATGCCGACCTCTCGGACGCCGAGGTTAATTTGCTTGAGAGCGCGTCGCGAGACGGGCGGCGGTATGCGCGGAATCATGACCTTATACGAGAAGGCGACACACCGAGCGCTGTAATCGTCATTATGGATGGGTGGGCTTGTCGCTACAAAATTTTGCCGGACGGTAACCGGCAGATCATCTCGTTCCTAATGCCCGGCGACTTCTGCGATTTGCACGTTGCGACACTTACTAAGATGGACCACGGCATCGCTACAATAACGGCGGCAACGGTTGTCACCTTGCCACGCGAAGTGATCGAGCGGCTAACCAATGCGAGCCCAACCCTCACCAAAGCTTTTTGGTGGACACAGCTTGTTGATGAGGGCGTCCTTCGCGCGACCATCGTTAGCCTGGGACGACGGTCTAGTGTCGAAAGGGTCGCGCATCTCTTGGTCGAACTGACCTTCAGAATGCTCAACATCGGCATAGCTAGCGAAGACGGGTTCGCGTTTCCGTTCAGCCAAATTGTCCTTGCGGACGCTGTTGGACTGACACCTGTCCACGTAAATCGTGTCGTTGGTGATCTGCGCCGCGCTGGCGCACTTACCGTCAAGAAGGCAAGTCTGATCGTAGCGGATCTACCAAAGCTCGCCGCTATTGCCGGTTTTGACGAGAATTACCTTCATCGCCGAGGCGCGCACATTGATTTATTGGCTAGCCAGTCCGATCGGGCCGATGCCGCTAGGCAAACCCTTGCACGTGTCGGCAGTCGTTGATGATAGATAGGTCTCAAGGCCTTCAAAGCTAGCCGAGACGCGGGAGCGCGCGGCTGCTTTGGGGGCGCTTACTGCCGTCCTGTCTGTTGCGAAAGGGTTCCCTTTCGCACCGCCAATTGCCCCTCTATGGATCAAGGCTTGGCTGTCGCATAAGGCCGGTGCGAAGGTCGGCTAGCCCCAGCT
>JBPBQE010000273.1:0-5656 GCA_050954595.1 Janthinobacterium lividum | reverse complement strand
CTTCCTCCAATTCCGGCCGCACCCCGTCGCGAAATCATGGTTCAGCTATCCATCAAGGCGCCGCTTGCCTTGGTCGAACGCCTTGAAGCGCTGACCAAGACCACCGGAGCTCAAAAGCAAGCCGTCTTGGCCGCGGCACTAGAAGCCTACCTCCACGGCCACGGCTACTAACAGCGCGAAAACACCACGATCCCTCGAATCCACACCCTGCGATCAGCCGGCATGCCGGAACCCAACGCATGGCAGTCTGATCGCAGCGTCCATATAGGCCGTGGAATCGAGGGATCGGTCATCGTGAGTCTTCGAAGAGGACCTCGCTACGGCCATATAGCCCGAGGGAGCCTGACTTCTCTGTAACACGGGATGGTTCATCACCGAGTCGGCGTGGAATCGAGGGATGAGGACACCGCGCTTTCACACGCTTCCTAACAGGCCTAGCGTGGAAAGGAGGGATTAAGCGTGGACTCCAGTGATTGGCGCTTTAGCAAAATCAATTGATTACGCGGTTGTCCCGTGGAAACGAGGGATTAAGCTAATATAAGACTCTAATACTCCCTCCTAGTAGCCTGATCTCTCGAATCCACAGCGACATGGGCATCATGCTCATGCAAACGTCACCGGATTGAATGGAGCCGTCGATGGCGAAGGTGCATGACCTGATCCAAGCGGGAGGTAAGCAAAACGCCATCCTTGCTGGGGTTGATCGGCCGGTAATCGAAGCCGCGGCCCACTACATGGCGGATGAGGATAGTGGTCTCGGCTTTGCCTACAGCGGCTGGGCTCAGTGTGCTCTGCCGCACAAACGACTTGCCGACGATGCGCATTGGGGCATCACGAGCGAGAAGGTTAGACTTGTCGTCGAACCTGGTCGTCGTCCAATCGAAGGATCAGACGGTCTGCAGTGGATCGGGGTTCCCTACGGATCCCACGCTCGCCTGATCCTCTTATATCTTCAAACCGAAGCCCTGAGAACGAGTTCGCGAGAAGTCGAATTGGGCCGATCGCTGCGTGAATGGCTTGGAAAGCTTGGTATTTCGGTTGGTGGAATGACCGGCAAGAGCGTACGCGATCAAGCCGAGCGCATCTCCCGCTGCCGTTTGACGTTTCACCTGTCCGGCACGTCGGGGGTTGGCCTGGTCAACCAGAACATCGTCGATCGAGCCCTATTCATCGAAGAGGGTGCTGATAAACAAGGGCGGCTTGGTCTGGAGACTGCAAAACTGTCTGAGGGGTTCTTCGAACAATTGAAGAAACACCCGGTGCCGCTCGAAGAGGCGGCAATCAAAGCCCTCTCGAATAACGCACCAGCACTCGATGCCTATCTATGGCTTGCTTACCGTCTCCATGCCCTGAAAGGTGATCGGCTCGTTACCTGGACCGCACTAAAAGGTCAGTTTGGGACCGGATTTTCCAAGCTCGCCCAGTTCAAGTTCAAGTTTCAGGGCACTCTACAGCTTGCAACAGCCGTTTATCCGGCTGCGAAGATCGAGATCACGCCGTCCGGCGTCATTCTCAAACCCTCACGCTCACCTGTTGCACCCAAAGTCACTGCCGTCCGTCTTCCTTGAGAACAATCACTCGATTCCACGGATCTCAATCTCAAATGAGCAAGAACAGCCACTTTTGATTGAGTCGCAACGACCTTAATTAATGACGGGAATCCAGTTTTTCCCACCGCAACATTTGCGTGCTCCAAAGCCACCCTGCACGCATATTCGGCACAGTTGGCCGAAGGGGCCCGCTAGCGGCCCAAGGCGCTGACAAAGCAAGGAAAAAGAGCATGAGCAACCTTCCCGACCGCGTCGACATCTTTGAGGAAGGTCCGCGGGAGGGCTTCCAGATCGAGTCGGGTTCGATTCCGACAGCTGAGAAAATCCGCCTGATCGAGATGCTTGCAGAAACGGGGCTGCAACACATCCAGGCCTGTTCCTTCGTCAACCCACGCGTGGTGCCAGGCTGGGCCGATGCTGCACAGGTAATGGCCGGGATCCGCGCCAAACTCGGCGTTGAGTATACGGCGCTATGGTTCAACGAGAAGGGGCTGGAACGCGCACTCGCATTCAGGGACAAGCTCCATCTATCCGGTTCGATTTCGCTGACGGCATCAGAAGCCTTCACGCGAAAAACCTAAACCGCAGCCACCACGAAAACCTTGCTGCGATGCGCATAATGACTCAGGCCCATCTCAACCATGACATTCCGATAAAACGGCTCGGCGTCATGGCGGCATTCGGATGCAACTTCCAGGGCGATATCACCCCGACTCAAGTGGTACAGACGGTTGAAGACGGCCTAGCGATCGCGGCCGAATTCGGGATCAAGATTAGCGACCTTTCCCTTGCCGACACGATGGGATGGGCTGCCCCGCATCGTGTCGAGCGGGTGCTGGGTGAAGTCCGCGCCCGGTGGCCCGATCTCGCAATCCGGCTACACCTGCACGATACTCGCGGCTTGGCCATCGCCAACGCACTAGCCGGTTTGCGCATGGGGGTGTCGCGCTTCGACACGACTGTAGGCGGTCTCGGCGGTTGCCCGTTTGCCGGACAGAAAGGTGCCGCCGGAAACATCTGCACAGAAGAGCTGGTCCTGCTCTGCGAAGAGATGGGTATCGCGACCGGTATCAACCTGGACGCACTCATCGAAGTGGGACGCGAAGCGGAGCGGATCGTGGGCCATGTCCTGCCGAGCGAACTGATCCATGCCGGCGGATTGAGCGACTTCCGCCGGGTTGCGGCCTGATGTCGGGCAAGCCGCTAGCCGGAATGCGGGTGCTGGAGTTCAGCCACACCGTGATGGGCCCCACCGCGGGATTGCTGCTCGCAGACCTGGGAGCGGACGTGATCAAAATCGAGCCTGCGCCGGCAGGTGACCATACACGCGGGCTGAGCGGATTCGCAGCCGGGTTCTTCGCCGCACTCAACCGCAATAAGCGTAGCCTGGCGCTCGACCTGAAAAGCGATGAAGGCAGAGCCGTGCTGCAACGCCTGATCCCCAAGACCGATGTGCTGATAGAGAATTACGGCCCCGGGACGATGGAGCGGCTCGGCTGCGGCTACGAGCAGATCGCGCCCTTGAACGATCGGCTCGTCTACCTGGCATTGAAAGGCTATCTTGCCGGTCCCTACGAGCACCGGCCTGCGCTCGATGAAGTCGTGCAATTTCACACCGGGCTCGCTTACATGACTGGGCCGCCGGGGCAGCCACTGCGGGCGGGCGCTTCCGTGATCGACATGATGGGCGCGATGTTCGGGATCATCGCCGTGCAAGCGGCGTTGGCCGAGCGGGAGCGGACCGGCAAGGGGCAGCGTGTCGGCAGCGCGTTGTTCGAGAGTGCGGCCTTTCTGATGTCCACGCACATGGCGGGCATCGCAGCAACAGGACAGGACGTACCGCCGATGCCGGCGCGGCGTGGCGCCTGGGCAATCTACCAAGTGTTCGACACTGTGGACAGCGATCAGTTGTTCATCGGCGTAACGAGCGACCCGCAATGGCGCCGCTTCGTGGCCGAGTTCGGGCTCGACGATCTAGGCAAGGACCCGAGGCTCGCTACCAACGGCATGCGCATCAAAGAAAGGGAGTGGCTGATCCCGGCGCTGGAAGCGGTTATTTCCAAGCTGCCCACGGAAGAGGTGAAGCAGCGCTGTGAACGTGCGAACATCTCCTGGGCTCCGGTTGGCAAGCCCGCGGACCTGTTCACCGACCCACATCTACTTGCGTCGGGAGGGCTGCTGGACGTGTTGATGGCGCGCGTTGGGCAGCCGGAAAGAGTCACGGTCAAACTGCCCGCGCTGCCAGTAGAGTTCGGCTGGCCACGCGAACGCCCGGGGCTCTCCAGCCAGCCACCGCGCGTCGGCGAACAAAGCCGCATCATCCTGGCGCAGGCAGGCCTGACATCGTCGGAGATCGATGCCCTGATCGAACGCAAGGTAGTCGTGTCCACCGACTGAAGGATGCATCCAGTCTTAGCGACCCGGTCATACGCAGCGACAGCCGATCACCGGGCAAGGTAGCCTGGCCAAAAAATAACAAGGTCGAAGAACCATGACATCCCGACAGCAAACTCCTGCAGCGACCCGTATGGTGCATCGTCGGACCGTGTTAGCAGGAGTGGGCGCGTCCGTGCTGGCCGCGCCTAGCTTGGTCAAGGCAGAAGCTGAGCGGACCCTGCGTTTCGTGCCGTTCGTGGATTTGTCGGTCATCGACCCGGTGGCCACGGTCGCCACCCCGGCTCGGAACCACGGCTTCCTGGTATTCAACACGCTGTATGGCGTAGATGCGAACTATCGTCCGTTTCCCCAAATGATACATCAGGGTCTCGCTCCTCGCCTGCACCGTAGTTCATCAATCCGGAAGCAGGTCTGAGCAGCGTATTGCTACATGGGTTAAGTAGGGGAGAAATTGGCTTCGGGGGACTTAAGTGTATGGCAGCGATGGACAACGCTCTGGATGCGCATCTTCGAGGCGCAATAGCGCTGCACCAGACAGGACGGCTGAACCAGGCTGAGGCGCAATATCGCGAGATCTTGCGGATCAACAAGCGACACCCGGACGCGATACATCTGCTCGCAATGCTGATCCACCAGCGAGGCAAAACCGTCGAAGCATTGCCGCTCGTGGATCGAGCGTTAAAGGCGCGGCCGAAATTTCCGGCGGCACAGAACAGCCGTGGGCTGATGCTGATGGCGCTAGGCCGAGCCGAAGAGGCCACCGCAAGTTTCGACAAGGCGCTCGCGGCCGATCCGTCGCACGTGCTGGCATGGTTTAATCGTGGCCATGCCCTCTCCTCGCTACAACGGTCGGAGCAGGCGTTGACAAGCTATGACCGGGCTCTGGCCCTGCAACCCGGTTTCACGCAGGCGGATCAAGCAAAAGCCGGTCTCTTTCGACGTTTAGGGCGCCTCGCCGAGGCGCTCGCGTGCTGTAACAGAGCTCTCGCCGCCAATCCGGAGTTGGCCGACGTGTACAATGATCGCGGTGTCATCCTCGACGGATTGGGACGCGGCGAGGATGCATTCGCCGACTATGCCCGGGCGGTCTCGCTACGCCCCGGTTTTGCTGAAGCGCTTAACAATCAAGGCGCCACACTCGACCGTTTGGGTCGCCATACTGAGGCGCGAGAGAGCTTCCGGCGCGCGGTCGCGAGCCGACCCAATTTTTCCGGGGCGCTTATGAATTTGGCTGATACGCTCTATCTTGAAGGACGGCGCGAGGAGGCAGTTGCGACCGTAGACCGCCAACTCGCCCTCGATCCAGAAGACATAACGGCGCATTTTGTCCGCGCAGTTTACCAACTACCGATCCTCTATGAGCGCGAGGAGGAGATCGACGAGCGGCGAATTGCCTACAAAGCAGCGTTGCTAGATCTAAAAGCCAGGGTCGACACCGAGGCGACGCCAGGCCGCTTTGCACACGCGGTTGCGGTCGCCCAACCATTCTTCTTGGCTTATCAGGGCCGCTCCGATTTCGAGTTACAGCGCTTGCACGGCAGCATCGTCGACCGGATCATGTCGGATCATTTGACGGACGCCGCTTTGCCCGGCACGCCACAACCCGGCGAGCGCATTCGCGTGGGCATCGTTTGTGGCTTCTTCCGGCAGCATCCGGTTTGGCGGATCGTGGCGCGGGGCTGGGTCACCCAGCTCGACCGCACTCGGTT
>JBPBQE010000233.1:0-5657 GCA_050954595.1 Janthinobacterium lividum | reverse complement strand
GCGCGGTCGCCTCGCCGTTTACGGTCACCACCACTGGGACAATCACCTCGGGCAGCGATCCCGCCAACCTGTTCGGCGCCGGGTCGAGCCTGGTCGGCAGTGGCTACACGCTCAGCGTCGCCTATGACGGCTTGGACGCGGGCTATTTCACCGATGGCAGCGGCCAGTTCGCGGTCGATAGCGGCGACATGATCGCCGGCGCGATCCGGCTGACGATCGGCGGCAAGATGCTGTCGACAGTCTTGTCCACCAATACGGCGACGACGCTGGTCCAGGACCCGTCAGACCTCAGCGCCAGCAACAGCGGCAACGACGCCGCCGGCAACTTCGCCTATGCGCTGCAAAATCTGAGCGCCTTCGCGGCCGTCATTCCCTTCGCCGACCTACAGAGCAGCTTCAGCTATCGGCTGACCGGTTTCGACACGGGCGTCGACAGCTACAGCTTCTCCAACGCCGCCAACACGCAGACCGGAAGCTTCAACGGGACGGAAACGAGCATCAACTTCGCCGTTCCGGAGCCGGCGACCTGGTCGGTGCTAGGACTTGGGCTCGTCGGGCTGGCCCTGACCCGGCGGCGGCGCGCGGCACGGGTGCTCGCGGGATGCGTCGTGTCCGCTGGCGCGATGTCGCTCGCCGGGTTCGCGATGGCGGCTAACCCGGTGTGTAATCCGCTCACCTACGGCGCGGTGGGCGACGGCGTGACGGACAACACCGCCGCGCTGCAGACCGCGATCGACAATTGTGCGGCGGCTGGCGGCGGCATCGTGCCGCTGACCAAAGTCGCCGGGCAGGCCGGCAGCTACTTGATCCGGCCGATCCAGTTGCGCAGCCACATCGTGCTGCAGATCGGCGCGGGTACGGTGCTGCAGGGGACCAACGACGAGAGCCAGTACACCCCGGCCTTCATCGACTATCCCTATCGCCGCACCGCTCCGTTCGAGGCTTTGATCTCGGCCTATCAGGCGACCGACGTCGCCATCATCGGCCCGGGCACGATCGACGGCGCTGGCAAGCAGCTACAGCCCGGCGGCGGTCCCAGCTGGTGGACGCAGGCCAGCGGCTACAACGCCACTCATACCGGGGCCACCAACGCCACGACCGGGATCGCCTATTACCAGGCACCTTATGACGACGTGCCGACCTCCAATGGTATGCCGCGGCCCTGGCTGGTCGAGTTCTATCAATGCGCCAATGTCAGCGTCAGCAACGTGACGCTGGCCAACTCGCCAATGTGGCACCTGGCACTACGGTTCAGCAACAAGATCAACGTGACCGGGCTGACGGTGCTGGCACCCGGCACGTCGCCGAATACGGATGGGATCGATCTGGTCGGGTCCACCAACGTCACCATCGCGAATGCCAACCTGTCGGACGGCGACGATGACGTGGCGATTAAGTCTGGCCTGCCGCTCAGCGCCCAGGTGCCGAATGATCCGAAGGAGGCGGGCCTGCCAGTGCAGCCGACCTCGAACGTGGTGATCACCAATTCGGTCATCGGCAACGGCCATGGCATCTCGCTCGGCAGCGAGGCGGCCTATGGCGTCAATACCGTGCTGATCCAGAACCTGACCTATACCGGCACCGCCGATGGGTTCCGGATCAAGACCGGCCGCGACCGCGGCAGCAACATCTACAACGTCACGCTGCGTAACATCGTCATGACCAACGTGGCGCTGCCGCTCAGCATCCAGGCCTTCTACCCCGGCTCGGCCGCGCCCAACCCGCCACCGGCGCCGATCACGCCGACATCCAGCACGCCTTATGTGCACGCCGTCACCATCAGTGGCCTGACCGCGACGGGCGCCACGGGGCAGAGCGTGATCGAGGGCCTGCCAGAATCCTGCCTGCTGCGGGTCAACCTGTCGAACGTCAGCATCGCGACCAGCAACAAGGGATTGGCGCTGGAAAGCCTGACCGGCACGTTCAACAACGTCAGCAGCACGCCGGGCAACGGGCCGTCGGTGCCATTCGTGGTGAACGAGAACGTGTCGATCCTATCGCAGGGCACGACGCCGGCCGGGTTGAGCAGCCCACCGGGAACGGCGGTAGCGTGCAGCAGCCAGAACCAGCAATACTCGGCCCCATGACAAATTCATTCCACATCGCGGTATTGCCCGGCGAGGGCGTCGGACTCGAGGTAACGGCGGCGGCGCTGCATGTCTTGGACGCCGTCGAGCGCCGGTTCGGCATCGCTCTGCGGCAGGAGCCGATCCAGGGTGGCGCACTCTATTATAAGGAGCATGGCTCGACGCTCGAGCCGGACGGGATGCGCCGGGCCGGGGCCGCGGACGCGATGCTGTTCGGTGCGATGGGCTGGCCGGAGATCCGCTTCCCGGATGGGACGGAGATCACGCCGCAGATCGACATCCGCGGCGAATACAATTTGTTCGCCGGCGTGCGGCCGATCCGCGCCATTCCGGGCGTTCCGGTCGCGCTGGCCGATCCGCGGGCGGCGGGCATCGACTTGGTGATCCTGCGCGAGTCGACTGAAGGCATGTTCGCGCGCCGGAGCGAAAGCGTGGTCACGGCCGATTATGCCACCGACACGATGGTGATTACCCGGGGGGTCACCGAGCGGCTGACCCGGTTCGCTTGCGATCTGGCGCTGCAGCGCAAGGCGACCCGGCGGACGCCGGGCCGGGTCACGCTGGTGGACAAGGCCAACGTGTTCCGGTCCTTCGCCTTCATGCGCGAGGTGTTCCTCGAGACGGCGGCACAGTCGCCCGAGGTGGAGGCGCGGGTGCATTACGTGGACGCGATGGCGCTCGACCTGGTGCGGCGGCCGTGGGAGTTCGACGTGCTGCCGATGGAGAATCTGTTCGGCGACATCCTGTCCGATCTCGGGGCCGGGTTGATCGGCGGCATGGGGTTCGCGCCGTCGGCCGACATCGGCGATGCGCACGGGCTTTTCCAACCGAGCCACGGCACCGCGCCGGACATCGCGGGGCAGGGCGTAGCCAACCCGACGGCGGCGATCCTGTCGGCGGCGATGATGCTGGATTGGCTCGGCACCACGCGCTCGAGCCAGGCGTGCCGGGATGCGGCCGTGGCGATCGAGGGCGCCGTCGATGCAGCGTTCAGCACCAAAGGATTGCGCACGGGCGACATCGGCGGCAGCAGCAGAACGCGGGACGTCGCCGAGACGGTGGCCGACTTGATCGCGGCCGGGGGCCACGACCACTCGTGAGTTATGCCTCGGCCCGTCGCGGCACACCGTGGATCGAGATTGCCGTCATCGGCTTGGCGGTCGCGATCGTCGCCGCATTCGCCGGGTTGATCCCGCTAGGCACGTGGCGCGTCGACGAATACCACGATTTCGGCCTCTACCGGCTGCGTGGATGGTCATTCTTCTTCGAGCGATTGTTGACCTGGAGCCCGCGCCGCTGTCGGAGGTCATCGCCGGCCTTTATTATCTCGCCGAGGAAGGTACCGGGCGACAGTTGCTGGCACCATTCCTGGCCCTGATGTGGCTGCCGCTGCTGCTCGGGCCCGCTCTCCACGTGTGGCGCGGCCGACCCGATGCCGTGAGGCCGCGCCTGTTGGTCGTTGCCGTCGTTCTTTGTTTCTTTCTGGTCGGTCATCACGTCGCGGAAGTGTTCTATTGGCCGATGGGGTCCGTCGCCTACGCGACGACGCTGGCGGCGATCGGGGCGCTTACCTATCAGGTCATCGACGGACGCTGGATGGGCGGACACGGCCGGGCGTTCTGCATCGTCGCCCTGCTCTGCGCCGCCGGTTCGGCTGAACTCGGCGCAATCATGTCCATCTACTTCGCTGCCGTTATGATCATGCTGTACGTTACGGGACGCATCGGAGCGCCGGCGCAGGCACGGCCCTGGTTGGTGCCACTGGCGTTCGGAATCGTGGTGATGATCGCACTCGCGCTCGGACGCGGGCGGCTGGACGAGAACATCGTTTATGGCGGAGTCTCGCCCAATCCAACTTATCTGAAGCACCCGATCGCAAGTGTGCTTCGGACGTTCCCGACGTATTTTCGCCAGTTGATCGTGCTGGATGGAACGGTCTTGGGCCGATCGGCATTCGCCTGGGGTGCTTCGATCAAAGCTGGCCTCTGCGTCGGCCTGCTGGCCGTGATCTGGGCCGCACCCGGCCTTGCGCTGACCCGGCAAACACGCTGGGTCCTGGCTGGCCTGCTGCTCGCCTTGCAAGCGACCTTCTTCACGTCGATCGCGGGCTCCTACTATAAATTCGGCCTGGTCTGCTGCGAGCGGCACGACACGATGCGGCAATGCCTCATGGTGCTGAGCATCCTTTCCGCCGTGACGCTGATCGCCAGCGTGTTGCCGAAGGTGCAGCGGCCGGATCGCCTGTCGATTGTCGGTGCGAGCATTCTCGGTCTGACGCTGCTGGTATCGCTCGCTCGGGAGCTGCCCGGCATGCAGAAGGCTTATGCGGCCTGGCCGACCTCGATCACGGTGCGCCATGCCAACTGGGATTCCGGACATGCACCGGGTGAGCGGATGACCTTGCTGATGCTTCCGTTGCTGCCGGTGGTCGATGGCCTGGTGCCACCGGAGCGCGGGACGCTGCGGCGAGATGCACATCCGCCTTGGATCTGGGATCTCGTCATGACCTTTTTCGACAAGCAGGAAATCGAACTCAAGCCAGTGACGCAGATGCCGTGATCGCGCGACCAGCGATCTTCCTGGCTGCCGTGGGCGGCTTGTATTTCGTGCTGGCTGGCGAGGTCAGTCAAGCGGAGGCGATCGCGCTGGTCCCCGTGCTCCTGCTGACGGTGATCTACGATCGCGCGGGCACGAAGGCCCAATCCGTCCCGCTGCGGATCGGGATGAAAGGCGTTTCGATGCTGGCCCGAAGCGTTCTTGCGATCGTGCCCGAGCTGTGGCGCGTCGGTGGCGCGTTGTGCCGATGCATCCTCCAACCTGCCTCGGCTTCATCGGGAGAGGTTCTCCACGTGCCGTTTCGGTTCGGTGCGTTGAGGGCCGAGGATGTCGGGCGCCGGGCCGCGGTAGTGACGGCGATCTCTCTGGCGCCGAATGGGATCGCGTTGGGTATGGCTCATGCGACGGACGAGTTGATCATCCATCAACTCGTGCAGCGGCCAGTCGGGGGCGACGCGGAGTGGCCGGGTTGAGCGTGTGGTCGGTTGGCGTATGGGCGCTGCTGCCGGCGCTGGCGGTGCCGCTCTGGTGCGCGATGCGGGGGAGCGTGGCGCACCGGGTCGTCGCGGTGCAGCTTGCGAGCGCAGTCACCAGCGCGATGCTGGTGGCGATGAGCTTCGCCTTCGATCAGGAGTCGTATGTGTCGTTGGCGGTGGCGCTAGCGACGTTGAACGTGGTCGGAACATTCGTGATCGCCTCGGTGGTGGAGCGGTGGTTGTGATCGCCGGTGTGTTCGTTGCGGCCATGATCGCGGTGGCGTGGCTGGGGGCAGCCGGGTTCGCGCGATTGCGGGCACCGCTGGATCGGCTGCATTGCGTGACGTTCGTCAATGCGGGATGCGGGCTGGCGCTGCTGGCCGCGTCGCTGGCGGCGGAGGGCGTGTCGAACCGGACGGTGAACATCCTGCTCGTGGTCACGGTCAACCTGTTCGGCGGTGCGGCGGCGTCGCACGCGATCGGGCGGGCGCTGCGGGTGCGCGGATCGTTGCCGGAGATCGACTGAGGTGCTGATCGA
>JBPBQE010000092.1:0-5699 GCA_050954595.1 Janthinobacterium lividum | reverse complement strand
AATTGCCGATGACGAGATTGCACTCGGTCTGGCCGTAGAACTCGTTGATGTCGACGCCGAAGGTTTCGCGGCCCCAGTCGAGCATGTCCGTCCCGAGCCGCTCGCCGCCGCTGGCGACGCTGCGCATGCGGACCGGGCTGCGCGGCGCCCCTTGCGCGCGCATGATCTTCAGCGCGGTCGGGGGCATGAAGGCGTTGCGGATCCCGTGCCGTTCGAGCAGGTCGAAGGCGATGTCGGCATCGAACTTCGGCAAGCGACAGGCGAGCACCGGCACGGCGTGGTAGAGCCCGGGCAGCAGCACGTCGAACAGGCCGCCGGCCCAGGCCCAATCCGCCGGTGTCCAGATCCGGTCGCCGGGTTGCGGAAAGAAGTCGTGCGGAAACTCAACGCCGGGCATCATGCCGATCAGCACGCGGTGAGCGTGCAACACGCCCTTGGGCTGCCCGGTGGTTCCCGAGGTGTAGAGGATGAGCGCCGGGTCGTCGGCGGCGGTGTCGACGATGGTGTGCGACGACGACGCGCGCTCGATCAATTGGGTGAAGCCCGGCACGCGCTCGCCCCGGGCGCCATCGATGTCGACGACCGCGCGAAGCCCCGGCAGGCCCGGCCAGATTGGCTCGATCTTGGCCAGCCCGGCATCGTCGGTCACCACGGTGCAGGCCTCGCTGTTGCGCAGCCGGTAGTCGATCGCCTCCGGCCCGAACAGGCTGAACAACGGCAAGGCGATGGCGCCTATGCGATAGATGGCCAGGTGCGCCACAAGCGTTTCCGGCGCCTGCGGCAACAGGATCGCGACCCGGTCGCCGCGTCGGACGCCGAGCGCCTGAAGCGCGTTGGCAAATCGGCAGGAGAGATCATACAGCCGCTCGAAGCTGTAATGAGACACCGCGCCAGCAGCGTCCTGGTAGATCAGCGCTAGGCGGTCTGCCCCGAGATGCCGGTCGCAGACGGCGTGCGTGATGTTGAACCGGGCCGGTACGGTCCAGGCAAACCGCTGAACCGTGTCGGCGTAATCGGCGGCGCGAACCAGCATGGGCGTTCCTCGGGGCACGGTGCCGGTTCAAGCCGGATTAAACGTTGCCCCCACGCTAGGGCAGCGGGCGCCGACCGGCAACCGAGGGTGGGGGCCCGCTAGCTCACCGGCGCGCAGGCTGCCGGCGCGTGCGCGTCAGGGCACCCATCGCCGCAACGCCCATCCCGAGCAGGGATAGCGACGCCGGCTCCGGCACCGCAGCGGCTTCGAGCCGCACCGCGATGTCGGGCGAGATGCCAAGGGCCGCCGCCGCCTGCTCGTCGCCGCCGAACCGGTTCGGGTCGTAGCCGGTGAGCGTGTTGAACAGCGTCAGCGCGTTGAGATAGGCACCGTACATGCTCGGGTGATAGCCGATCGGCGTGGTGCAGCAGGCGGCGTTGACGTCGCTGTCCCACAAATCGATCTGGGTGGCGGAGTTGCTGACGTATGGGTTGCGCTCGGCGACACCGGCCTGGATCGCGCGGATCCAGGCATCGCCGCCATAGGCCACGCCGGTGATGTTGGCGTTCTGCGCGGCGACGCCGCTATAGGCGTTGTGCAGGTCGCTCGCCATGCTCTCGATGGGGTCACCGACATAGGGCTGGTTGATGCCGCCGGTGCTGCTGCCTTGAATTTGCGGGCTGGTGTAGGTGTACGAAGCGAGCGGTTGCGTCTCGTACAGGTAGACGTTGGTCTTGCTCCGCCCGGCCGTGACGTCGGCGGCGTCGATGGCGCTGACTAGGCGGTTGGCGCCGCTGACGAAGCTGGCGTAATTGCCGCGGGTCGCATTGCCGAGATTGTTGACTGCCGGCAGCGGCGTGAAGCTCTGCTCCTGTAGCACCACGGTATCAAATGGTTTGCCGGTCAGCGGATTGACGGTGATGGCGGCGACGCGGGAGAGGCTGTTGGCCGTGCCGGTCAGGGTCGCGGCGCTGACCGCATTGATCGACACGTCGACGTTGATTCCGGCTTCGTGCGCCAGGGTGAGGAAGATGCCTGGAATGCCGCCGAACGGGCCGGATTCGTTGACTCCCTGAGTAGGAGCCGGACTTACGACCGCTTCGGCCGCCGAGCAGGTGGCTGCGGTCAGGCAGTTCTGGTCATGCACGTTGCCCGTGCCGGTGCCATAGCCACTGTTGTAGGTGCGGACCGGGTCGTAGCGCCCATGGGTGAAGCTGTTGCCGACGAACAGCACGGAAATCGGATCGGCCAGGGTCGGCACGGCGAGTGAAGAGAGGCCGAGCGTCAACAGGGTCAGGCGCAGCGAGTTGGTGGGCATTATTCCTCCAGAGCTTCGTTGGCGCACGTTTGCCGCTCCGTTCACGATCTGTAAAATATCTCGATTGCACGAGAGCGAGACGTTTTCGATATGGAATTGCGTCATCTCACCTACTTCGTCGCCGTCGCCGAGGAAGGCAACGTCACCCGCGCCGCGACCCGTCTCGGCATGAAGCAGCCGCCGCTGAGCCAGCAAGTTCGGGCGTTGGAGGCCGAGTTGGGACTGGCTTTGTTCGAGCGACTACCGCGCGGGATGGCGCTCACGCCTGCCGGCGACGTGTTCCTGCAGGAGGCGCGGGCGATCTTGCGACTCAGCGAGCAGAGTATCGTGCGGGCGCGTCTGGCCGCCGTTGGCCAGGTCGGGCGACTGACCCTGGGCGTGACGACGTCGGCCTTCCTGCATCGCCTGATCCCCGAGATCCTCAGCCAGTATCATCGGTCCCATCCGGCCGTGACGCTCGACGTGCGCGAGGCCAATGCGTCGGACCTGATCGAAGCCTTGGTGCGGGGCGATCTGGATGCCGCCTTCCTCCGGGTCGCCGTGACCCGGCCAGCCCCTCTCGTCTTTGAGGAATTATTGCGCGAGCGTTTCGTCGTCGCACTGCCGAAGGTGCATTCCATGACGGCTCGGCGCGTGAGTTTGGCGGATCTGCGGGACGAGCCGTTCATCCTGGTGCGGCGGCCATCGGCGCCGGGCATGTATGCTCAGGTGCTGCAAAGCTGTCGCGCGGTGGGGTTCGAGCCGGCTGTCGCAGCCGAAGTCGGCCGGATGCTGACCGCGCTCGGCCTGGTCGCCGCCGGGCTGGGCATCTCGCTGGTGCCGAAATCGGTCGCGGCGCTGCGGCCACCCGGTGTCCGCTTCGCGGCGTTGGTCGACCAGACCGCGCCGTGGGCACCGCTTACGCTGGCCTTTCGCGATGGGGAGAAGCGCCCCGTCGTGACCGACTTGCTCGCCACTACGCGCAGTTTCGCGCCATGATCCGCGCGTGTTGACCGGGAAATTCGGCGTCGGTATACAAGTATACAAGCAGCGACGGGCAAAGCCGTTGCCAGTTAGATCGGGAGGATCGACCGCATGTTATTTCGCCGTGCCGTTCTGGGCGGGCTTGTCGCCGCCACCGCACTCATGGGCGGCAGCATCGCCGGCCGGGCACAAACCCCTGGGCTCCTGCAGCAGATCATCTCCCGCGGCACGGTGCGTATCGCCGTGCTGCCGAGCCTGCCGCCCTACAGCAAGGTGACGCCAGGCGGCGATCCCGAGGGATACGACATCGACATCGCCAAGCGGTTGGCCGAGGCGTTGAAGGTCAAGGCGGAATTCGTGGTGACGGACATTCCGGGCCGGGTTACGTCATTGCAGACACGCAAGGTCGACGTCACCATTGCCGACTTCACCCGCAACGTCGAGCGCTCGCTGACGATCGCCTTCACCAGCCCGTATCTGGTGACCACCATGCGCATGCTGGTCCCGACGGACGCCAAGTGGAAGACGATCGCCGACATGAAGGATGGTGACGGCGTGCGGATCGCCATCTCGCGCGGCGGCACTGCCGAGCGCGCCGTGCCGGCGAACCTGCCGAAAGCCACGCTGGTCCGCTTCAATACGCAAGCCGACGAGATGAGCGCCCTGCTCGGCGGCCAGGCCGACGCCATGGCCGAGGATGATTTCTACAACACCGCCGCGGTCAAGGAGCGGCCCGGCAAGCTGCGCCAGCTCGACGGAACGTTGGCGCGCGCCGAGCTCGCCATCGGCCTACCGGCCGGTGACCCGGAGTTGCTCCGCGTGCTCGACCTGTTCGTCGAACAGTTCAACGCGTCGGGCGACAATGCCAAGCTGTTCGAGAAGTGGTTCGGTTTCGCCCAGCCACCAATTCAAGCCAAGTTCTGATCTGCGGGCCTGAAGCGCCGGGCTGATGCAGTACAGCTTCACCCTTCGGACGATCTATCCGTATCTCGGCGAGTTGCAGAGTGCGGCATGGCTTACCTTGTCACTGTCCGTCCTGGCGATCGTGCTGAGCATCGCGCTCGGAACGGTCGTGGCGGTGATGCGGCGCTCACCTCGCCGGCTGCTGCGCTTCGCCGGGGCGGCCTATGTCGAGGTGATGCGCAACACGCCGTTGCTGGTGATCCTCTACATCGTCTACTTCGGCGGGCCGTCGATCGGCCTGCGCCTGCGATCTTACGATGCGGCGCTGATCGGGCTGACGCTGAACGCGGCCGGCTACATGGCCGAGATCATCCGCGCCGGCCTGATCGCGGTGCCGACCGGACAGTTCGAGGCCGCGTCCTCGCAAGGGTTCACGACGATGCAGAGCTTCCGTCACGTCGTGTTGCCGCAAGTGTTCCGCACCATCTACGCGCCGCTCGGCAACCAGGTGATCGCGGTGATCCTGGCCTCGTCGCTGGCCTCCGTCATCGCGGTCGACGAGGTCGCGTCCTGGATGGAGACGGTCGGGTCAACCTCGTTCCGCTTCTTCGAAACCTTCGTGGTGGCCGCGATCGTGTATCTCGTGCTGTGCCAGGCGGTGAACCTGGCGCGCGTGGTCATCGGGCGCATGCTGTTCCGCACGGCGGCCGTGCGATGAACGACGGCTTGGTCAGCTATCTGCCGCTGATGGCCAAAGCGGCGGGAACCAGTATCTGGCTCTCCTGGCTGGGGCTGCTGTTCGGGATTGTCGTCGGTGCTGGCATCGCGCTGCTGCGCCGTTCCCATATCGCGCCGCTGCGCTGGCTGGCGCTGATCTACACCGAGTTCTGGCGCTCGATCCCCATCCTGATCGTTATGTTCTTCGCCTATTATGGCGCCCCGTTGCTGCTCGGCTTCGACCTGTCGCCCTTTACCGCCGCGACCCTGGCCTTGGCGCTTCACGCCAGCGCCAGCATGGCCGAGATCATCCGCGCCGCGCTGGCCAGCGTGGGCCGCGGCCAGTGGGAAGCCGCTCAAGCCGCCGGCATGTCGGCGTGGCAGGTGATGCGCTACGTTGCCGCGCCGCAGGCGCTCCGGGTCGCGCTGCCCCCGAGTATCGGCGTGTTCATCACTACGCTGAAGGAGAGTTCGCTGGCCTCCGTGATCGGCTACATCGAGCTGACGAAGACCGGGTTGCTGGTGCGCGACGCCACCGGCGGCGGCCTGGCGCCGTTGCTGGCGCTCGGCGCGCTCTACTTCATCCTGAACTACGCCATCTCGCTGGCTGGGCTGGCGGCGGAACGACGCTTTCACGTCGGCCGCCGGCAGGACCTGGTGGGAGCCATGACATGACCACGCCCATTCTCGAATTCGACAACGTGGTGAAGCGCTTCGGCACCCGGACGGTGCTGAACGGCATCAGCCTTTCCGTCGTGCCGGGCGAGATCGTGTGCTTCATCGGCCCGAGCGGCACCGGCAAATCCACGCTGCTCCGCTGCGTCA
>JBPBQE010000108.1:0-5699 GCA_050954595.1 Janthinobacterium lividum | reverse complement strand
ATAAGCCGATAACCTGGGCGGCCATGACATATTCCTTGCCGCGCTCGACCAGCGTGGAGCCGCGGACGGTGCGGGCGAATTGCGGCCAGAACGAGATGCCGATGGCAAAGATCAGCACGTAGATCTGTACGCTGTCGCGCACGGCAACCGGGAGCGAGACGCTGACGACGCCGTCGATCAGCAACGCGATCAGGATGGCGGGGAATGACAGCTGCACATCGGCGAGGCGCATCAATGCGGCATCCACGGCACCGCCGGCATAACCCGCGAGCAAGCCGACGGAGACGCCGACCACGACCGCGAACAACACCGCGGAGAAACCGACGACAAAACTGAGCCGGGCGCCGTAAAGGATTGCCGACAGCAGGTCCCTGCCCTGGTCATCGGTGCCAAGCAGATGCTGGGCGGTGCCGTCGGCCAGAAACGCCGGCGGCTGGAAACTGTCCATCAGGTTGAGGCTGGCGAGATCGTAAGGGTCGAACGGCGCAACCCAACGGCAGAGCACGGCGCCGATCAGCAGGGCCAGCAGGATGACGGCGGAGATCACGGCGATCGGGGTGCGGCGAAAGCTGTAAAGGACGTCGCTGTCCCAAGCCCTGGCGAGCGCGTTCATGCCCGAGCCTTCCCGCCACGAGACATGCGAAGGCGCGGGTCGACGGCGTAGTAGAGCAGGTCGACGACCAAGTTGATCAGCACGAACACAACCGAGATCAGCATGAGGTAAGCGGCCATGACCGGGATATCGGCGACCTGGACGGACTGGATGAACAGCAGCCCCATGCCGGGCCATTGGAACACGGTTTCGGTCACGATCGAAAAGGCGATGATGCCGCCGATCTGCAGGCCGATGATGGTGATGACCGGCACCAGCGTGTTCTTCAGCGCGTGTCCGAAGTAGATCGCCCGGCTGGAGATGCCCCGGGCGCGGGCGAACTTCACGTAGTCGGATCGCAACACCTCAAGCATCTCCGCGCGCACCAGCCGCATGATCAGCGTCATCTGGAACAGCCCCAGCGTGATCGACGGCAGCACCAGCGCCATCAAGCCGGACGTGGTGAGGAAGCCAGTGGACCAGAACCCAATATTGACCACCTGGCCGCGCCCGAAGCTCGGCAACCAGCCGAGATGCACGCTGAACACCAGGATGAGCAGGATGCCGATCAGAAAGGTCGGCAGGCTGACGCCGATCAGGCTCACGATCATGAACAGACGCGACAGCGGGCGGCTGCGATAGATGCCGGTATAGACCCCGGCCGGCACGCCGATGAGCAGCGCGAACAGCGAGGCGCAGAATGCCAGTTCCAGCGTCGCCGGCGCGCGCTCCACGAACAGATCCATCACCGGGCGGGCCAGGCGGTAGCTGACGCCGAAGTCGCCGTGCACGGCGTCCCACATGAACTTCGCATATTGAACGATGAACGGCTGATCGAGGCCCAGCTTGTGGATCAGGTCGACCTTTTGCTGTGCGGTATAATCCGTGCCGAGCATGATCGTGACGGGATCGCCGACGAACTTGAACATGCCGAAGGCGATGAGGCCGACGATCAGCAGAACGGGAACCGCCTGCGCGAGACGGGACAGGATGAGTGTAAGCATCTGCAGCAACTATCGCGAGAAGTGTATGCCGTGTCTAACGGTCGAGCCGAGTCGGTGAGGCTCGGCCGACCCGGGCGGCGGGCGCGAAGGCCGACAATGCGGTCGAGGCATCGCCGGAGAATTCGGCCACCAGGGTAAAGGCAACGCCGAGGAGCACCGGGCCGAGGAAGATGCCGAGCAGTCCAAAGGCGAGCGCCCCGCCCAGCACGCCCAGAATGGTCAATAGGAACGGCAACTTGGCCCCGCGCGCGATAAAATACGGGCGGATGACGTTGTCGGAGCCGCTGATGATCAGCAGGCCGTAGGCCCCAAGGACGATGCCCCATGCCGTGTGATCGGTCCCGATCAGCCACAGCGCGGCCGGGATCCAGATCACCGGCGCCCCGACCGGCAATACCGAGATGAAGCCGGCGATCGCCCCCAGCAGCATCGGTCGAGGAACGCCCGAGATCCACAGGCCGAAGGTGGTCAGAAATCCCTGGACGATGGCGGTGCCGAGGATGCCGTAGACGGTGCCGCGGATCGTGGCGCCGGTGACTTCGATCAGCCGCGGCGCCCGCTCGCCGGCGATACGGTTGACGATGCGGGTCAGGCTGCCGGCCAGGACGTCGCCCGACGCGTAGAAGAAGAAGGCAACCACCAGGGCGAGCAGAAATTGCAGCAAGCCGCTGGCGATGCTGAGCATGATCTTGAGACCGTTCTCGACAATCGCGCCGAAATAGGGCCGTAGCGTGTCGCCGATGGCGCTGAGATCGGCCGCCCAGGTGTTCCAGTATTCCGCCGCCGAGACGCCGACCAGCGGAACGCGCTCGAGCCAGGCCGGCGCGTTCGGCAGGCCGCGCGCGATGGCGGCCTCCACCGTGGCCCGGAGCAGTTGCACGTCGTTGGCGCCGGCGGGGGCAACGAGTGCCAAGGGCAGCACGATCAGCACTGCCACCAGCAGCACCATAGCGCCGGCCGCCCATGTGTCGCGCAGTCTCAGTCGACGGATCATCCAGCGATAGACGGGCCAGGTGGTGAAGACGAGGATCGCCGCCCACAGCACCGCCGAGAGGAAGGGCGCCAGCACCAGCCAGCAGCCGATCGCCAGCCCGGTGACAAGCAGGCTCATCAGAATGCGCTCGGTACTCACGTCGGTAGGGCGTTGGTCGGAGCAAGCATGCGGCGGCGGTAACACCCGGCGCAGGCGCCCGCAACTTTGCAGGCCGGGTCGTGCGACGGTAGCCTTTGGGCATAACCGAGGAACGCCCGATGCGCCTGTGTGCCAATCTTTCGATGATGTTCAACGAGGTCGCTTTCCTTGACCGCTTCGCGGCTGCGGCCAAGGCGGGCTTCAAAGGCGTCGAATACTTGTTCCCGTTCGATCACGATGCGAGCGAGATCCGTCGCCGGCTCGACGATAACGGTCTCGTGCAGGTGCTGTTCAACGCTTCGCCGGGCAGTTGGGAGGGTGGCGAGCGGGGCCTGGCGAGCCTGCCGGGTCGGCAGAGTGAGTTCCAGGACGGGATCCATCGCGCGCTCGACTATGCAGGGGTGCTCGGCAACAAGATGATCCATGTCATGGCCGGCATCCCGGGCGCCGACGTGCCGCCGGTCACCGCGGCGGCGACCTACGCCGCCAACCTCGCCTGGGCCGCCGAGCGCGCCACCGCCGCCGGTATCCGGCTGGTGATCGAGCCGATCAACCATCGCGACATGCCGGGCTTCCATCTCAACACCATGGAGCAAGGCGCCCAGATCGTCCGTGCGCTCGGGCCGGATCGCGTCGGGCTGCAGTTCGACATCTATCACTGCCAAGTGACCCAAGGCGACGTCACCACGCGGATGGCGGCGCTGATGCCCGTAATCGCCCACCTGCAGATCGCCGACGTACCGGGCCGGCACGAACCCGGCACCGGCGAGATTGGGTGGGACTACGTGTTTGGGCAGATCGACTCGCTTGGATATAAGGGCTGGGTCGGGTGTGAGTATCGTCCCGCTGGTGAGACGGTGGCGGGACTCGCGTGGATGAAGCGCTTCAATGTGTAGGAAATCGTCGTACAGGATCAAAAACCAGCAAATCTCCCGAACTGATGACGTCGTAGTCACAATTGCAAAACCACACTGGTTTACGATGTATCCTGTTGGTTGATGGAGGCATCATGCGTTTCGCGGAAATCGGGCAGCAGCTTCGGGCTTATCGGCTCGAATCTGGTTTGCGCGCCGAAGAGATCGCGGCCCGCCTGGGTGTCTCGAGGGCTGCGCTTTATCGGTATGAGAAAGGCGAAGTCATCAAGCTCGACACGGTCAAGCGTCTGGCCGAGTTGCTGAAGGTATCGCCGCTTTCATTGCTGGGCATCGGGGTAGAATATTACAGCCGGCCCGCCGGATACTTCGAACGCATCCGCCAGGTCGAGGAGACGGCGGATCAGATTCTGCAGGCTTACGGCTCGATCTGCTTCCTCACCACTACGGAGACGTTCGACGCCGCGCTGGCAGATGGCTTGCTCGCCGCCGCCGACATGGCCGAAACCGATCGGCCCGCGGCACGGTCGGCGGCCGAACAGGTGCTGACGCTTTTGATGGCGCGTAAGCGGGCCTATCAACAGCGCCGGCCCGGCATCATCGCGATCATCTCGGAAGCCGCCGTCCGCACCTTCCTCGATACCGGATTGGTTGGGGCGGCGACGTTGCCCGCCGCGTTGCGGGAGAAGACCCAGCGCGTGGCGGCCGGCGAGATCGGTCACATCGCCGACATGATGGATGCCGAGCCGATGGGGCTGCAGTTCGGGCTTCTGCCGGACGGTGGCTCGACCAGCGAGTTCAGCATCGTCCGTTCCGGTGATCGCGCGACGCTGGCGGTCAATGCCTTTCGCGCCGATGGAATACCGACGAGCCAGACCGGTGTGGCGATGATCACTGGCGCCGACGAAGCCGTGGCGGCGCACCAGCGTGTCGCCGAGGCCGTGTGGCGCGAGGCGTTGAAGGGTAAGACGGCAGCCAATCGTCTGCGCGAGATCCTTGGCAAGCGTCCGGCGGTGCTTCAAGCAGCGTAACCGGGTTCCAGAACCATCGGTCGCGCCCTATGGTCGCGGCCGATGACTGCTTCGAACGTTCCTTCCCATCCCGGCGTTGATATCCTGAGCGAGCGTAGAGCTTGGGCGGGGCAATATTCCAATCTCGATCTGGTCACGTTCCGTCACACACGGTTCGATGGTGTACCCTCGGCCGAGCGCACGTGGGAGTTGTTCCGGCGTGGCCGGGCGGCTGCATTGCTGCCGTTCGATCCATGGACGGACACCGTTGTCCTGATTGAGCAGTTTCGGCTTCCGGCGCTGGCCGGCGGGGTCGCGCCGGTGATGGTCGAAATTCCCGCTGGGCTCTGCGATGCCGGCGAGGACCCGGTAGATACCGTTCGCCGCGAGTTGCGGGAGGAGACGGGGGTCGGCTGCGACAGAATCGAGACGATCGGCGACTTCCTCCTCTCCCCGGGCGGCAGCGACGAGCGATGTGCGATGTTCGCCGGCCGGGTGCATGCGCCGTCCGTCGATGCCGATGGGCTATCCGGACGTTTCGGCCTGTCGAGCGAGGATGAGGACATCCGCGTTCGGGTCTGGCCGGCCGACCGTGCCGTTGCAGCCGCAATAGCCGGCGAGTTCCCAAACTCGGTAACCACCATCGCCCTGCTCTGGCTGGCGGCCCGCCGCGAGTCATTGCGCGCAGCTTGGACCGTCGCATGACCGAACGCCTCTTTCTCGAAGACGCCTATCTCCAGTCGGCCGACGCCATCGTCGTCGCAGCCGAGCCCGGCGCCATTATCCTGGACCGCACCCCATTCTACGCCCGCTCCGGCGGCCAACCCGGCGATCGCGGCACGCTGATCTGGTCTGGCGGCACGATCGCCGTCACCGAGGCCACGAAGGGCGACGCGGACGCCATTCGGCATCTGGTCGCGCCCGATGCCGCGCTGCCGCCGCCGGGGTCGCCGATCCGCGCCAGCATCGACTTCGGCCCGCGCCACCGCCTGATGCGGATGCACACGGCGTTGCATCTGTTGTGCAGCCTGCTGCCGGGCATCTCCGTCACCGGCGGCCAGATCGGGGCCGAAAAGTCGCGGCTCGACC
>JBPBQE010000132.1:0-5709 GCA_050954595.1 Janthinobacterium lividum | reverse complement strand
CTAGCCCGCCGCTATTGGCCGCCGCGCTACGGGCGGCGTTGGCCGCACCGGCGCCGAACCCGACTGCCTGGGCGGCAGCGCACGACCCGGCGGCCGTGGCGGCACAACTGGCGTGATCCGGTTCGACATCTCGAAGTTGGTCGACGAGCCGCGGCGGTCGGGCATCCAACGGGTGGAGCGCGAACTGATCCGGCATTGGCCGGACCGGGGACAGTTGCTGCCGTGCCGGTTCGACGGAACCGAGTTGCGGGCGCTGCCACCGGGGATCCTGGACGCGTTGTGCCTCGATGCACCGCCGGATGGGATGGCGGGAGAGCGGGCGCGATTGGCCCCCTTTCTGGCTGCACCAGGCGCGGTGGTGGCGCGCGGTGCCGGGAAATTGTTCTGCGCCGAGTTGTTCGATGACCCGGCACGGGCGGCCTATCACGCCGACGAGGCCCGCTCGGCGGCGTGGCTGGTCTATGACTTCCTGCCGTGGTTGCGGCCGGAATGGTTTCCCGCGGGGCCGGCGAACCGGTTGATGCCGTATCTGCATGCAATGCGGGCGGTCCAGCGACGGGGGTTCATCAGCGCGGCAACGCGGCGGGAGTGTGCGGCGCTATTCCGACGGGCGGAAGATGGGCCGGTGCTGACGCTGGGGGCGGATGGGCTCGGTCTGGAGCGGCAGCGTTTCGACCCGGCACGGCGCGACATCGTGCTGCTGGGAACGGTGGAGGCGCGCAAGAACGCGGCGGCGGCGCTAGCAGCGGCGGAGATCCTCTGGGCCGAGGGGCTGGAGTTCCGGCTGGTGCTGATCGGGGCGGTCGAGCCGGATGCGTTGGCGGAGCAGGCGATCCTACGTCGGTTGGCAGGGGAGACCCGGTTGGTTCAGCTGGGGGCAGCACCGGACGCGGTCGTGCGGGAAAGTCTGCGCGGGGCACGGGCGCTGCTATTTCCGAGCGAGGGCGAAGGCTTCGGGTTGCCGCCGGTGGAAGCGCTGTATTGCGGCATTCCGGCCATCGTGGCGGCCGGGCTGCCGGCGTTGGAAGAGGTGTCCGGATCAGGGCAGATCAGGCTGGCGCCGCCGGACGTCGAGGGGGTGACAGAGGCGTTGCGGATGATGTTCGACGATGCCGCGGCAGCCCGGCTATGGGCCGACGCGGCATCGTTGCAGTTGAGAACGTGGCAGGCGTTCGTCGCCGAGGTGGCGGGGTGGCTAGGTGGCTAGGTTAGGCGGGATCGACGGGGCTGGGCGGGGTGCCGCCGGCTTCGATGGCTTCGCCGGCGAGGAGGCAGAGGTCTTCGCGGAAGCGGGCGGCGATGATCTGCACGCCGGTGGTGGTCTGTCCGGCCATCGCGGTCGAGACGGTCAGGCCCGGCAGCCCCATGACGGGAAGGCCGGTCTGCACCAGTTGGGCCGCCAGCACGCGGTCGAACTCGGTGAGGTCCAAGTCTTGCGGGAACGGCAACTCGCCGGAGACCGGGACCAGCAGAACGGCGTAGCGGTCGAGGAACAGCGACCAGGCACGGGTGATCGGCATGCGGGCCTGCAGCGCCTTGGCGACCACGTCGGGCGGCAGGTTGGGGACCAGCCGCTGGAAGCCGGCGAGGACGGCCAGGGCACCGGGGTCGTTCTCGCGCTCGACGAGGGCGCGGAAGGCGTCGAACCCGTCACCGAGCCAGAGCTTGAAGTTCAGTTCGGTAGAGTCGTGGAATGACGGAACGTCGTCGAGGAGTTCGACTTCCCAGCCGGCAGCTTCGAGACGGCGGCCAGCATCCTTGAGCGCGGCTTCCACTTCGGGAACGATGGCCATACCGCCGGGCCGAAGGCAAAGGGCAGCCAGGCGCGGGCGCGGCGGGCCGTCGAGCGGAACGGGCATATACCAGGGGTCGCGCGGGTCCGGCGTGGACATGGCTTCGAGGCCGAGTCGGATGTCCTCGATCGTGCGGCCGATCGGGCCGGAGACCGCCATCAGCTGCGGGCCGATCGTGCGGTCAGGGCCGGAGCTGTTCCAGGCGGGGACGCGGCCGAGGCTGGGGCGCAGGCCGTGAATGCCGCAAGCATAGGCAGGGTAGCGGATGGAACCGGCGATATCGGTGCCGTGGGCGAGGTGCCCGATGCCGGCAGCAGCAGCGGCGGCGGCACCGCCGGAGGAGCCGCCAGGGGTGCGGGACTTATCGCGCGGGTTGAGGGTGCGGCCGTGGAGGCCGTTATCGGTGAACCAGCGGAGCGAGAAGGCCGGCGTATTGGTGCGGCCGAGCAGGACGGCGCCGGCGTGGCGCAGGTTGGCGACGACCGGGCTGTCGGCAGTGGCGATCATGTCGCGCTGCAGCTTGAGGCCGTTGGTGGTGGCGTAGCCTTCCTGGTCGGCATTGACCTTGATCGTGATGGGCACGCCGCCGAGGGGGCCGACATCCTCGCCGCGGGCGATGCGGGCGTCGATGGCGTCGGCCTGGGCGAGGACGTCGTCCGGTCGATGCTCGACCACAGCGTTGATGGCCGGATTGACGGCGTCGAGCCGGGCGAGCGCGGACTGTGCCGCCTCGCGGGCGGAGACGGCCTTCCAGCGGATGCGGTCAGCGAGTTGGGTCGCGGAAAGTCGCCAGATTTCGGTGGGGGTATCGCTCATGCCGGCATCGTTGCGCGCAGGCGATGCCAGAGCAAGGCCACCGCGACCAGATTAAGGGCGGCGCTGAGCGTGAGGATGGACCAGGGCCGCCAGCCGAAGCCGGCCAGGACGGCAACGACGACCGCGCTGGCGACGATGAAGATGGCGTTGACGATGTTGCCGGCGGCGACCATGCGGGCACGGGCCGCGGGCACGGCGGCTTGCTGAAGCAGGGCGTAGAGCGGCACGGAGTAAAGCCCGCCGGCCGCCGAGGCGCCGAGCAGGCAGGCGAAGGCAGCCAGCCCGGCGGGAGAACTCAACAGGGCCGCGGGCGTGGCCCAGAGCGCGGCGGCAGGACGCGTGATGAGGACGGCGAAGCCAAGGGTGAAAACGGTGAGCAGCAGGGCGGCGACGGGAACGAGTCGCGGGTTCGGCGGCAGCCGGCCGGCGGCAAGGGAACCAAGACCGACCCCGAGGGCAAAGGCGGTGAGCAGCAAAGTGACGACCTCGTTGCCGGCGTGAAGCTCGGCTTGGGCGAGGACCGGGAATTGAGCAAGAAAGGTGGCGCCGAGGGCCCAAAACCAGGAAAGCCCGAGAATGGCGAGCCAAACGGGCGGATTAGCGCGGGCGGCGCGGATCAGGTCGAGCGTTTCAGCGGCGATGTTGGCGCGCAGGCGCAGCCCCGGGTCGGCGGCGGGAAGTTTCGGCAACGCGGCCGCGGCGGCCAGGCCGGCCAGCGCGACCAACAGCCCGGCGCCGGCGACGATCGGGGCCCCCTCCCCTCGCCCGATCAGCACGCCGCCGGCGATGGTGCCGAGCAGGATGGCGGCAAAGGTGCCGGCCTCGACGAGCGCATTGCCGCGCAGGAGGTCGGCCGGGTCGAGCAGTTCCGGCAACACGCCGTATTTGAGCGGGCCGAAGAAGGCGGCATGGGCACCGAGGCCGAACAGCACCGCCAGCAGCGCCGGCACGCTGCCGGAAATCAGGGCCGCAGCCGCAGATACCATGAGTGCCACGACAGCGAGCTGCGACAACCAGATAAGCCTGGATTTGTCGATCTTGTCGGAGAGTTGGCCGGCGGTGGCCGACACGAGCAGATAGGGCAGTAGGAAGATGCCGCCGGACAAGGCGACCAGGGCAGCGCTGCCCTCGGCCTGGCGAAACACGATCAGAACGACGAGGGCATTCTTGAACAGGTTATCGTTCAGGGCATTGAGTGCCTGAACGACGAACAGCGGAAGGAAACGACGGGTCAGCATCGGCGGTGAGCTTACACCGAGTTGCCTGCCGCTAGGAGGTGCCGCAGCCCGGCGTTACCGTTCCGGGTGTTCGCGGCGTCCTTCCTCATGCTGCTGCGGCGGGTTTGGACGCTGGGCCTGCGATGGCTGTTGGGGCTGTTGCGCTTGAGGCTGCGAGCGAGGCTCCGGCGCGGGGCGCTCACGCATCTGTTGCGGCTGCGGTTGGAAGGGCGCTTGGGGCTGCATCTGCCGCGGCGGCGGCGCTGGGCGGTAACGCTCGGGGACTGGTTGGCCGGGCGTCATGATCTGCTGGCGCGGCGGCTCCACGAGTTGTGGACGGGGAATGATCGTGCCGGGCCTGTCCTCGGATCGCGGCTGCAATCGGAACTGAAGTTGGGGCTCCGATTGCGGCCGAGGTTGTGCCGGTTGCTGCGGGCGAGGAGCGATCTCCTCGCGGCGAGGTTCGACGGCGGGCTCCGGCCGGGCAGGAAAGCGCTGCGCCCGTTGCGGCATCTGGCCGCCGAAGGTGGGCGTGCCAAGGATCGGGGACGGCGCGGCATGCTCGGGGAATGGAATGGCGCCGGGTCCACGCGGCGTGGCGACAGTGGGTGCCGTCGGCGGCACCGGGCGTGAGATCGCGCCGGGCGCCGGCTGGCCGTTCGGGGCACGCTGACGGTCGAAGGGTGCCGGCGGCGCGGCACCGGCGGGACCGACACCGCGCGGGCGCAAGTCCGGCAAGCCTGCGGCGTGGGGCGCCGATGGGCGGAGCGCACCACCTGCGATCGCGCCGATGGCGGCACCGCCGAGCATCGCCGCGGGATTGATCGACGGGCTTGGCGCCGGGCCAGGAGCGCCGAGTACCGGCTCATGAGCGAAATCGGGGCCGGGCGGCCGGGTGGCCAGCGCGGGACCGGGGCCGACATGGGTGGCCGGAGCGGTCATGCCGGCCGGGTTCACTTGGCGCAGGATGGCCTGCGTCGCGCCGATCGTCGCCCGGGTCGGCGCAGCTTGAGGCCGGAACTCGAACGCGGCGGTCGGACCGATGGAGGTGGGGGCCGGACCGGCGCGGAGTGCGCCGGCGACCTGGGCGCTGTTGGTCAGCACCCGGGTCGGCACGATGGTGATGGCGTTGCGGTTGATGGTGACCGGCGCGTTGGTGATCTGGATGGCGGCGCCGGTGGGCTGATTGAGCACCTGCACGATGCGTTCGTTGACGGCGTAGGGCGGACGGTAAGCGTCGCGCGGCCCCAACGGCGCCCAGCCGACGGACGGGCCGCGGCCGTATCCCAGCGCGGCAGCGCCAAAAAAGCCGACCAGCGCCGGCGCATAGGCCGGGTGACGATCCGGCTGCCACTCGCGGCCCGGCACCCAGCCCCAGCGCCCGCCCAACTCGGCCCAACGGCCATAATGCGTCGGTGCGAACCCCCAAGGCGCATCGTCGACCCACGTCCAGCCCCAAGGCGCGACATAGGCCCACCTGCCCTGCCGATACGGGACGTAGTTGGCCACCGGCGGATACCAGACCGGGCCGTATTCGGCATTCTCCGTCCACTCGCCGACATCCTCGAGCGCGTCCGCGCCGGTCATCTGCGACAGGATCGCCGGTGCGGCGGCCGGGCGGGCCGGGCGGGGCCACTCTTCGGCCAGGACGTGACGGAGAAAGGCGTCCTGCACGGCCGGGCCGACCGAGGCGGAAAACGGCGTGGCAACGCCATCGCCAACGATCGTCAGAGTCTGGCCGGCGCCGATTTCGGCGGTGGTCGGGATGCCACTCAGGGTCGCGGCGCCGTCGAGCACGGTGACCGTGGTGGGGTGCTCGGTGTCGCCGCTGTTGATCTCGTATCGACCGGCGGTAGCGATCGTGACGACACCGCGCGGGGTGC
>JBPBQE010000037.1:0-5718 GCA_050954595.1 Janthinobacterium lividum | reverse complement strand
GGTCGCCGACGAGCTGGATGTGGACGACAAGAGCGTGCCGGGGGACGAGGTGGTCATCCAGGACGGTATCCTGGGGCTGGCCGACCTCAAGCAGATGATCGCCGACGATCGGCCGGACCTGCTGTTCACGCCCTACACGCCGCGGTTTCCGGAGCGCATCCGCGATTTCGCCGGCGATTGCTTCGCCGCGATCCGGGCCAAGGACATCATCGTCCACCACCCGTTCGAGAGCTTCGACGTGGTGCTGCAGTTCCTGCGGCAGGCAGCAGTCGACCCAGCCGTGGTGGCAATCAAGCAGACGCTGTATCGCACCAGCCGCGACAGCCCGATCGTCAAGGTGCTGATCGAGGCGGCCGAGGCGGGCAAGTCGGTCACCGCGATGGTGGAGCTGCGGGCGCGGTTCGACGAGGAAGCCAACATCCGGCTGGCACGCACGATGGAGGCGGCCGGCGTTCAGGTCGTGTATGGCTTCGTCGAGCTGAAGACACACGCCAAGCTGTCGCTGGTGGTGCGGCGGGAAGGCGCGATCATGCGCAGCTACGCGCATTTCGGCACCGGCAACTATCATCCGATCACGGCGCGCATCTACACCGACCTCAGTTTCTTCACCTCGGACCCGGACCTCTGCCGCGATAGCGCGCGGTTGTTCAACTACATGACCGGCTATGCGCGGCCGGAGAAGATGGACAGCCTGGCATTCAGCCCGTTGACCATCCGGCGCACGCTGGACGAGCTGATCGAGGCCGAGATCGCGTTCGCCAAGGCGGGTAAGCCGGCGACCATCTGGCTGAAGATGAACAGCCTGGTCGACGACAAGCTGATCGATCATCTGTATCGCGCGTCGCAGGCGGGCGTGCAGATCATGTGCGTCATCCGCGGCATCTGCTGCCTGCGACCCGGCGTGCCCGGTCTATCGGAGAACATCCGGATCAAGAGCATCGTCGGCCGCTTCCTCGAACACAGCCGGATCTATTCGTTCGGCAACGGGCACCGGATGCCGAGCCGGCACGCGCTGGTGTTCATCAGCAGCGCGGACTGGATGGCGCGCAACATGGAATGGCGGGTGGAGACGCTGGTGCCGATCCACAACGCCACGGTGCATGCGCAGGTGCTGGACCAGATCATGGTGGTGAACCTGCGCGACAATTTGCAATCGTGGGAGTTGGGGTCGGACGGGACATGGCGCCGGGTCGTGGCCGGGTCGCGGCCAGTGTCGGCGCACCATTACTTCATGACCAACCCGTCGCTATCGGGACGCGGATCGGCATTGAACAACACGGCGCTGCCGCCGCAGAGCCCGGCGCGCAAGCAAGATCGCGTCAGTCAGGATTGATAGGATTGGATCAAATCGAAACGTTTAATTCCAGCACGAGAGCGCAAACGGGGCCGGAGCGCTGCGCCGTGGTGGACCTCGGGTCGAACTCGGTGCGACTCGTGGTCTACGAAGGGCGCGGGCGCAACCCGGTGTCGATCTTCAACGAGAAGGCTGTGCTGCGGCTGGGCAAGGGGTTGCAGAGCACTGGGCGGCTGAACGAGGCCGGTGTGGCGCAGGCGCTCAAGGTGATGGTGCGGTATCACGTGATCGCGCAGGCGATGGGCGCCAAGCCCTTCGAGGTCCTGGCGACGGCGGCGGTGCGGGACGCGAGCAACGGGCCGGAGTTCATCGCGGCGTTGCAGGAGCGGATGCCGGCGGCGACGATCACCGTGCTGTCCGGGCCGGAGGAGGCGGCGATGTCGGCCGCCGGGCTGCGCTGCGGGATCATGGCGGCGGACGGGATCCTGGCCGATATCGGCGGCGGGTCGCTCGAACTGGTCGGGCTGGATGCCCAGGGCGCACATGATGCGGTGACGCTGCGGCTCGGGGTGATCCGGTTGGCGGACCGATCGGAGGGCAACATCGAGCGGGCGCGGGAGATCGCCGATGCCGATCTGGAGGGGGTGAAGTGGCTCGGAAACGGGGCGGGCCGGACCCTGTACCTGGTCGGCGGAGCCTGGCGGGCGCTGGCGCGGGTGCACATGCAGCAGGTGCGGTACCCGCTCAACATCGTGCATTGCTACACGATCGGGCATGAGGCGGCGCGGGAGTTGACCAATTTCGTGGTCGGGCCCGGGAAGATCCCGGGACTGCCACGGCGGCGCGCGGAGGATATTCCCTATGCCGCGTTGGTGCTGCGTCGGCTGTTGCGGGCCACGGGTGTGCGGCAGGTGGTGTTCAGCGCCTATGGCATCCGCGAGGGCTGGTTCCTGCGCGAGGTGCCGGTTGCGGTGCGGGCACAGGACCCGCTGTTGACGGCGGCGCGCGACGAGGCCGGGCGCCTCGGGCGCGACCCGGTGCTGCCGTCAGCGCTGATCGCCTGGACGGCGCCGCTATTTCCCTACGAGACCGAGAGCGCGACCCGGTTACGCCAGGCGGCCTGTTGGCTGTCCGACACCGGTAGTCACGACCATCCGGAATACCGGGCCGAACTGACGTTCCAGCGCAGCCTGTATGCGCCGGGTGCGTCCGACCATCCGACCCGGGCGTTTCTGGCCCTGGCGCTGGCGACGCGGTACGAGGCGGAGCCCAACGCACCCTATCTTGCGACGGCGCGTGCGCTGCTGGATGCAGCATCGATCGCGCGAGCGGAGTTGCTGGGAACTGCACTGCGGCTGGCCTACACGCTATCGGCCGGAACGCCGGACCTGTTGGCGGGCGCTGCGGTGCGGCTCGAGCCTGGCCGGATCGTGCTGCGTATTGCCGGCCCCGGCGTGTTCGCCGGCGAGGGCGTGCAACGCCGATTGGATCGGTTGGCGGCGCTGCTGGGCCTGGTCGCTGCCGTGGAGTGACACCCCGACGTACTCGGGCGCCGGGCTTGCCGCCCGGAGCGCGCTGCGATAGCCCGGGGTTTTGAGCGATCGGACCGACATGAACGTCAAAGGTGTCAAGAAGGTAGTACTGGCCTATTCCGGTGGGCTCGATACCAGCGTGATCCTGAAATGGTTGCAGACGGAGTATGGCTGCGAGGTCGTGACCTTCACCGCCGATCTCGGGCAGGGCGAGGAGCTCGAGCCGGCGCGCCGGAAGGCGGAGATGTTCGGCGTGAAGGAGATCTTCGTCGACGATCTGCGCGAGACGTTCGTGAAGGACTTCGTGTTCCCGATGTTCCGGGCCAACACGGTCTATGAGGGCCAGTATCTGCTCGGGACCAGCATCGCGCGGCCGTTGATCGCGCAGCGGCAGATCGAGATCGCCGAGATGGTCGGGGCCGATGCGGTGGCGCATGGGGCGACGGGCAAGGGCAACGACCAGGTGCGGTTCGAAGTGGCGTATTATGCGCTGAAACCCGACATCAAGGTGATCGCGCCCTGGCGGGAATGGGAGCTGACGTCGCGGACCAAGCTGCTCGAATTCGCCGAGCTGAACCAGATTCCGATCGCCAAGGACAAGCGCGGCGAGAGCCCCTTCAGCGTGGACGCGAATCTGCTGCACTCCTCATCCGAGGGCAAGATGCTTGAAGATCCCGCGGTCGAGGCGCCGGAAGCGGTGTATCAGCGGACGATCCGGCCGGAGGATGCGCCGGATCAGGCAACGGTGATCTCCATCGATTTCGAGCGCGGCGACCCGGTTGCGATCGATGGCGTGCGCCTGTCACCCGCGGAGTTGCTGACCAAGTTGAACGCGCTCGGCAAAGCCAACGGTATCGGCCGGCTCGACCTGGTCGAGAACCGGTTCGTCGGCATGAAGTCTCGCGGCGTTTACGAGACGCCAGGCGGGTCGATCCTGTTGCCGGCGCATCGGGCGATGGAGTCGATCACGCTGGACCGCGAGGCGATGCACCTCAAGGACGAGCTGATGCCGCCTTACGCCGAATTGATCTACAACGGCTTCTGGTTCAGCCCGGAGCGGCGAATGCTGCAGGCCGCGATCGACGAAAGCCAGCGCAGCGTCAGTGGCCAGGTGCGCATGAAGCTCTACAAGGGCAATGTCAGCTGCATCGGGCGGGAGAGCCCGAACAGCTTGTATTCCATGCGTGTGGTGACGTTCGAGGACGATCAGGGCGCCTACAACCAGGTCGATGCGGAAGGATTCATCAAGCTGAATTCCCTGCGGCTGCGCCTTGGGGCCATGGCGGGGCGGCGGGGCGGGGCACTGTGACGCCATAGCGGTCGACGGTAGGCCGGGCTAACCAAGCCCGAAAATCGTCGGGCGGCATCGGGTAGCCGAACAGGTAGCCCTGGGCGCCGACACAACCGAGGCCGAGCAGCATCCTGGCTTGTTGCTCGGTCTCGACACCCTTGGCGACCACGGTGTGGCCGCGGCTTTGGGCCAGCGAGACGCAGGTGCGGACCATCTCCTCGGCCCGGCGGTCGAGGCCGAGACGCTGGACGAAGTGCGTGGCGATCTTTAGCCCATCGAGCGGCAGCCGAAGCAGTTGCGTGACGCCCGATTTGCCCTCGCCGAAATTGTCGATCACCAGGTGCGCGCCTCGGTCGCGCAGGCCCGCAAGTTCGTCGAGCGCGCGGTTGCTGATGCGATCCAGCAGCACCTCCTCGGGGACTTCGATCTCGATATCGCTGAGCAGGAGGCCGGCCTCCTCGACTTGTTGCGCAAATTCGCGGGTGGTGTCAGCGCGGACCACCTCATTGACCGAGAGATTGAGGGCGAGCCTGACCCCATCGAGCCCGTCCCGGCGCAGGGCGCTGAAAGCGGCAAGCGCTTGGGTCCGCACGAGCCGGCCGAGCCACATCGCCCGCTCCGGTCCGATCATCGTGAAAAGGTCGCCGGTCGGGACGATGCCGACACTGGGATGGCCCCAACGGGTCAAGGCCTCGATCGACAGCAGCGTGGGCGCCGAGCCGTCCCGGGTCAGGGTAACGGTGGGTTGCAGGTGCACGGCGGCGCCGTCGATGGTGTCGGGCCCATGCACGCTCGACTCGAAGGCGCGCATGATCGCGATCCCGTTGGCAAGTTTGGCGACATCTTCCCGGGCAGCCAGGCCGATGCTGCCGCGCTTGTCCCGCTTGGCGCGGATCAGCGCTTCGTCTGCCAGGCGGAACACTTGGTCCCCCTGTGCAACGTCATCTGGGAAGCGGGCGAGGCCGAGGGTCGCGCCGGTCCGCAGTTGCTTGCCGTGGAACTCGACCGGCACGTGGAGGCTTTCGCAGATGCGCTGGGCGATGACATAGGCGACGGCCGGGTCGGTGATGCCGACGAGCAGAACGGCAAATTCGTCGCCGCCCAAGCGGGCCGCGATGTCGCCATGTCGGACGGCGAGCTTCAGCCGCTCGGCCGCAGCGCGCAGCACCGCGTCACCGGCATCGTGGCCTTCGCTGTCGTTGGTTTCCTTGAACAGGTCCAGGTCCAGGTCGATGGCGATGGCGGAGAACGGCGTGCCGGCGCGGCTCATGGTATCGATCGCCTGCATGGCGATGCGACGGTTCGGCAGCCCGGTCAGGGCGTCGGTCCGGGCGGCGCCGTTGGCCTTGGTCAAGGCGCGTCGAAGCTCGAAATTCGTGACCACGGCGCGGGCAAGGGTGGTCAACGTGTCCACGGTGGTTTGATCGAAGGAGCGTGTCTTGTCGTCGATCACGCACAGCGACCCGAGGGCATAGCCGTCCGCGTCGACGAGCGGGACGCCGAGATAATACCAGCGGCATCAGACAGTGACCGTTTGAGCCCACTCTCTAGAAGCGATTGAGGCGATCGTTCCGGATTGGCCGACCAACGCGTTCCACGCT
>JBPBQE010000051.1:0-5736 GCA_050954595.1 Janthinobacterium lividum | reverse complement strand
TACTGGCCGAGGACATGCGGCACCAGCACCGACGACGCACCGGAGCTGTAGCTGTTGACGGAGCGGACGTAGCCGCCCAGCGCCGTGTTGAGGAAACGGTGAACCTGGCTCTGCGCATGATGGAAACGCCCCGCGCTCGACCACCCGTACGAGCCGCCGAAGACGCCTTGTGGACCGCGCGTGTCGCGCACGCGGGCGAGTTCGGCGCCCAGGCGGTTCAACGCTTCCGGCCATGACACCGGCACGAACTCGTCGCGCCCGCGGCGGTGGTCGGGGCCGGGACCGCGCTCGAGCCAGCCACGGCGGATCATCGGCTGCGCGATGCGGGCGCGATGCGTCAGCGCGGCAGGGAAGTTCTCGATCAGGCGGTTGGGATCGGGGTCGCCCGCGTAGGGCTCGACCTCCAGGCTGCCGTTGCGGAACCGCGCCGAGAATGCGCCCCAATGCGAGGTATGCGGCCGGAACGGCGCGTCGTCGGGCGGAAGGTCGGGCATGGCCGGATGCTCGGCCGCTTGAGATGACGGGTCAAGACCGTAGCGCCTGGGCCAGATCGGCGATCAGGTCATCGGGATGCTCGAGGCCGACGGAAAGCCGAATCAGCCCCGGCGGGCACAGCGAGTCCGGGCCTTCGGTGGTCAGCCGGTGCTCGATCAAGCTCTCGGTCGAGCCCAGCGACGTCGCCCGCCGGAACAGCCGGGTCGCGCCACACACCGCGATTGCCCGTGCGGCGGAAGTGCCGGTCTGGAACGACAGCATGCCGCCGAACCCGGTCGAGAACTGCGCCGCCGCCGCACGGTGCCAGGGGTCCCCGACCAGGCCCGGGTAATGCACCGCCGTCACCGCCGGATCGGCTGCCAGTGCGGTCGCGATCTGCAGCGCCGATGCCGAAACCCGCTCCATACGCACCGCCAGCGTCCGCAACCCGCGCAACAGCAGCCAGGATTCGAATGGCGGCAGGATGCTGCCGCCACGCGTGCGGGCATCCAGGATCGCGGTCCAGGCCGGGTCGTCTTTGGCCCCGACCAGGACCCCGGCCAGGATGTCGCCGTGCCCATTGAGGTATTTCGTCGCAGAATGCAGCACCAGATCGGCGCCCAGCGTCAGTGGCCGGCACAGGATCGGCGTCGCCACCGTCGCATCCACCAGCAAGATCGCACCCGCCGCGTGAACGACGCTCGCCAACTTCTTGATATCCGGCACTCGCCACATCGGATTGGTCGGGCATTCCGCCCACACCAGTCGCGTCCGTCCCGGCCGCACCGCGCCCCGGGTCGCCTCCAGATCGGTGAGGTCGACCCCTTCGGCCTCGATGCCCCATCGCGCGCCGAAGTCGCGAATGCCGGCGGCGAACTCGTAATACGTACCGCTGTCGTAGATGACGTGATCGCCCGGCCGTAGCGTCGATAGCACGACCTGCGTGATCGCCGCCGCCGAGGTGAACGCCGCCGCCACGGCACCGGCGTCCAGCGCCGTCATCACGCGCTCGACCAGACCGGCGGCCGAGTTGCCGGACCGCGCATAATGGCTCGCCACCTCCGCACCCGGCGGCCGGCTGCTCACCCCCAGCTGCAGCGCCGGCACCAACGCGCCGGCAGGGTCCTCAAATCCGTCGAGTTGGGCGAGAATGGTGGCTGGATGCATCGGCGGGAGGTTGCTCTACCGCGCGAACGCCGCCTAGCCTGGTGCCTGCAGGAGTTTCGTTGATTGATGACCGACCAAGTGAATGACCTATCCGCTCTGCTAGAGCGCAAGATCGAGGCGATCGAGCCCGCGTTGATCGCGACCCGGCGCGATATCCACGCCCATCCCGAACTCGGCATGGAAACTCCGCGAACCGCCGCCCTGGTCGCCGACGCCCTGACCAAGCTGGGCCTAACGCCGACCACCGGCGTCGGCGGACACGGGGTGACGGCCGAGATCGAAGGCGGTGCCCCCGGGCCGACCCTGCTGATCCGCGCCGACATGGACGCGCTGCCGATCGCCGAGCAGACCGGGCTCGACTTCGCCAGCACCATTCCCGGCCGGATGCACGCCTGCGGACACGACATCCACACCGCGACCCTGCTCGGCGTCAGCGAGATCCTGGTCGAAATGGCGCCGCGGCTGCGCGGCCGCGTCCGCCTGGTGTTCCAGCCGGCCGAGGAAACCGTCGAAAGCGGCGCCAAGGCGATGGTCGAAGCCGGCGCCGCCGATGGCGCCGACATCGCGCTGGCGTTCCACAACCGCCCGGAAATGCCGGTGGGCCAGTTCGGCTACACGCGCGGCGCCGCCACCGCCTCGGCCGACGAGTTCGACGTCGTCCTGACCGGCCGCTCCGGCCACGCAGCCCGACCGCAGGCAACGCTCGACCCGATCGTGACCGCCGCCTCCATCATTATGCAGCTGCAAACCGCGATCTCACGCACCATGAACCCGCTCCAGTCGGCCGTGCTCACCGTCGGACACATCGAAGGCGGCGCGACCCACAACATCATCCCCGACACATGCATGTTCCGCGGCACCGTCCGCTGCCGCTCCGAAGAGTCGCGCGACACCATGGAGGCGACCTTCCGCCGCATCGTCGAGGGCGGCGCCGCCGCGATGGGGGTTTCCTGCAGCATCGACTATCACCGTGGCGCCCCGGCGCTGATCAACGACGACAGCATGGTTGACCGCACCGTCCGCGCCGTCGCCGCGCAGTTCGGCGAGGACAAGCTCGAGTTGATGGTCGGCGGCTTCGGCGCCGAGGACTTCTCCTACTTCTCGCAACGCGTGCCCTCCTGCCACCTCCTGGTCGGCGCCTCGCAGCCCGGCCGCCACGACCGGGTCCACAACTCCGACTACCAGCCCGACGAGCGGTGCATCGCCACCGGTGTCGCCGCCCTGTCGCGCGCCGCGCTCGACATCCTCTCCTGAGCAGGTCAGATCATGCTTCTCACCCGTAAGGGCTTCCTCCAAGCCGGCTTGGCCACCGCCGCCGCCATCCTCGCCCGCCCCGCGCTGGCCAAGGAGTGGACAACCGTCCGCGTCGCCACCGAAGGCGCCTTCCCACCTTTCAACAGCACCGCGCCGGACGGCACCCTGATCGGCTTCGAACCCGACATGTGCGCCGAGCTCGCCAAGCGCCAGAAGATCGCCTTCCCCATGCTGGCCCAGGCCTGGGACGGCATCATCCCCGGCCTTAACGACGGCAAGTACGACGCGATCTGCGACGGCATGTCCATCACCGCCAAGCGCGAGGAGGTGATCGCCTTCTCCCGCCCCTACACCAACAGTGGCTCCGGCTTCACCGTGCTGAAGGATGGTCCGCTGGCGTCGATGCCCGGCACCGGCCAGCGTGTCTCGCTCGACGACGACGCCGCCACCAAGGACGTCATCGCCGCCCTGTCCAAGGCACTGGCCGGCAAGACGGTCGCGGTCCAGGTCGCCACCATCCAGTTCGACCTGCTCACCAAATACTTCAAGGACGTCGTCACGGTCCGGACCTACGCCGCCGGACCGGACACCTATCTCGACCTCAAGAACGGCCGCGCCGACGCCGTGCTATCCTCGACCACCAACGCCGCACCGTTCATCAAGCGTTCCCGCGGCGACCTCGCCTTGGCCGGCACCGCGTTCATCGGCGGCGTGCTCGGCCAGGGCTCGGCCTTCGGCCTACGCAAGAGCGACACGGACCTCAAGACGATCATCGACGCCGGGCTGACCTCCATGATCGCCGACGGATCGCTCAAGGCGCTGTCGATGAAGTGGTTCGAGTTCGACGTGACGCCAAAGGCCTGACCGGTTGTGGGCGAGGACCTCGCGCTCCTCGGCTTCGGGCCGGAGGGCTGGGGGAGGGCGCTGCTCGGGGCGGCACTGACGACGGTCTCGGTCTCGGTCTGCGCTTTCGCGATCGGGCTCGGGCTCGGCGTGATCTTGGCATGGGCAGCCATCGGCGGCGGACCGGTCCGCCGCCGCATTGCCTCGATCTACGGCATCGTGCTGCGCGGGGTGCCGGATCTGCTGGTCATCTACCTATTCTACTTCGGCGGCCGCCAGGTGGTTGCCGCCTTGGCGCGCTTGGCCGGCTTCGACGGCCCGGTCGACATCAGTGGCTTCGTGGCCGGGGCGCTGGCCATCGGGCTGATCTCGGCGGCAGGGCAGGCAGAGGTCCTGCGCGGCGCCTATGGCGCGATCCCGCACGGGACGTTGGAGGCCGGCTTGGTCGGCGGCATGCGGCGGTGGACGCTGTTCCGCCGCGTCATCGTGCCGCAGGGCATGGTCACCGCGTTGCCGGGCCTCGGCAACCAGTGGCAGTCGGTGATCAAGGAATCGGCCCTCGTCTCGGTTACTGGACTGGTCGAGACCATGCGCGAGGTGACAATCGCCTCCGGATCGACCGACCTGCCATTCCTGTTCTACACCGCCGGCGCCGTCATCTTCCTGGCCATCACGACCCTGTCGGGCCTGGTGTTCCGCGCCTCGGAAGGCCGGGTACGGCGCTGGGCGCCATGACAAGCTCCGACTTTCTCCTCGACGTCCTGCGCAAGCTGCTGGCCGGCCTGCCGCTGACGATCGGACTGACGGTCCTGGCCCTGGCCGGCGGCGCGGTGCTGACCCTCGGCCTGGCCGCACTCCGTGCCAGTTCGCGACCCGGCGCCTGGCTGGCCAACGCCTACGTCTTCGTCTTTCGCGGTTCGCCGCTGCTCATCCAGATCTTCATGATCTACTACGGATTGCCGCAGTTCGGCATCGTCCGTCATGGCGTACTCTGGCCGCTGCTTCGCGAACCCTATGTCTGTGCGGCGCTCGCCTTCATGCTCAACGACGCCGCCTATACCTCTGAAATTCTTCGCGGTGGCCTGCGGTCAGTGCCGCGCGGCGCTATCGAGGCGGGGATCGTCGGCAACATGGGCCGCTGGACGATCCTGCGCCGCATCGTGCTACCGCTGGCCATTCGCCAGGCCCTGCCGGCTTATGGCATCGAGATCACCAGCATGTTGAAAGCCACCTCGCTCGCCTCCGTTGTCACCCTGATGGACGTCACCGGCATCGCCCGCTCCCTGGTATCGGAGACCTACCGTGCCATCGAGGTATTCGGGGTCGCGGCGTTGATCTACTTGGTGCTCGTCACCGCCACGACGGGCGCGGTCCGCGGGCTCGAACGCCGACTGGCTCTCACATGACCCAAGCCATCCGCCTGCGCGGCATCCACAAGCATTTCGGCGCCGCTCACGTACTGCGCGGCATCGACCTCGATGCGGCGCGCGGCGACGTGGTGTCGATCATCGGCAGCAGCGGCTCCGGTAAGAGCACCCTGCTACGCTGCATTCCGTTCCTCGAACGCCCCGATTCCGGCGAAGTGACCGTGGGCCCCACCACCATCATCCGCGGCGCGCCCGGCGCTCGCGTCTCGCGCGCCGAAACCGCCGCCATCCGGGATGTGCGAGGCCGGGTCGGCTTCGTGTTCCAGAACTTCAATTTGTGGCCGCACCTCACCGCGCTCGGCAACGTCATGGAGGTGCCGGTGCAGGTGCAACGTCGGCCGCGGGCGGAGGTGCGCGACGAGGCGGAGGCATTGCTCGACAAGGTCGGGCTGTCGGCACGGCGGGATGCCTGGCCGGCGCACCTTTCCGGCGGGCAGCAACAGCGCGTCGCCATCGCGCGCGCCCTGGCGATTCGCCCGGAGGCGCTGCTGTTCGACGAGCCGACCTCGGCACTGGACCCCGAACTAGTCGGCGAGGTGCTGTCGGTCATCCGGGCGCTCGCCGAGGAAGG
>JBPBQE010000397.1:0-5754 GCA_050954595.1 Janthinobacterium lividum | reverse complement strand
TCGACGTCCAGCCCGGCTTTGCGCAGGACGTCCACCCCGACCGACATCAGCGCGCGCTGGTTGCTGACGTCGGTCGCGTGCAACGCCACGATCTTGGCCCCGCCAGCGCCCGCGCCGGCCAGGGCTGCCTTGGCTTTGGCTGGGTCGCGGGGGGAGGTGAGGGCGGCCATGCCGGCGTCGGAGGCGAGCGGGCTGGCGACGGGGAAATAGCCGATATTGGCTTCCCACATCTTGTCGTTGTCGCCGGCGATCGACTGCATGAAATCGCTCTGGCTGACGATGTCGAACAGCGCGCGCCGGGCTGCCACGTCGGCGAAGGGCGCGTGCGCCTGGTTGAAGCGCAGGCTGGCATAGGTGCCGCCGGCATCGATGCGGTCGAGCGTCACCTTGTGCGATTTACGCAGCATGGTGTTCAGGTCGGGGTCGACCACCTCCCACCAATCCATCTCGCCGGACTGCATCGCCGCCGCCGCGGTCGCCGTATCGGGAATGACGGTCCATTCCATGCGCTCAAACTGCGCCAGCTTCGGCCCGGCGACCATATCCGGGGTGCCCACCGGGGTGGGGACGTAGCCGTCGAACCGGCGATAAACCACCCGGGCGCCGGAGACTCGCTCGTCGGCGACGAAGCGATACGGCCCGGAGCCGACCACCTCGGTGAACGGCTTGGCGGGATCGATCTCGGCGAAGCGCTGCGGATAAACGAAGCACGGATACGACGACACCTTGCCGAGCGCGTCCAGCATCAACCCGAACGGGCGCTTGAGGCGGATTTCGAACTTCCGGTCGTCCAGCGCCCGGATCTCGTCGAGGCGGGCGAGCAATGTCTGCCCATGCGTATCTTTCGGCATCCAGCGCTTGATGCTGGCAACCGCATCGGCCGCGCGGATCGGCTCGCCGTCATGGAATTTGATCTTGTCGCGGAGCGTGAAGACCCAGCGCTTGCCATCGTCCTCAACGGTGTGGCCCTCGGCCAATTGCGGTTGCGGCCGGAACTGGCTGTCGATGCCGTAGAGCGTGTCCCAGCACATGTAGCCATGGTTGCGGGTCGGGTATGCCGTCGTGCCGAGCGGGTCGAGCACCGTGACGTCGGCCTGCGGTATGTAGCGCAGCACGGTGCTGCCCTTTGGCTGAGCGAGAGCGGGCCGCGCCAGTGCGGCGCCGGCGACGGCGATCAGGGTGCGGCGCGTGATGTCCATGACCCGAGACTGATCCGGTGTCGCGTCGCTGGTCAATGTGCACCCGAGATGACAAAACTTCGAAAATAGATTTTTTTCACATTAAGCTCATCCCTTTCTGCCGATCGTCCGTAGCTCATCATACTGGGTTGACCCCGGTCCCGTGCGTCGAGCGCGGGCGTCCCCCAAAAGAGAGCGTACGAGAATGACCGATCAGCAGCCCAACCTCGCGAGACGCCGTTTGATCCAGAGCACCGGCGCCAGCGCCGTTGCCGTTACCGCGCTGGCCGCCGCCGGCGTCGCTGCCGTATCGAGCCCGGCCGAGGCTCAGGGCGTCAACGACGCCGCCGTCCTCAACTTCGCCCTCAACCTCGAATACCTCGAGGCCGAGTTCTACATCCGCGCCGCAACCGGCGTCGGCCTGACCATGGCCGATACGTCGGGCACGGGTTACGCCGGCAGCGTGATCGGCGGCTCCAAGGTCCCGTTCACGACTCCTGCGATCCAGCAATACGCGACCGAGATCGCCAATGACGAGCTGAACCACGTTCGTTTCATCCGCTCGGCCCTCAACACCAACGCCGTCGGTCAGCCCGCGATCGACCTGAGCAATAGCTTCGTTGCGCTCGGCAACTTGATCGGCGTGCCGAACTTCAACCCGTTCGCCGACGAAGTCAGCTTCCTGATCGGCTCCTACATCTTCGAAGATGTCGGCGTGACCGCCTATCACGGTGCCGCAGCCTTGATCTCCAACAAGCAGATCCTGACCGCCGCCGCCGGCATCCTCGCCGTCGAAGCCTATCACGCCGCCGAGATCCGCACGCTGCTGTTCCAGGCCGGCGCAGGCTCCACCACGGTCAAGATCTCTAACGTGCGCGCCAGCCTTTCCGGTCCGAACGACGATCAGGGCGTCATCAACTCGAACGGCACGGCCAACATCGTCCCGACCGACGCCAACAGCCTGGCCTTCTCGCGCAGCCCGCGTCAGGTGCTGAACATCGTCTATGGCGCGCCCAACGCGACCAAGGGCCTGTTCTTCCCGAACGGCATGAACGGGGCCATCAAGTAATGGGTATCGCAAGAACCGCAGCAGCGATCGCCGGTGGCTTTGCCATAGGCGCGCTGTCGCTGGCGTCAGCCCAGGCCGCCGTCATCAATACGGTGTTCAACGCGCCGTTGACGACCGTTCCGGTCACCTTTGCACTCGGCGGTGGTGTCGGCACGATCTCCTTCACAGCCGCTACTACCGACATTGGGCCGGGTGCTGCCGTGGCCACCAGTGGCACCGCCCAGGCCACCACCATCTTCGGCCAGGTCGCCGATTATGGTTCGGCCACGGTGTTCGATGGCACGGCGTCGTTTGCGTCGTTCTCGTCGCCAGCGACCATCCAGTATTCGGCAGCTGACGATTTCATCGGCCTGTCCTACACGGCCGCCGATGGCGTTCACCTCGGCTATGCCGAAGTCTTCGGGTCGAATCTGATCGGCATTGCTTACGAAAGCGCAGCCAGCACCAGCATCACTGGTGCCAGCCTGTTGTCGACGTCGGTGCCGGAGCCAGCTTCGCTCGCGGTGCTGGTGTCAGGCCTGGCCGTCATCGGCCTGGCGCGCCGCGCCAAGCGGTCAGCCACTCAGCACGAACTCGCCGCCTAACATCGATCGGCTCCGGGCGTTATCGCTCGGAGCCGATCGATCCTACCGTAGCGTGCCGCCGGCCCGCTTGGCGACCGCCTGCACGATCTTGGCCGACACCGCCTCGATCTCGGCATCCATGAGGCTTCGCTCCCGCGGCTGCAGCACGATTTCCACCCCCACCGATTTCTGACCCGGCGGCACCTTGTCGCCCTGATACACGTCGAATAGCGACGCGCCGGTGATCAGGCTCCGTTCAGCGCCACGCGCTGCCCGCACCACATCCTCGGCCGGCGTCGCTTCCGGCACCAGGAAGGCGAAGTCACGCCGTAGCGGCTGAAACGGCGGCAACTCCGGCCCGGCCTTCTTGCGACGCTTGGGCTCCGGCACACGGTCGAGGAACACCTCAAACGCCGCCGCAGGCCCCACCAGGTCCAGCCCCGACAACACCGACGGATGCAACTCACCGAACGTCGCCAGCACGAGCTTGGGCCCCTGCCGCACCACGCCGGAGCGCCCGGGATGATACCAACCCGGCGCATCGGTCGTGACGGACAGGCTCTCGGCGGCGACTCCGAGCGCGTCGATCACCGCCAGCGCGGCGGCCTTGGCGTCGATTGCGCCGAAGGCTCTCGCGGGAGCCAACGGGTGCCGCTCCGTCGCCCCGAAGAACAATCCGGCGGCCACGCTCTCCTGCATGCCCACCGTGAAGGACGGCCCGATTTCGTAGAGCAGCGACGTCGGCAAGCCCCGTGCGGCGTTCCGGCCGGCTGCCAGCGCGAGGCTGGCCACCGGGGTGGGACGAAGCTGATCGAGGTCGGCCGAGATCGGGTTCAGCAAGCGTAACGCCGGGTCACCACCGCCGAACAGGGTGGCCTCGCGGCCTTGCATGAAGCTGAACGACACGGCCTCCAGCAATCCCGCGGCGGCGAGCACACGGCGGGCGAGCGCGGCACGGGTCTGGCGCGGCGTCAGCGTCGCGGCGGGCACCGGCGCCGTGCGCGGCAGCGACACCGGCGGGATGGTGTCGAGGCCCTGGATGCGAAGCACCTCCTCAACGAGATCGGCTTCCGGTTCCGTCGTGGCGCAGCCGGCGGCGGCAGCGGCGGCGCGTGCCGGATCCAAGCTCGCGGCTTGATCGAGCACGATCGGCGCGGCGATGTCGTTACGCCAGGACGGCACGGCGACGGTCACGGACTCGGCCGACCGGGTCTCCACGGTGAAGCCGAGACGCTCGAGCGTTTCGGTCGCCTCGTCGCCGGGAACGGCGAACCCGCCGAGACTGGCCAAACGCTCGAAGCGGAGTGTGGCAGTGCGCTGCCAGGCAGGCTCGGCACCGGCGCTCTCGACCGTGCTGGCCTCGCCGCCGCAGAAAATCTGGATCATGTGGGTTGCCGCCTCGAGCGCGTCGGGCAGCAGCGCCTGGTCGATGCCACGCTCGAAGCGCTGGCGCGCGTCCGATACCAGGGCGTGGCGACGCCCGGTGAGCGCGATGCGGACCGGGTCGAACAGCGCGCATTCGATGAACACGGCGGTGGTCGCCTCGGTGCAGCCGGTCGCTTCACCCCCCATGACGCCCGCAAGCGACTGGACGCCAGCGCTGTCTGCGATGACGCAGTCGGCCGGGTCGGCGGTGTAGTCGCGGCCATTGAGGGCGCGGAAGCTCTCGCCGGCACCGTGGCGCAGGGTGAGCACGCCGCCCTTGACGCGATCGGCGTCGAACACGTGCAGCGGGCGGCCGAGATCGATCGTGAAGAAGTTGGTGACGTCGACCAGGGCGTTGATTGGGCGCAGGCCGATGCTGAGCAGGCGCGCCTGCAGCCAGGCCGGGCTTGGCCCGTTGACCAGGCCGCGGACGGTGCGGCCCACGATCCACGGACATGCCTCGGTGTCTTCGATGGCCCAGCGCACCGGGCTCTCGAAACGTCCCGTGACGGGAAGGGGGGACCATGGCTTGAGCTGGCCCAGCCCGGCGGCGGCGAGATCGCGCGCAACGCCACGGACGGAGAGCGCATCTCCGCGGTTGGGAGTGACGGAGATGTCGATGACGGGATCGTCCAGTCCGGCGTAATCGGGGTAGGAAACGCCGATCGGCGCGTCCTCGGGCAGTTCGACGATGCCGTCATGGTCCTCGCCGAGACCCATCTCCCGGCGTGACAGCAGCATACCGGCACTCACGACGCCGCGGATCTCGCCGACTTTCAGCGTGACGCCGGAGCCCGGGATGACGCTGCCGGGCGGGGCGAATACGACCTTGAGGCCGGTGCGGGCGTTCGGCGCACCGCACACCACCGATACCGGACCCTCGCCGGCATCAACCATGCAGGCGCGCAGCCGGTCGGCGTTCGGGTGCTGCACCGCCTCGACGATGTGGGCGACGCGGAACGGACGCAGCGCCTGCCCGGGGTCGGCGATGCCTTCGAGTTCCAGGCCGATGCCGGTCAGCCGGTCGGTGATCTGCTCGAGCGTGGCATCGGTGTCGAGATGGGTGCGTAGCCAGGAGAGCGTGAACTTCATGCGCCGACACCCTCGTGCAGCAATGCCGGCGACAGCGCGTTGAAGCCGTAATGCCGCAGCCAGCGCAGGTCGCTTTCGTAGAACAGGCGAAGGTCGGGGATGCCGTATTTCAGCATCGTGACGCGCTCGATGCCCATCCCGAACGCAAAGCCCTGCCACTCCCGCGGATCGAGCCCGCAATTGGCCAGCACGCGCGGATGGACCATGCCGCTGCCAAGGATCTCCAGCCAGTCCCCGCCGCCGCCCAACTCGCCGGTCTTCCTGTTCCAGCCGATGTCGACCTCCATCGAGGGTTCGGTGAACGGGAAATACGAGGAGCGGAAGCGGACCGGCAGCGTCGAAATTCCGAAGAAGGTGCGAAGGAAGTCGATCAGGCAGCCTTTGAGATGCGCCAGGGTGATGTCGCGGTCGATGACGATGCCCTCGC
>JBPBQE010000288.1:0-5773 GCA_050954595.1 Janthinobacterium lividum | reverse complement strand
ATCGATTGTCCGCAGCTTAAGCAGCACATCGTCGATCGAATGATGCAGGCGGACATGTTCGTGCGCAATGTTGGCTTGCGGACCCTCTCCCAGGCCTCGGTTCGATTTGATGCATCGAGCTATCACAATGGTTCAATCTGGCCGCATGACACCGGGATTGCTGCGGAAGGGATGCGAAAACATGGGTTTTGCGAAGAGGCGAATTCGCTGATCGAGGGGCTCAAGAAAGTATATGAGCATTTCAAGACGCCGATTGAGCTGTTCGTCAGCAACGAGCATGGATTAGCCGAATACTCCCACGAGAGCGGCAGTCGAGCATGTATGGTTCAGGCTTGGAGTGCTGCAACGATGATGGCAGCATCCCTATTTGGGCAGACCTTGCGGCGCAATGATGCCATTAATTCAGGTCATGGCTGACGCAAGGCTGTCAGTCTGTCGGCATTCTGAGGCTCGTCCTTGTGGGGTTTCACCTCTTCGCTGCCGCGTCCGCTTCCGGGAGGCTGGCAGGGGGGCCTGATCGTCCGAGATTGGCGCTTAGCGGACGAACGACTCCTTCAGTTTAGGCGTCTGGATAACGTTAGGTTGGGATCGCGCTATGCTGCGAATCGATGCGTTAGCGACAAGTCGTGGCTCGAGCGCCGCCCCCACGGAGTTGTCGGCATACACCCGCTGTTGGTCCGCCTTAAAGCCGGTCAGCCCGCTCGATAACGGGCCAGGATGGCTTGGGCGGCCTGGCCCGCTGTCTCGGCCCACGTTGCGACAACCGGAGCGGCATGGCTTTGGAGCGCCGAGCGCAGGGCCGGCGCGGTCGCAAGTTGAACATCATGCTGGCGCATGCGGAGCTCGTTTTCCAAGATGCGCGTCGCCATCGCCGCGAACTGACGCGTTTGAGTGGCTTCAGCAGCGTGACGGACATGATCTGCAGTTTCAGCGGGTAGTGCTGCCATCGCGGAAGCCGAGCAGAACGCCAAGCTAAGCGGGACGGCGTAGTCAAGCGCGGTAAAGTGCGGCAGCGTCTCCCAAAGACGGGCGCCGGCCCCGCCATCGCCCGAGGACAGCACGGCATCCAAGAGGCCCGACCGGAGTAACGGAAGCGCATCGGCGAACGAAATCTGCTGTGGTTGGGCGCCGGCGGCAGCGAAGACCCTCGTACTGGCGGCGTCGTAGGTCCGTATGCGCAGCCCTTGAAGCGCGGCGATGTCGTCGGCTACGGCATCGCGCGACCAGAGACCGGAGGGAGGCCAGGGCGTGGCGTAGAGCAGCGTCAGACCTTGGGCGGCCAGGGAAGCGTCGTAGGTAGAGCGGGCGAGCGCTAGTAGACGGGCGGCATCGGCAGGCGAGCCAGTCAGGAACGGCAGACCAGAAAGCTGGAATATCGGGTCAAGAGGAGCCAGGGTGGCGGCGAACGAGTCGCCTGCCATGACAGTTCCATCCCGCACCGCTTGCGGCATAGCGGCCGACCGGAGACCTCCCGGAGCGTCGAAGCGTGGGTGAACGGTCAGAATTTCATTTGATGCCGCGGCAGCAAATACAGCGATGCCCTCGCCGGGCATGGCGTTGGTGGGGTATTCGGTCGCAATCGTCCAGTGCATCGACGGGTCGGCTTGCGCGACACGGGTCAGCAGCGTGGCGCTGGCGGCGAGAGTGAGGCGGCGCGTCAACATGGGCGATCCTTGATGCTCAAGCAGTCGAGCACTTGGCGGTCGGTATGCCAAGCATTGCTAAATCGAACTTGCCATTAGGAATGTTCGCGCCTTACGGTCGCGGAGGTATTTGCCGACAGTGGCGGCACACGAGACGTAAGCCAACTAGCTTGCCAGCTGAAATTCTCCTTGGTGAGGAAGCCGTCTCGAGCGGCAAGCCGCGGATCAGCCCGGGCATCTAGTGGACGATGCTGGGCGTTCCGCACGACTCCATGGCCTCGTACTCGAAGTATCCCAGGTTGGCCATCGCCCCGATCGTCTGGATGCCCACTGCCCCCATGGCTACCGCCGCGGTCAGCACCAACAATCGCTTGTGCCGCATCTGGTGGTCACCTCTGTCCCGTGTTCACGGCCAAGCACTCACGCGGACCTTGATCATGCGCGCTAGGACACGGGCATCCGGATTGGTCAGCGAGAGCTGGTTCCCGTCGGTCCGCTCGAGTTGGCCGAGCTGCGCTTGAGCCGCTCGCACCGCTCCTGCGTGCAATCAGGCCCAATTTTAACGCGCTGTTAAATAAACACCGGTAATCCAAAGGGAGGTCGCAAGGTGCCCCTAGAGTCAAGCAACTTTGCAAACGCACTAGGAGCCGATGCCTAAACACGCGGGATTCTTTGCAAGCAGGTTGTGGCATTCCGACCGTTCCTATTGGTTCAGTCAATGGTCCAGACCCGCGAATCATCAAGCATCGGCTTGGGGGCGAGATGACCTATCTGCAGTTCGGAGGATCTGGCCGGATCTGACACTCACTTGTCTTATCCTCTGTCTGCTCTGGGGAGGTATTTCAACGTGGCTGGCGTTGGGACAACGGAATTTACAGCTTGAGGCGCTACGGACGGCAAGCAGCATCGCCGGAGCCGCTGAGCAAGGTATGTCGCGGACTATTGAAGCGATGGACCAAAGGTTGCGCTTTGCAAGAAAACTGTATGAACGGGATCCCGAAGGTTTCAGCTTACGGTTTATCGCAGAGGGAAGCGGCTTCACTGACAGCGTTATGATGCAGCTCGCCTTCATCGATGCAAAGGGGATGCTGCGGCAAACTAACTTGGGTCCGACACTTGGCGTGGTGAATCTGTCAGATCGGCAGCATTTCAGAGTCCAAGCGGACAGAGCTGACGACTTTCTTTTCATCAGCACGCCGGTGATTGGACGAGTGTCGCAACGATGGTCGGTCCAGTTAACACGGAAGGTGTCGAACCCAGATGGAAGTATGGCTGGCGTGCTTGTCGGATCTCTCGATCCATACTGGCTGACCCAGTTTCAAGACATGCTGGATGTAAGTGGCGGTCTGCTCCTAGTGGGCGATGATGGAGTAATACGAGCAGCTGCTCCAGATCAAGACCTTATTGGCGCCCATATCGAGGGAATGCTGCTCACACGAGCAGTTAATGGCTCGGAGCATGGTAGCTTCATATTATCGAAACTTAATGGAGGTTCACTGCAAACTGCAGCAAAAGGAGATATTATTGGCTTTCGGCGATTAAGAAATTACGCGCTGACGATCATCGTTCGACTTGATCCAGGCCCGATCTTTGAACCATTTCAGAATACTCGTAAAGCGGTCATGGCGGCCGGCGCAGTACTCACATTGCTTATCTTGGCAACGGGGGGCCTGTTAGCGCGAAACCGCCTTCGTGTAATCACGTCGCAGACATCGTTGCGTAACGCTATCGAGAATGTCGACCAAGGGATAGTGATGCTGGATGCAGATGGCCGGTTTTCGATCTGCAATCGACGGTTCACGGATCTATTAATGTTGCCAAATCCGGACACGATGCCGAGCGCAGATCTGTGGGACAGGCTGTGGGGCAAATACCCTGTGCAGCCGGGCGTACATGAAGAGGTGGCTGCGGCAGGCGGCTTGCTGGAGGTGCGCACGCATCTGGTCAAGAGTGGCGGGTTTGTGCGCACATACACTGACATAACGGATCGCCGACAAGCTGAAACGCGCATAATGCAACTCGCGCAGTACGATGCGCTGACAGGTTTAGCCAATCGGAGGACGATCGAGACGACAGTGCTCGAGGAGTTAGAGCAAGCACGTCAGCATGGGACCGCAATGGCGGTCCTCTGCATGGATTTAGACCGGTTCAAGCTGGTCAACGATACGTTGGGACACGCCGCCGGGGACGAACTGCTGCGACAGACAGGGCACAGACTTGCCCATGCTCTTGGTAATCACGGCGTAGTCGGAAGGATGGGCGGCGATGAGTTTGTAGCAGTGCAAACCAAGCTGTCAGAGACATTAGAAGCAGAAGAAGTGGCTAAGCGAATAGCATCCGCATTTGATACACCGTTTTTGCTTGATGGGCGCGAAACAATTGTGGGCGTAAGCATTGGGATCGCGGTATTTTCTGGGGGTGTGCAAAGTGCAGCAGACCTGCTTCGGAATGCCGATATCGCGCTTTACTCCGCTAAAAAGCTTGGACGCGGAGGATTTCAGCTGTTCGAGGCGTCCATGGAAGCGGCGATGCGAGCTAGATCCGAGTTGGAGCAAGATCTAGCACAGGCCGTTGTAGCTGAGAGACTCACTTTATACTATCAACCAATATATAATCAAGATGCGACGGCGATTACTTCTTATGAGGCGCTGCTCCGGTGGCACCATCCAAAGCACGGGTGGATTCCGCCATCGATTTTCATTCCAATTGCTGAGGAAAGCCGAGTAATCCTGCCGCTTGGACGTTGGGCACTGACAAATGCGTGCAAAGCGGCAGCCCTTTGGGATAGGCCGCACGGGATCGCGGTCAATCTGTCACCAGTGCAGGTGCTGGACGGTAGCCTATTTGGTCTTGTCGCGGAGGCGCTAAGTGAAGCGGGATTAGATCCAGGCAGACTAACGCTGGAAGTAACGGAAGGTGTGCTGATGCGTGATGTAACCGCTGCGCGGTCCGCATTAGAAAATCTGAAGGCGCAAGGAGTGCGATTGGCTCTCGATGATTTTGGCACGGGATACTCCAGCCTGAGCTATTTGAGCCAATTCCCATTCGATACACTCAAAATTGACCGTTCCTTTACTCAAAATCTAGATGTTGACCCTGGAGCGAAACCGATTGTGCAGGCAATTGTGGCGATGGGGCATAGCTTAGACCTAAGCATCACTGCTGAAGGAGTGGAAACGGCGTCACAGCTAAATCTTTTGCGCAAAATGGGCTGCAACAACTTTCAAGGATTTTTATTTGGGCAGCCAAGTCTGCTTCCGACAGAGGCTGTTCTCTAACCGGGGCTTCTGAGTCAAGCTCCTTGTCGGGTAGGTAGCGTCTCAATTTGATCTTTGATCATTGATCCAAAGAACGTCGAGGTGCGCTGCGGCCTCTGCCTGGTCAGCGGTCGCGTAAACGCCGGATTGATCGCAGGGTGTCCAGTTAAGGACCGGTAGCGGCTGAGACCAGCCGCGTTCAATCGCCCAAGCAGCACTTGTGGCAGATGTCCGCTACGGAGGATCAGAGGTATGTAGCTAAACGTCCGAAATTAGGAAGGTTATCGGATGCCGGCCAGGACAGCGCGTGCGACAAGGAGCGGGCCGGCGTCCGATAACCTCTCATGCAGGAACCCGCGGGCAACAGGCGCTGCGCTATGGGGTTTTAGGGGATCCGGTGCAGGACCAAAGGCTGCACCAAGCCGGCAACCTATCGCTTAAGCGCGACACCGGCGTGCGAGGACGGGCTTTAAACTCGCCAAGCTTGCTCTGCCAAGGCAGAAATTCGTGCGATCGCGGCCTGCTCGTCGCAGCGATACGTCTTTCCGAAGACCTGTAGGCGCGATGGCGCGATCCTCGAAGTAGTGGAACTTCGACGAGCGATTGTATTTGGCCGTGCCGGGTCACGACGCCACCAATCCGGCTGGCGGGCGAAAACGCGGGGGAGCGCGTGCCCGGAAGCTGGGCTGAAAGATGTCGATGACGACCATGCGCCCGCCACAGCAAGGACACGGTGGTTTTGCAGCGGGTGGATCGGACCCTTCCGCTGCTGGACTGACCACCGTCACCGGGACTGCGAGTAGTTCGCGGGCCCGCGTGAGGTTGGCTTTGCGGCCTCCAGTGGCAAGCAGACCGTAGTGACGGATGCGGTGG
>JBPBQE010000322.1:0-5784 GCA_050954595.1 Janthinobacterium lividum | reverse complement strand
CGTGCCTTGCGTGGCGACACCGTCGTGCCGGGCATCGAGATGCTTTACGTGCAAGACGACGGCAAGGAGATCTGGACGCAGGTCGCGGCCGTGCCGATCCATGACGGAGAGGGACGGATCACCGGTCAGATGCCGATCGTCGTCGACATCGATGCCTTGAAGCGAGGCGGAGAAGCACTTCGCGAAAGCGAGCATCGGCTACGCACTCTTATGCAGGGCATCCCACAGCTTGTCTGGCGCTCCGCCGAAAACGGACTTTGGACCTGGTCCAGCCCGCAATGGCAGGACTACACAGGGCAAAGCCAGGCGCAAAGCCATGGCTGGGGTTGGCTGGAGGCGATCCATCCGGACGACCACGACACCACAAGGCATGCCTGGCGAGAAGCCCATTCACACGGCCAACTATACCTGGAACATCGAGTGCGTCGCACGACGGACGGTGCCTGGCGTTGGCATCAGACGCGCTCAGTGCCGTTGCGGGGTGAACTTGGACCGGGCGAAACCGAGGGCCGCATTTTGGAGTGGCTCGGCACCACGACAGACATCGAGGACCTCAAGCAGCTACAAGGTCAGCAGCAGGTGTTGGTTTTCGAGCTACAGCATCGCACCCGCAACCTGCTCGCTATCGTGCGCAGCTTGGCACAGCGCAGCATTGATCCGTCTCTCGGGCTTGAGCAATTCGAGACCCGCCTGGCCGCGCTGAGCCGTGTACAAGGCTTCCTCTCGCGCTCACCGCATTTCGTCGTGCCTCTCGCCGATCTCGTACAGTCGGAGCTGTTTGCCGCAGGCGACAATGCGTCGGACCGAGTTAAGGTGGACGGACCCGCGATCAATCTACCTGGCGAGGGCATCCAAACCGTCGCACTCGCATTGCACGAACTGGCTACGAACGCGGTGAAATACGGCGCCATCGCGCAGCTCTCCGGTCAGCTTTCGGTGACTTGGCAATTGGAATCCGGCAAGGACGGTCGTGACCGATTGGTGATCGATTGGCAGGAAAGCGGGATGGAATTGTCGGGCTTGCCACCCACCAAGCGGGGTTACGGAAGCGAATTGATCACCAGAGCGCTTCCCTATCAGCTGAAAGCCGAGACATCGCTGGAGTTTGCATCTGGTGGCGTGCAGTGTCGCATTATTCTTCCAGCAGGCACGTTCCGCATCGGTTAGGAGACCTTGGCATGACTGCTCTGGCCGCAGCTTCGCTCTCGGAGCGCCGTATCTTGGTTGTGGAAGACGAGTATATGATTGCCGACGAAATGGTTTCCATGCTCGTCCGGGCCGGCGCCAAGGTCGTCGGTCCGGTCGCCAGCCTGGACGATGCGCTACATCTGCTGACAACGGAGCATGAGCTTGATGCAGCAGTACTGGACGTCAACCTGCTCGGCAAAATGGTTTGGCCGGTCGTGGAGGAGTTGTTGGAGCGAGGTGTGCCGCTAGTGCTTTCGACAGGCTACGACACCAGTGCCATTCCAGCGAAATATGCTATGCTTCAGCGGTGTGAAAAGCCGATAGTAGGACGCGATTTCACGCTCGCCCTAGAAGCGGCGATCGATGACGTTACTAACAGATCATTGTTTCAGCCCTGACGCGAGCGATTGAGTCGCTCTGCTGCAATTTCGGGTGGTGCGGAGTAGTGCCTTCGCAACATGGATTGGCGCTATCGGTTTCTGACAGCGGGTGATGCTGTGGAACCGGCGCGGTATAGCCGAGGGCTCGTGTCCAGTCATAAAGACAAATGGAATCTGCTGTTGCAGCAATGCGTCGGCAACGGGAAACACCATTTCACTGCGCAGATTTAGATCCAGCACGGCTCCATCAGGAGAGCGTCGCTGAATTGCAGATAATGCATCAGAAACATCAGCAACCATTTCGACATCAAGGCATCCGATCGTCAGAAATGCACGTGCGACGTCGTCAGCGATCAGGTATTCGTCTTCTACAATGAGAACCTTGTTCAAGCTCATAGTGCCGCTCCCAAACAGCCAGATTCCGTGTTGCCGCAATCCCGCCCCTGCTTTTGCATGTTGAATTTGAACACGCTCAAAATCCGATAAATTGAAGCTTTCCGTTGAACACAACCTAAGACTTGGTGCAAGTTGCGCATTGAGTTCTGCTTTCACTATATGCTGAATATGTAAATTAAAAGCAACTCAAGGTTGTGTTTAAGTTCAAACATCTACGTAAGTCGAGAGGTGATGGCGCAGCGGTTAACCAAACAGGTCGCCACCATCAGAGTTGGAAGTCGGAAGGTTAGCCGAAGCTGCCAGCTACACCGGTTAGCCAATCGGCTTAGTGTGCTTCAAACAAACGGTCAGAGTGCTCGGCCATCCGCACAGCGCTCTCGCCCAAATGGCGCCGCGAACCGCGGTCGCTCTCGCACCTGTGTCATACAAAGGCGGGTCTAACCTGCATCTTCAGGCCGTTGTCTAAGTTAGCTGTCATGCACCGGGTCTGCTGTCGCCCAGCACCGAGGAGGCCCAGGTAGTGGCAGCGGTACGGGTCCTGATCGCTGAAAATGCTTGCGGGACGAGGGCTTTGAAGTCGTCGAAGCTCGGGACGGCGACGAAGCAGCCCGGCTGCTCGACGGTCCCGGCAGGTTCGATGTGCTGTTCACCGACGTGCAGATGGCGGGGCTACTTGACGGCATCGATGTTGCCCTGCACGCACGGCGTCGATGTTCTGCGATGCCGGTGCTCGTGGTGTCCGGCTATGCCGAGCACCTTATGCCGCGTCTAGGCGCGTTGCAGCCGACCGCTGTCTACATCAGCAAGCCCTATAGCTTGTTAGAGGTTGTTGAAACCCTGAACCGCTTGGTCGCGAGCCTCTAGCCAGCCCGGGCCGTGCGATAACGGAGCCGACACATGCTGGCTGCCTACAGCGCGAGGCGGGCCTTGCTCATCCGCAACGTGGCGACCACGCCCGTAGCAGGCCAGTCGTAATCGACGGAACCGCCAAGTTGCCCGGCCATACTCTGGGATACAAGCTTGCTGCCGAAGCCTGCCGGCCCCTGAGGGGCAGCAACGGGAGGCCCGCCCCGCTCGGTCCAAACAAGTTTCAGGTCACCATTATGAGCATCGCAAGACACTTCCAGCGTGCCATCCTCTACCGAGAGAGCGCCATACTTGATTGAGTTGGTCGCCAGCTCGTGCATGACCAGGGCCAGCGTTGTGGTAGCCGCCTCCCCGACACGAAATTCCGGCACCGAAATGTGGACGCGACCGCCAGTACCCTCCTTGCCGCTATCATAGGGTGCGAGCAGGACGGTGAGCAGGTCGCCAAGGTCTGCCTTTTTCTCCGTCCCGCCTGGGATGGGACGCGCCAGATCATGGGCGCGGCCCAGGGCTGTCAGGCGCAGCGTCAGGTCGCGCGCCATCTCCGTCGTTGTCGCGGCCGAGCGCGCAGCGATAGCGGTGAGGGCGGACGCGATGGCGAACAGGTTCTTGACCCGGTGGCTCATCTCACCGGCAAGCATCTCGCGGGTCTCCTCTGCCTGCTTGCGCTCGGTCACGTCGAGGAACACGCCGAACATGATCCGCTCGACGATGCCGATGTTCTCGCCCTGGCCCCGGGCAGAGACCCACCGGATCTCGCCGCCGTGCAGGATGCGGAAGTCGATCTCGTACGCGCCCTGGATGGGCTGGGTTGCCTTGAACGCGGTCTTGACCCTGTCGAGGTCCTCGGGGTGAATGCGGGCGGACAGGTCCTCGAAGGTGACCAGCTTGCCCCCTGGCACGCCCCATAGGCCGTGCGCACGATCATCGAGGGCGATTTCATCGGTGTCGATGTTCCATGACCATAGGGCGACCCCGGCCGCGTCGGTAGCGACGCGCAGGCGGTCTGCGTCCCACACCAGGGCGCTCGATCCTTCCCATGACACCGGACTATATCCTTACCTGTTCAGTCGGCGCCCCAGGACCCAAGCACGAGTTCCTGTGAACCTAAGCTACCTTACTCTTGCGGGTAGCTACAATCGTCTACGGCGACCAGCACTTCGCCTCGACAAGTCATCCACCAGGTCAGAACCGCCTCCCAATGGAAGTCCGCCGACACCCATGATGCCATCAAATGATCCCGACAATACGGGAATGGAGTTGCCGGCTTTGCAGGGCGACCGACTATACTACGCTCAGAGCGGCATCTGTAGGTCAGCCTGCCCTGGCGAGGGTGTTAGGATGGCTTCACTCGATATAGATTTAGTCTTAAAACTTGAGCTGCTTGCAAATATTGTTATAGAAAATATAATTAGGTTGCTCTTATCTGCGACATAAAGGCGAAGATCAACATTATGCAGTAAGTAGACTGGGTCGCTCTGAAGAATCTCGTCAGCGAACACGATCGCCTGACGCTGTGCTTCAGTGTCGTCTGGGAATTCGGTTCCGATTACGTCTCGGTCGTAGCGACCGTCAGCTACTTGCAAATAATAGCGCGGCATAACGATGCACCGTAAATCATAGAATTCTTCATTACGATTATTTGAAATCGATACACAATCGTCTTGCGGTGACCGACCACGTCGCCTTTGCAGACGGATGAGGTCAGTGAGCCTCGCCTACTTGAGATGCTGAGCCAAAAACTTGTTCATCTCAAACGTCGCGACACGATCCTTACCAAAAATACGGAGCAGCTTATCGTCTACGATGACCTCGCGTCCGTCGTCAGGGTTCTACAACTTGTTAGCCTTTATCTACTCCCACATCTTGCTGACTACCTCACCACGCGCCATCGTACCCTCGCCGACGACCGCCGCCAAGTCTGCGGGCGGCTGCAAAGGCTGTTGCAGCGCATTGGGTTTGTTGCCGGCTTTGGGTTTCCACCGTTGCATTCTTCGGTGGCTCCTTTGCGGGAGCAGCGGCCTTGCAGCGGCTTTCGTCTTCGGAGCTTTGGTCACGCAGTTATCTGAAGTCTGGGTGGCAAGGTTGGGGAGCGACATCCATGTCCGTCAACGGTGCCAAACATGTGCCGCGAGCAACTTGGCGTAAATAACTACGTGTGGACCTCATGGAAATGCCTTGCAGCCGCAGCCATCCAGTTAGCTAATCGGCTTAGCGTGCAGTTTTGAGCAAACAGTGAGGTGACCCCTAGAATAGCGCGCAGAGCATCGAAGCGATCAACACCCGCCCAGAGGGCTTGGGCATTGCGATCCCTTGACGGAGGTTCAGGCATAAAAAAACCCGCCATGTTCAGGGCGGGTGCATCAGGAAACGCATTAGACGTACGTCTCCTAAACTCTATAGTTGGTGATTTTATAGCCTTGTTCAATCCCTCGAGCAGCGTTCATGAGGTCACCTCACGGTCTGCTCAAAACTGCACGGCAAGTCCATTTCACATGCCTGTTGCCTTCCGGGCGAGTTTCGGAAGAGTTTTTTGAAACGGCAAACGCCATATTTGATGGGAAAGTTGCTGATCGTGTGCATACCCTCGCTTCTAAGATGACCTGATTTTCAAGGCATTCCGCTTAGCGTGCGATTTCAGCAAACCGCGAGGCGAACCCCTAGTAGAACTTATTCATCCTACCGCGACTGGATCACGTGCGATGCCTCTTCCATCAGAGCGGGCATAACACGGTTATACCAGTCGATGACGAACTGCGACGGAGCAACTTTACCGTCATCATTACAAATAATTAAGCGATTATCCTCAAGGCATGAGAACTCAATCACAATTTCATTAGTATTAAACAATGAGGATAATGCTTCTATATAAAATATACGCTGACGCAAGCGAGAAAAGCCGAATTCAATTACAATTAAGCGCAGTAAATGCTCACGGGCACGGCTTGATGAC
>JBPBQE010000188.1:0-5815 GCA_050954595.1 Janthinobacterium lividum | reverse complement strand
GCGCGGCTGATGGCCTGCTCGGGTGGAAAGGTGCAGCCATCGGCCATGAAGCCGGCGAATTGAACCGAGAGCCGGGCACCACGCAGCCGCTCGTCGGTTCCGGCAGCGACGACGAGGGCCTCGATCTGAGCACGGGCGTCTTGGCAGGAATGGCCCGGCATGACGCCGACGCGAACGCCGATGATGGTTTCAGTCGGGACTGAGGAGTTCCACTCGCCGCCCTGCAGCGTGCCGACGTTGACGTTGATCGGGTGATTGTCGGCGGCGAAAGCGGGGTGCCGGTACTCGGCGCGGTTGAGCTGGTCTTCGAGGGCGCGGAACCGCTCCATGACAACGTAGGCGGCCTCGATCGCGTTTACGCCCTCGTGCTTGTTGCGGACATGGGCGGGCTTACCGATGACGGTGACCCACGCCCAGACCACACCGACCTCGGCGACGTAGAGCGCGGGAAAGCCCGGGCCGGGCTCGGGAATCAGGCAGGCGTCGGGCGGCGGCAGCGCATGCATGACGGCAAAGGCGCCGTTGCCGGTGCACTCCTCCTCAATCACGGCAGCCATCTGCAGCGGAGCAGCCGGTTGCCAGCCGGCGCGGCGCAACGCCGTGAGCGCCATCACCATCGACGCCAGCCCGGCCTTCATGTCGGCGGAGCCGCGCCCGAACAGGCGGCCGTCGCGGATCGTCGGCGCGAAGGGCGGGGTGGTCCAGAGCCGCTCGGGCCCGGTGGGCACCACGTCGACATGGCCCTGCAGCAGCAGCGAGCGGCCGGTGGCACGGACCGGTCGATGCGTGGCGACGACGTTCTCGCGGCCGGCGTAGTCGATCAGCGGGGGCGACCAGCCGGGCCTTTGTTCGAGGGTGGCCGGGTCGACCGGGACACGTGCGGTGGAGAGGCCGGCGTCGCGGAAGGCGCCCTCCATGACTGAGAGCGCGCCGTGCTCGGCACCGAGCAGACTGGGTTCGCGGACCAGTCTTTCGAGCAAATCAACCGTATCGGCCTCAACGTCGCGCGCGGCGGCGAGGATGGTGGTTTCGAGGGTGGCGTCGATGGGGGCGAGCATGGGGTCACTCTATGGTTATGACGGAGTGTGGCAACTGCAGGCGGAGGAGCGGTGCTGTTCACCGAGGGGGGATCGAGGTAATCTGACCGGATGATTCGGCTGCTGCCCGAAGGTTTGGTGAACCGTATCGCGGCCGGCGAAGTGGTCGAGCGGCCGGCTGCGGTGGTCAAGGAATTGGCCGAGAACGCGCTGGATGCGGGAGCGCGGCGGATTGCGGTGCGATTGGAGGCGGGCGGGACCGCGCTGATCGAGGTCGCCGACGATGGTGGGGGCATGGCGGCGGATCAACTGGGGCTCGCGGTGCAGCGGCACTGCACGTCCAAGCTGACCGATGAAACCCTGGTACAGATCGCAACGCTGGGGTTTCGCGGCGAGGCGTTGCCGAGCATTGGGGCGGCGGGGCGACTCCGGCTGCTGTCACGGCCGGCGGGCGCGGCGCATGCGCATGCAATCGAGGTCGAGGGCGGGGTCGTCGGTCCGGTGATGCCGGCTGCGGGAGCGCCGGGCACGGTGGCGACGGTGCGTGACCTGTTCTTCGCGACCCCGGCACGGCGGAAATTCCTCAAGGCGGCGCGCACGGAGGCCGAGCATGCGGCCACGGCATTGCGACGGCTGGCGCTGGCGGCGCCGTCGGTGGCGTTCCGGCTGGAGAACGAAGGTCGGGTGGTGTTCGACCTGCCGGTGCAGCGCCCGATCGAACGGGTGGTGGCGCTGCTGGGGGCATCGGCGGGGACGTTGCTGGTGCTTGAGGAGATGCGCGACGACATGGGGCTGACCGGCTTTGCCGCGCCAGCGGCGGAGAGCCGGGCGACGACGGCGGGGCAGAGCCTGGTGGTCAATGGGCGGCCGGTCACGGACCGGGTGCTGGCGACGGCGCTGCGGGTAGCGTATCGCGACGTGATAACGGTCGGGCGGCATGCGGTGGCGGCGCTCAACCTGTCGGTGCCGGCCGAGCTGGTGGACGTTAACGTGCATCCGGCGAAGACGGAGCTGCGGTTTCGCGATCCGGAGGCGGTACGCAGCTTGATCATCGGCGGGCTGCGCCGGGCGCTGGCGCGGGGGGTGACGGCGCCGGGGATGGCGCGACCGGTGTTCCAGTCGATGACCCGGCCGTCGCTGCGGCTGGTGTCGAGCCAGGCGCGGCCGGGTGGGCTTGCGGAGGCGACGCTGCCGTTGTCATTCGGGCCGGCGGTGCGGGCGATGCCGGTGCCGGAGCCGCGGGCGGAGCATCCGTTGGGAGCGCCGCTCGGGCAGGTGTTCGACACCTACATCCTGGCGGTTGCTGGGGATGGCAGCCTGGTGCTGGTAGACCAGCATGCCGCGCATGAGCGGCTGACGCATGAGGCGTTGCGGGCGCAGCACGAGGCAGGGGGCGTGCGCCGGCAGGCGTTGTTGCTGCCGGCAGTGGTCGATCTGCCGCAGGCGGCCTGTGCGACGCTGTTGGAGGCCGCGGCGGCGTTGGCGGCGTTGGGGTTGGAGATCGAGCCGTTCGGGGCTGGGGCGGTGCTGGTGCGGGCACTACCGGCGGCGTTGGGGGCGCCCGACCCGGCGCCGTTATTGCGCGATCTGGCAGATGAGCTGGCGGAGCATGGCGAAGCGACGGCGCTGGCGGTGCGGACCGATGCGGTGCTGGCGCGGTTGGCGTGTCACGGCAGCATCCGGGCGGGGCGGCGGATGGGGGCGGCGGAGATGGATGCGTTGCTGCGGCAAATGGAGGCGACGCCACGCGCGGCCACCTGCAGTCATGGGCGGCCGACGGTGCTGAAGCTGACGAAGGCGGAGATCGAGCGGTTATTCGGGCGGCGGTAGGCCGCCTGGGGCGTTCCAGGCGATCATGCGCGCGGTGCCGTGGGTCCAGTCGGCGAGGAAGTCTTCTTCGGGGGCGGTGTCTTCGAGGCCGAGTTCGGCGACGATCAGGGCGCCCGGGGCGATCCAGCCGGCGCGGGACAGGGCGGCGACCGCGGGAGCGATGAGGCCGGAGCTGTAGGGCGGGTCGAGGAAGATCAGGGTGCAGGGCTGGCCCGGAGGGGGGCGCAGGGCGTCGCCGGCGAGCACGCGGCCACGGCCGTCGGCAGCGGCGACGTTGAGGCGGAGGGCCTTGATGGCGGCCGGGTCCTTTTCGATGAACACGGCGCGGGCGGCGCCGCGGGACAGGGCTTCGAGGCCGAGGGAGCCGGTGCCGGCGAAGGCGTCCAGCACGTGGGCATCCTCCACGGCGTCGCGGCCGGCCCAGGAGGCGTGCAGCAGACGGTCAAAGAGAGCTTGGCGGACGCGGTCGGCGGTGGGGCGGGTCCCCTCCCCGTCCGGGGCGATCAGTTTGCGGCCGCGCCAGGCGCCGGCGATGATTCTCATGACGGTTTCTGGGATTTCGGGGCTGGCTTGTCCAGGCCCAACTGTTCACGCAGGACCTTGCCCGGGACTTCGTCAACGGCGCCGCGCGGAAGGCGGCCGAGTTGGAAGGGTCCGTAGGAGACCCGGATCAGGCGGTTCACGACCAGGCCGAGATGGGCCATGACGCGGCGAACCTCGCGGTTGCGGCCTTCATCCAGGGCGACGGAAATCCAGGCGTTGTCGCCGGCTTGGGATTCCAAGGAGGCTTCGATGGGGCCATATTTGACGCCCTCGACGCTGATGCCGCGGGCCAGGCCGGCCAGGGCGCGCTCGTCGATGGCGCCCCAGGCGCGGACGCGGTAGCGCCGGGTCCAGCCGTTGCTAGGCAGCTCGAGCTTGCGAGCGAGCGCGCCGTCATTGGTGAGGAGAAGCAGGCCTTCGCTGTTGAGGTCGAGGCGGCCGACGCTGACGACGCGCGGCAGGCCGGAGAGCTTGAGCTTGTCGAAGACGGTGGGGCGGCCCTCGGGATCCTTGTGGGTGGTCACCAGGCCGTCGGGCTTGTGGTAGCGAAACAGGCGGGTGCGTTCGGCGGCGCCGACGGGCTTGCCGCGGACAACCACGACGTCGTCTGGGCCGACAAAGGTGGCAGGGTGTTTGACGACCGCGCCGTTGAGCCGGACGACGCCTTCTTCGACGAGGCGCTCGGCATCGCGGCGGCTGGCGACGCCGGCGCGGGCGAGCCATTTGGCGATGCGTTCGCCGCGCTCGGCTTCCGGAGCGGCTTCCGGGGCAGCCTCGGGGGGGTCGAGGTCGTCGGGCTCGTCACTCATCCGCCGGAGGCCGCGATGAAGGCCTGGAATATCTTGGCGTCGGCCGGGTCGATGAGGAATTCCGGGTGCCATTGCAGGCCTAGGCAGAAGGCGTAGCGCGGGTCCTCGATGCCTTCGATCACGCCGTCGGGGGCGTGGGCGTTGGCGACGGCGAACTTGCCGAGGGTGCCGACTGCCTGATGGTGGGCGGAGTTGACCTGCATCGTGTCGGCTTCGACGATGCGGGCGAGCAGGGTGCCGGGGACCAGGGAGACGGGGTGGCTGGGCTGGTCGCGGGGGTTGCGTTGCTCGTGCTCGAGGGCGTCGGCGACGCTGTCGGGGATGTGTTGCAGCAGGGTGCCGCCGAGGGCGACGGCGAGGAGTTGCTGGCCGCCGCAGATGCCGAGGACGGGTTTGTCGCGGGCCAGGGCGCCGCGGACCAGGGCCAGCTCGGCGATCGTGCGGTCCTCCTTCAGGGTGGTGGTGGCGTGGCGCTGCTTGTCGCCGTAGAGGCCGGGGTCGACGTCGAAGGCGCCGCCGGTGACGACCAGGGCGTCGACGGTGTTGAGGTAGTCGTGGGCGAGCGCCGGGTCGTGGGGGATGGCGACGGGGAGGCCACCAAAGGCGGCGATGGCGGTCGCGTAGTTGGCGCGCAGGGCGTACCAGGGGTATTTCGAGTAGCCGCCAGGCGGTTCGGCGTCGAGGGTGACGCCGATAACGGGTCGGATGCGAGCGTTCATGCTGGGGTCAGTAGCCCCGCCGGGGGATGGCGGGCAAGCGGATGCGATGGATCGGGCGTTGGCGGAGGCCGTTGCGGCAGCGGCGGCGGCGGAAGTGCCGGTCGGCGCGGTCGTGATCGGACCCGGCGGCACCGTGCTGGCGGCCGCGGGCAACCGGGTCGAGCGGGACCATGATGCGTCGGCGCATGCCGAGCTGTTGGCGATGCGGGCGGCGGCGCAGCTCGTGGGCTCGCCGCGGCTGATCGGGTGCACGCTGGTTGTCACGCTGGAGCCGTGCCCGATGTGCGCGGCGGCGGCCGTGCATTTCCGGGTGGGCCGGGTGGTGTTCGGGGCGTACGATCCGAAGGGCGGCGGCGTCGATCATGGGCCGCGGGTGTTCGACCAGCCGGGCTGCCTGCATCGGCCGGAGGTGATCGGCGGGGTGCGGGAGACGGAGTGCGGGGCGTTGCTGCGGGCGTTTTTCGCGGCGCGACGATAAGGGGCCGGACATCGGCTAGAGGTCGGACGGATCGTCGGTGTCGGCATAGCGGTCGTGGTAGCCGGGCGGGGGGACGATGCGCTGCTCGATGCCGAGGATCTCGTCGGAGAGCTTGGCCATGTCGAGGGTGAGGTCGAGGTCGTTGGCGATGTCGACGAGATGTTAGCCGACCACGATCTCGGCGTCGGGGTCGAGGAGGAGGGCCTCCTCGATGCGCTCGTCGACGTCGCGGATGAGGGCGGCGCGGGTCCTGGGGTCGGGTTCGAGCTTGGCGGCTTGGTGCAGGGCTTCGGCGAGGAGGGCGCGACGGGGGTCGCCCGCCGGGGCGCGGAGGGGGACCTGGCCGGCGACGACGCGGTTCTCGGCGTTGACGACGAGAGTGAGGGCGCGGGAGGCGCG
>JBPBQE010000097.1:0-5833 GCA_050954595.1 Janthinobacterium lividum | reverse complement strand
GGCTGGCTCGCCGCGTTGAACCGGATCGCTCCGGTCACGAATGCGACGACGCGCACGCCGCGGGCGGCAAGTCTCGCATTCACCAGTAGGGGCCTGGCGATGCTCGGCCTCGACAACGCTATACTCTCGCGCTTCGATATCCCGTTCCAACAAGGAATGCAGACGCAGGAACGTCGCCGTCGCCTTGATGACCTCGATCCACGAATGATCGCCGCGGGTGGCCTGCGCTGGTGCGGCGCTCCGGATCCATCCGAGACCGCGAAGGAGGTCCACGCGCTGCTGCTACTCTACGGCAGCGATTTAGCGGGCGTAACGGCGTGGTCGGATGAAGTCATCGCGGCACTCGGTCCGCAAATCGACTGTGTATATCGCCTGTCTCTCGATCTGCACCGCGACGAAAACGGCGTTTCGCGCGAGCATTTCGGCTTCGTCGATGGCCTGTCGCAGCCCATTCCCGCCGGAGCCCCGTTCGTCGGGCGTGATGGGCAGCCGATGACCAAAGATCCGTGGCACGGCATCGAAAGTGGCGATGTGCTGCTCGGTTATACCAACGCGTATGGCGATCCGGCGCCGGGTCCGTATGTGCCGGACGACCCGGTCGGGCGACGGGCCGGCTTGGTCCAAGGCACCGCGCCGGAGGGCTATCTCGATCTCGGCCTGAATGGCAGCTATCTGGTGGTTCGTGAGCTGCAGCAGGATGTGCCGGGGTTCTGGAACGACATGGATCGTTGCGCGGCGGCGGCCAATGCGGGTGGTTCCTCAACAGGGGACATCACCGCCGAATGGCTTGCGGAACGTGTCATCGGCCGCGACCTAGGCCGTGGCGACTTACTGTCGCCGCCTGACGCTGCAGACGCTTCTTCAACGAACGCCACAGGTTTTTTCGAGGGCGACCGGTACGGCGATGGATGTCCGCTGGGCGCGCATGTACGCCGGGCCAACCCACGCGACGGCCTGGCTGGCGCGCCGGAGTTCACGCTCCCGGTCTTAGGTGGCGCGAACAATCACCGCCTGCTTCGCAGAGGCCGGAAATTCGGCTCCAAGATCGCCGACCGGAACCAGCCGGATGGTGAAGAGCGCGGTCTATTCTTCATGTGCCTGAACACGGATATCGCGCGGCAATTCGAATTCGTTCAGCAGACCTGGTTGTTGAATCCGAGCTTTGCAACACTGCATGACCAGACTGATCCGCTCATCGGCCCGCCCGGACCATTCACCATTCCGCACATACCGTTACGGCACCAATTACAGCTCCAAAGCCATATCCGCGTTGCTGGCGGGGACTACTTCTTCCTCCCAAGTGTTTCGGTTCTTCGCTACCTGAGGGATTTGCGCTGAAGCGACTTGCAAACCGGATGCTTGCTGATAGGCAGCGCCGATGATGCCAATTTCTCGTAGATGTTTACTCGCTGGTGCCGCGGTTGGTCTCTGCGCACCGGGTTTGGCACGGGCGATGCCAGGGGTGTCGAGCGACGTCATCCGCATCGGGCAAACGATGCCCTATAGTGGACCGGCGTCGGCCTATGGGGTCGTCGGACGGGCCGAACTGGCCGTGTTCGCGATGATCAATGCGCAGGGTGGGGTCAATGCACGCCGGGTTGAGCTGCTGTCGGTCGATGACGGTTACAGCCCACCACGAACGGTGGAGGAGACGCGGCGGCTGGTCGAATCAGAGCAGGTCGCGTTTATGTATCAGGGGCTGGGGACGGCGCCGCAGGTGGCCGTGCAGCGGTATCTCAATCAGCGTGGCGTGCCGCAGTTGTTCGTTTGCAGCGGGGCATCGCGTTGGGCCGATCCGCAGCGATTTCCGTGGACCATCGGGTGGCAGCCCAACTACCGCAGCGAAGCAGCAATTTACGCCCGGCATTTGCTGACGACCGGGGAGGGGCCTCGGCTCGCGGTGCTGTACCAGGATGACGATTTCGGGCGGGATTATCTGGCCGGGCTCCGGAACGTGTTTGGCGAGCGATACGATCAGGTGGTCGTCGCAGTGCAATCCTATCAGACGACAGATCCTACCGTGACGAGCCAGATCGTCAGCTTACGGGCGTCGGGCGCCACTGCGATGTTGACGGTGGCGACGCCCAAATTCGCGGCACAAGCCATCAAGGCAGTCGCCGGGCTGGGGTGGCGACCATCGCCGCATTACCTGACCAACGCTTCCGCATCGGCTGCATCGGTGATGGTGCCTGCCGGGGCCGAGAACGCCGAGGGTGTGATCAGCGGAGTCTACCTGAAAGATGCGACGGACCCGCGGTGGACCGACGATCCGGGGATGGCGGGAATGCGGGCATGGGCGCGGGCGTGGGCGCCAGAATTGGACGTCACCAGTTTCAGCACGGTGTTCGGTTACGCGAACGCGCTATGCCTGGTCGAGATGTTGCAGCGGTGCGGGAACGATCTGTCGCGCGAACACATCATGCATGCGGCGACCACGCTTCGGGACGTCGATGTGCCGGTGCTGTTGCCAGGCATCGCGATCCGTTGCAACCCGGCGGATTATCAGCCGATCAAGCAGTTGCAGCTGATGAGATGGTCCGGGTCAGCGTGGTCGTTGTTCGGAGACGTGCTCTAGCGCCGGTCCAGACGGTATGAAACGGCCCAGACGATGAGACCGCCGACGCCCAGGGCAACGCCGACGGCTCCGGTCGATGTCCAGCCATAGCCGGCGGTGATGGCGAGGCCACCGAGCCAGGGGCCGAGGGCGTTGGCGGTGTTGAAGGCGGAATGGTTCAAGGCGGCGGCGAGGTTCTGGCCGTTGCCGGCGACGTCCATCAAGCGGGCCTGGAGAACGGCGCCGAGGCCACCGCCAGCGCCAATCAGCGTGACGACGAGCAGCATGGAGGCGAGATGGTGCGCGGCCGGAGCGTACAGCGCGAGGACGACCGTGCTGAACAGGAGGCAGAGGCCGGCGGTCGGCATGAGCGCGCGGTCGGCGCCCCAGGCGCAGACGACCGTGCCGGCGGTCATGCCGATGCCGAAGAGGACGAGGGCAACGGGCAGCATCGCCTCTGGAGCGCCAGTGACTTGGCTCAGGGTGGTGGCGAGATAGGTGTAGACGGCGAACATGCCACCGAAGCCGATCGCGCCCGTGCCCAAGGTGAGCCAGACTTGGCGACTTTTGAGGGCGCTGAGTTCGCGAAGCGGGCTGGCCTCGGGGTCACCGGGGCGGAAGGGGACGAAGCGGGCGATCAGGAGGGCCGTGGTGACGGCGAGGGCGGTGACGATGGCGAAGCCGCAGCGCCAACCGCCCCATTGACTGATGATGTTGGCCAGCGGAACGCCGACGATGGTTGCGGCGGTGAGGCCGAGCAGCATGCGGCCGACAGCCTGGGTGCGGCGCTCGCGGGCGACGAGGGAGGCGGCGACGAGGGCGCCTATACCGAAATAGGCGCCATGCGGCAGGCCGCTGAGGAAGCGGAATACCAGGAGGTAGCCGAAGCTGGGTGCTAGAGCCGAAGCGAGATTGCCGATGGCGCAGAGAAGCATCAGGCCGATCAGCACACGGCGCTTGGGGAGGCGGGCTGCCATGATCGCCAGAGTGGGCGCGCCGACCACCACGCCGAGGGCGTAGGCGCTGATGGCATGGCCGGCGGTGGGCTCGTCGATGCCTAAGCCGGCGGAGAGCTGCGGCAGGAGGCTCATGGCGGCGAATTCGGTGGTGCCGATGGTGAAGCCACCCATCGCGAGGGCGAACAGGGCGAGGCGGGCGCCTGGCGCGGCGTCGATCTGACTGAGTCGGGCCGAAGCCGGGCTCGGTGGGGCTGCTGCAATAACGCTCATGCTGCGAGTTAACGCCGGTCTTATGCTGCAGTGCAATATAAACGGGTGTCGATGGACAACACGTTCCGCGGAGGCGGCTCGGGAGTGCGGCTTGCGGCGGGCATATGCTTCGACTTTGAGCAAATCGCCCGATGCACCTGCGCTTTTAGAGGGCAAGCAGGGTGGCGTGAGCCTTGCATCAGCCTTCCCGCTTACCTCGAAACGGTACGGAATGATCGACAAGAGTTTTCTAAAGGCCGGACACCCGCCCACCCTGTTTTCAGCATTTTTCTATTTCGACATGGCCTTCATGGTGTGGGTCATGTTGGGCCCGCTCGGGGTTCAAATTCAAAGCACGCTGCATCTGGACGCGGGTCAGCGGGGGCTGATGGTCGCGGTGCCGTTGCTGTCAGGCGCATTGCTGCGGGTGGTCAATGGCGTGTTGGTGGACCGGATCGGGCCGCTGAAGACGGGGATGATCGGGCAGACCATCGTGATCTTGGGATTGCTGGTGGCCTGGTGGTTCGGGGTCGATTCGTTCGGCCAGGTGTTGGCGCTTGGCGTGATCCTGGGTGTGGCTGGCGCGTCGTTCGCTGTGGCGCTGCCGCTGGCGTCGCGGTGGTATCCGCCGGAGATGCAGGGCGTGGCGCTGGGGATCGCGGGTGCCGGTAACTCGGGCGTCGTGTTCGCGGCGTTGTTCGCGCCGGGGCTGGCGCTGGCTTATGGCTGGACCAACGTGCTGGGGCTGGCGACGATCCCATTGATCATCGCGTTCATCGTCTATTTGACATTTGCGCGGGAAAGTCCGGAACGGCCGCCGGCTAAGACGATGTCGCAATATCTGGCAGTATTCAAGATCTCCGACGCGTGGTGGTTCATGCTGTTCTATGCGGTGACGTTCGGCGGGTTCGCCGGGTTGGCGTCGTCATTACCATCCTACTTTCACGATCAGTATGGGTTGGACGTGAAGGTGGCTGGATACTTCGCGGCAGCGTGCGTGTTCGCCGGGTCGTTGGTGCGGCCGATCGGTGGAACGCTGGCGGACCGGATCGGCGGGGTGAAGGCGCTGTCGTTCATGTATGCGATCGCGGCGCTCGCGTTGGCGATCGTCAGCTTCGGGTTGTCGCAGGCGTATGCGGCGCTGGCCGTTTTCGTGGTTGCGATGTTGGCGTTGGGCATGGGCAACGGGGCGGTATTCCAACTGGTGCCGCAGCGGTTCCGGCGGGAGATCGGGGTGATGACCGGGCTGGTCGGGATGACGGGGGGGATCGGCGGGTTCTATCTGGCATCGTCGCTCGGATACTCGAAGCTGCTCACCGGGTCGTATCAGGCCGGGTTCCTGGTGTTCGCCGGGTTGGCGGTGATCGCACTGGCGGGCATCGTCGCGGTGAAGACGCGGTGGCGGACGACGTGGGGCGCCGTGGCTGGCGTCGGGCGGATCTAAGCCCTTGGCCGCGGGATCGATGGCGACAGGGTCAACCGCCCTGCCTGTGACGGGCTCGCATTGTCCGTATTGCGCCCTGCAATGCGCGATGCAGCTCGTCGCCGATCCCGACAAGCCGGGCCGCGTGACGGTGGCAGCGCGGGACTTCCCGAGCAACCGTGGCGGTTTGTGCCGGAAGGGATGGACGGCGGCGGACCCGCTGCAGTCGACCCGGCGGCTCACCACGCCGTTGATCCGGGACGAGAAAGGCGGCGCGCTGCGGCCGGCCAGCTGGGACGAGGCATTGACGCGGATCGCCGACGGAATCGCGGCGGCGCAGCGCAAGGGTGGGCCGGACGGGGTCGGGGTGTTCGGCGGCGGCGGGCTGACGAACGAGAAAGCCTATTCCCTGGGCAAGTTCGCGCGTGTGGGACTTCAGACGAAGCACATCGATTATAACGGGCGGTTCTGCATGGCGTCGGCTGCGGCGGCGGGCAACCGGGCGCTGGGCATGGACCGGGGGCTGCCATTCCCGTTGTCCGACATTCCGGAGGTCGACACGATCCTCATCGTCGGCAGCAACCCGGCCGAGACGATGCCGCCGATCATGCAGTATTTCGATGCGCAGCGGGCCCGGGGCGGACGGCT
>JBPBQE010000553.1:0-5843 GCA_050954595.1 Janthinobacterium lividum | reverse complement strand
GAGGATCAGGCACCGGCGCTGCGCGGCTATGCCGAGACCCGCTACGGCGCCAAGTCTTGGGGCTGCAAACGCCGGGTCTCGGCCCGGATCGAGGCGACAGCGCTGGGGCTCGACATACGCTGCGTGGTGACCAACCTGCGCTCCGGCAGCGCCGAATGGCTTTACGACACCCTGTATTGCGCCCGCGGCCAAGCAGAGAACCTGATCAAGCTGCACAAGGGCCAACTCGCGTCGGATCGTACCAGTTGCCGGTCCGCGCTCGCCAACCAGGTTCGCCTGGTGCTTCACACCGCCGCTTACTGGCTGATGCTGACGGTGCGCGATGCCATCCCGAAATCCCAGCCGCTCGCGTCGGCTGAGTTCGCCACCTTGCGCCTACGCCTGCTCAAGATCGCCGGGCGCATCGCTGAAACCGCGACACGGGTCCGCATCGCATTTGCCGCGACATGCCCCGAAGCCGAGCTGTTCCGCGGCGTCGCACGCAGCTTGCACCTAGCCTTACCATGACCGTTGGGGCAATTGCCCCGGACCTCGCCTCGTCACCTCAACACCAGCGCCCAGCACCTTCGACCGAAATCGCGCTCATTGGCGCCTCGGTCAGCCGCGCTCAACGATCAGAGTGCTGACCGGGCTTCAATGCGCTGAATAGGATGGGCTAGAGATGGTGATACAGGTCGATAGCGTCCGCCACGGTCGGGCAGATCTGCAGTGAGCTGTTGCTGAGCACGGCGGCGGTGTCACACACTTCCTGAATAAAACTCATATCGTGCGATACCAGGATCAAAGCGCGATCCGCCCGTTTCTCAAACAGCTCGTTCTTGCATCGCTCGAAGAAGCGCGCGTCGCCGACCATAATGACTTCATCGATCAGATAGCAATCGAACTCGATCGAGATGGTCAGTGCAAAAGCCAATCGCGCGCGCATTCCCGACGAGTAGGTCTTCACCGGCTCCGCCAACTGGCTGCCGAGCTCGGCGAAATCGTCGACGAAACGCCGCGTTTCGCCGTAATCGAGTCCGTAGATGCGGCAAATGAACCGGAGATTATCTAACCCACTCAGACTGCCCTGAAACGCACCGCTGAACGCCAACGGCCAGGACACCGACATCGACCGGATCACCCGTCCGGCCGTGGGCAGTTCGACGCCGCCGATGATCTTGATCAGCGTCGATTTACCGGCGCCGTTACGGCCGACGATGCCGAGCTTCTGACCTGGGCTGACATCGAGATTGACATGATTCAGCACCCGGCGGCGCCCCCGATGGATCGGGTAATCCTTCACAAGATCGACGCAGTGGATCACTGGACAAGGATGCGGCTGCGGACCCGCATGGTGAGATGGAGACCCGCAATGATCATCAGAGCCGTGATCCATAGATCGTATACCAGGTCGAAATGCGAATGCGCCGACGCGCCGAACATGCCGGCCCTGATCATCTCGACATTGTTGACGCTGGGCGACCACAGCAACACCTGTTGGAACTGCGGACTTAACCAGTCGACCATCGTGAATGCGCCGGAAAACGGGATAGCGAGGTAGCTGAGGATGCCCACCGCGCGTTCGGCAACGTCGGAGAATTCGCTCAAGCTCGCCATCAACAGCGCGGTCGCGTAGCAGAACAACGCCTGCATCAGCACGCCCAGATAGACCAGCCCCCAATCGATAGGCCACTCCATCGCACCAACAACGACGCCGGCAACGAGGACGATCGCCGCGGCCATGATCACGCCCACAATCTCCAGAAAGCAACGCGCCGTGATAATATCGAGGGGCGTGACTTGACGATGGAACATCAAGGCGCCGTTAGCCTCGTAGGCTTTCACCGAACGGCCAAGACAATGCCGCCACATCGTCAGCGGCACATATCCGGTTAGAACAATTGCTGGCATCGGCAGGCCGTGTTCGAGCGCCGGCCGCATCATTGACCACGCGATCGTCACACCCGCGACGAATAGGATTGGTTCGCCGATGATCCAGAGAAAACCGATGTTCTCTCGGCCATAGCGCGTGTTTATCTCACGGATCACCAACGCCATGATCACTCGAAGCTGCAGTCGAAACGCGGTCAGCACGTGTTCGATCCCCCCAGCGCGCCTACTGTGTCAACAATTTCGCCGTCACTGCCGGTGAGACGACCGTATAGATCAGCTGCAAGAGCTTGTAGATTTGTAACGTCGGCGCGCTGGCGATTTAGATGACGTCCTTGTCGCGCATCGTCAAACACTGCAGAGCGAAGTAGCTTTGCGGGTCTCGCATGTTGACGTGATAGATGATCGGGATGCCCTGCGGCAGCGTGCCCGGCGTCTTCGTAGATGGTCACTGAAATCATGTCGCCGGGGCCGAGCAGGTCCACCGGCCGGCTGGAGCGCAGCTTGTCAATCGCGCCCATCGCCTGATCCGGCACCTACCGCAGCGTTTCGGTGATAGCGGGCGTCAATTCGCCCAATTGAGCACAGAAAGGGTTGATCGCGGGCGTCAGGAAGGCGTCCTGGCTTTGCGAGTTGCTTGCCTGCCGACGTCGGCAGGCTGCTGCAGCCCGACAGATCCAAGGCGGCAGCCGTTATTCCACTGACCAAACAGGCGTGTACGCGGCGCACCAGCTCTCCTGAAGACATCGAGGTAGCGAGTTAACCTGGTACAAGCACTAGGCACGAACTGTCCAGTCCTTCAAGCTCAAGCGCAACGGCACACGAAAGTGCGGCGGATGCAGCCAGGGCCGAAAACATGGTCTGCCTCGATCGCCCATCGGAGGCGCGGCATCAGCGTCCGCCAGTCGGCTGTAGCTCGGTAATGCCGCGGTCCGGCAGGCTGATACGGAACGACTGCTTCGGCCAGACGCGCTTGCAGCATTTGCACCGCCGTTTCTGGCACGAACTCGATCGCCAACAACAATCCGCCCGGCCGTACGACGCGGGCCATCTCTGCCAGCGCCTGCTCCTGCAAGGCCGGGCTCAGCTGCGCCAGCGCGTATGTGGTCCATGCCGCATCGAAGCTTCCAGTGCCAAACGGCAGCGCCACGGGCGACCCAGACACCCGGTGGAATTTACGCCGACGCACCCGGCGATCGACCGACTGCCGTTCGTGGCACCCGGAATCGACCACGACACACCGGCGATTCGGAATGTGGTGCACCGCCGCTTCCGCCAAATAACCCCTGTGGCCCTCGACCTCGAGCACGCTGCCGGTGAGCGGAAGTGCCGCGAACAGGCCGGAGCGCTGGAACAGCCGGTGAGCCCGCAGCCGCCAGAGCCCATCCATCACTATCGAAATCATGGGCCCGGTTGTCTCCCCCTCGCAACACGACACTGCCATTGCAGTAGCACTATCGCCATGGCACCCCTCGATCGGCGACACCAGGACATGACGAGGAGCGCGGCCAACGCATGAGCGACGCAACGACGATTCCAGCCACCCTGAAGGCGATGACTGATTTCATCGTCGAGCGCCTCGTCAAACCAGTCTCCATCGGTGCCGACCATTTCAACGCCCTGTCGGAAACAGCCGAGCGCTTCAACGAGACGAGCTGGTTCTGGACCGACGACAACGCCAAAGCCGCTGAGCTCCTCTGCTCGCCCGAGACCTACGACCGCGACCCGGTGCCCGGCGATGCCGCCATCGACTTCATCCTCCGCATGTCGCCCGGCGACATCATCCAGCGCCGCTGCGGCCCGCCCGAACTCCGCGTCGTCGCCGCAGATCCTCAAGCCTTTCGCATCGAAACGGCGTTCTTCATCGTTGAAGGCGACCTCTCCAAAGGCGTCGTCCGTCAGTCGCTCCGCTTCAACGACGGACGCACCATCGTCGCCGCCCAACACACCGGCAACACGCTCCGCTTCCGCCACGTCGGCCGCGCCACGACGATGGACGTCGAAGACGCGATCGATCAGTTCGCACTCGAGGAAACGCCCGGCCGCGTCACAATGTGGCACAGCAGCGCGGTCACCGTGGCGACGGGCCTGCTCCGCCGCACGCCGAAAGTACTGGGCCATCTGCGGTACAGCTACACGATCGACATGGGCCGGCAAGCGATCGCCACCTCCGTCGACCTTACCACTCAACCGGGCGTCACCCTCGACGACGTCACGCTCTCGACCGCTTTGGACCAGCTCAGCAAATCGGTCGGCGTCGACTACCGCTGCGTCGCCTTGCGGGCCCAGGGCGCGAATCACACGATGGACCGCGTGGCTGACGGGCGCAAAACGCTGCATTCTGGGCCGGCAGAGTATGTCGGCATCAGCCAGGTCGGCGCATCGCCAGGCTTCTCCTACGGCATCCATGTCCTCGTGCGAGACAGCGCCCGGCTTAGTGCGGTGGTGGCCAACGGGCAAAAGGCCGGGATGCTCCACTGGGTCGCGTTGTCGTACGTGATCGGCCGGGTCGAGCCCGGCGCCACTGTATCCGTCGCCGAGGAGCGAATGCTCACTGGTGGCGGCTATTACGATGCGCTCGAGCATTATGAAACCGTGCTGCGTGCCGGCCTCGGAGGCGGCTACGACCCGAGCATGACTTACGACATCGGCGCAGAACTCAACGCCGTCGCCGCGCAGATCGTCCTGGCCGCCCATGGCTGCTACGCTCACCCGCCCTCCCCCGAGCGACTGGCGACGCTGACGGCGTGGTACGATCGACATCTGCAGCGCTACTTCGACTTCATTCGACCCGGCAGTGCGGATGACCTCGCCCGCGTGTTCACCCGCGGCATCGGCTACGTCGTCCTCTCGCTCGACTGCATGCTCCGCGCCACCGGCGCGGCGCACTACCGCGAACGGATGGACGTCGCCGTCTGGCTGATCCTGCGCATGGGACGACGCCTCCCATGTGGGCGGGACGAGCACGATCTGACCTTCGGCGACGTCTGGTCCAGCCACGTCCCGTTCCTGGACAATCACGCCGCCTGCCTGCTCGCTTTGTCGCGCGCGATCCATCATGGCGATCCCAGCGGCGCACTCGCGCGCGCCATCGGCGAAGCGGTGCTCGGCATCAAGCTGCACACGGGAGTCATTACCCTGAACCCGCAGCACACGATCGCCGCCGACAGCCTCGCCACCATAGATTGCGGAACGGACCGCCATGCCGATACCGGGTTCTGGAACTTCAAGCTTGGTGTCGTGCTGCGGGCGATGCATGTGATCGAGCGGGCGGTGTCGGCGGGGGTGCTCTCGCTGGACCCCTTGGTGCAGCGCCGGGTCGCGTTGCGGCGGGATCTCTGTATTGAGCTGCTCGGGATGTCGATGCGCTGGCACCAGACAGCCGACGGATCGCCGATCATGGAGGTGCTGACCTCGCGCATCGCTGGCGAAACCAATTCCGAGACGCAGCCCTGGGTCGCGCTGGGCTTGGATGCGACGATCGACGACCTTATCGTCACGCTTACCCCGCCTCTAGAAACCGACACCCATGTTTGATTTCTAGTCGGCGACGCTGATCTGCGTCGGCGATATTATGCTCGACCGCTTCGTTTACGACGACATCGACCTCTTTTCGCCGCAAGCGCCGGTGCCGGTCCTGCGGGGGCGTCATACGACGGAGATGCTCGGCGGCGTCGGCAGCGTCGCCAAGAACGTGGTCTCGCTCGAGGGACGATTGATCCTCATAGGGTTGATCGGCAAAGACGACGTGGGCGCCCGCGTTGCCGACTTGCTCGAGGCTGACGCCCTGATCCAGGATCGCAGCATCCTCGCGCCGGGTCGGCCGACGACGTATAAAATCTGCTACATCGCCAGCAATGAAACAAGATGGGCCTCTGTTGCATGTGTGGACGACCCCTTGGGTGCAAGGGGAGAGCGACAGAGTTTGACGGCGGTGCGACGGCGGTCATGTGTCCGGCCTTTGACGCGGCATG
>JBPBQE010000562.1:0-5855 GCA_050954595.1 Janthinobacterium lividum | reverse complement strand
AGGGATCAGCGCTTCGGAGGCCAAAATTCCTGCCTCGGACACTGACGTTCTTCGATTGGATAGTTTCATGAACCTACGTACCACCCTTATGGCCGCTGCCGCGTGCGTCACGATGGCTGCTGCCGCCAATGCGGTCCCGGTGAGCGGCCAAATCTCGCTGAACGGCTATGCCCAGGCGGTCGGCTCCGTCGGCATGGGCGCTGCCATCGGTATCAGCTTCGCCGACGCCAGTGGCACGTCCGTGTCCGGCAACAGCGGCCAGCTGTCCAGCTACGGCGCGGGCTCGGGTTCGTTCGCGTCGCTCGGCGCATGCGCCAGCACCACGGGCTGCGGCACCATCCAGAATATCTCGAGCTTCGCTTCGCAAGGTGCGCTCGACGGGTTCCTGACGCTGGCCACCACCAATGGCAGCACGGTCAGCTTCGACCTGACCAGCATCACGAACGTGACGCGTCCTGGCTCCGACCAGATCGGGTTCACAGCCAATGGTTTCATCAACTACACCGGCTTTGACCGTACCGCTGGCACGTTCAACCTGACCGCTCAAGGCAACAACATCACGTCGTTCTCGGCGACCACGTTGGCAGCCAGTGCAACCAGTGTTCCGGAGCCGGCTTCGATGGCGCTGCTCGGCGGCTCGCTCGCCGTTATCGGCATGATCCGCCGCAAGAAGGCCTAACCTCACCTAAGCCTAAATAAGGGCCCGGCGATCTACTCGTTGGGCCCTGCATTCATGCCCGATCTTCGCCCCGCCACCCGCGAGGAGGTTTGTTGCCCTATCCTACGGGCTGCGGTTCGATCGCAACGGCAAGCCGACCAAGCGCCATTCCGAGATGATGGCGCAGTTCACGGCCGAGGCGCTGGCCGACATGCTTGATGCGTCGAACCTGATGCTGATGATGAAACCGCCAGCTACGCCGGTGGACGTCCAGACCGGGAGCCAGCGAAAGCTCACTTGACGGCCAAGGAGGCTCAGTCCCTCCAGACTCGCATCACCGCAGCCTTGCCGCGTAAGCCCGGCCGGCAGCATCGCCCGCACCTCCTCGATCGTGTCGCCGACGTGTTCGCCCGGCAGGCGGTGACCGCCGCTGTGTGAGGCCTGCATCGCGTAGGCGACGACGCGGCCAGGGTGCTGCGGGTCGGTGTGGGTGAGGAACCACATGATGTAGGGGACGGTGATCATGGGTTAGGGGTGGACCGTTCCTGAATTGCTTATGGCGTTGAACTCTCCAATTCAGCAAACCCGATCAGATGCCAATTTTCTCCGAGAAACGGTAGCAACCAATGTCGTGTTGCGGTTCCAGGATCAAACTCAAGAGGCTGTCCTAGCGGCACGAGAACAACTCGTTGCGGCAAATTATGTGTGTCGCCGTGGGAATGCAAAATGGCCACAAACCTGCGTGGCGCAGTTATCTGTGAAACGTCGGTCATCGCGATGTCTTCGCTTTTGGCACAGGCTGATTGCGCAGTCCCATCGCGGCACGCAACTCATTCCACTGGTCCCACGTCATCTCGACCACAGCCGCACCATACCTGTTCCGGTGGGGATACACTTCATCAACCCATGCGAGCGCTGCGGACAGTCGCGCGAGGTCGGCGGTCGTCTGGCTACTCATTCCACCGCCCACTCCGCCGTCCAAAGCCGGAAGCCCACCACATCCCACACCGCGACCTCGCCGCAGATCACACCCCGCACGCCCTGACCATCAAGACCGCACGTGCCCAACCAGTCGCACAGTTATTACTCCACTAGCCTGCATTGGCGCCGGCCGCGCGATCTCCTCGCCTGCACACGCTAACTCCGGCCGCCGCGTCATGGCCGGGGTCGCGAAGCACGCGTACACGCTCAGAAGATTGCCGGGTGATTACAGCGACTAAACGCCTGTCCGACCTCGCCGACAAACCGGGCGCCATGCAGACCTCAATCCATCCATCATCGTCCAGTATTTCCCCTCCATGGATCATAGCATCAAAGTCTGAGGGGCAATCGACATCTTCAGCAATGGCGCGGACGCCTGTGGACGTGATGGCATAAAAGCGGTGTGCCATAAGTCTATGGTCTTCTGGTTCGAAGACATACTGACCGCCTGTAACCCCCTTCACACCAACATGGGTTTGACACCTGCCATATCCGTCAGCCGAACGGGTTCTTGACCTCCGTGGCAGCATTTGCCGGCGCCACCTTGTCCGGCAACGCGGGTTCGCTTTCGAGTGCATGCACGACCGCATCCACTGCCGCCTTGAGCGCGCGGGCATAGGCCAAGCCCGCCTTATCGCGGGTCAGATCCAGACTGCCCCCAACCGCCACACAGTCCCGGCCATTCTCCAAGGTCAGATCGCCGATCGACATGGAAGCGGCATCGTCGGCGTAGGGCTTCATCGTGGGCGTGGACATGGGCGTCTCCGGGCCTATCGGTTGCGCGCTGACCTTGGCACGGGCAACCGACCGAGCGTCGCCTTAACGCTTTGCGACAAGCCGGGGAACGGGTCCACTCCTGTTTGCGCTGCGAGGTCCGCGACCGACAGGACGGTGCAGGCCGGCGTCGCCGTGTTGGTGCACGACCAAGCGCCAGTGTCGCCCGTGGCTGGGACGTAGATCGCCTTCCAGGTCGAGCTTGGCACCAGCACGCGCCCGCCGATCTGCTGCAGGTTGGCGCCCTGGAACGCCGGGCCGGTCACGACGTAGGCCTCCCCGCGCCGCTTGACTAATGTCCGCACGGCGCTCTCGATCCGCTCCCAGACGCCGCGGTTGAGTTGAGCGGTCTGGGGCACGATGTTGGCCAGGGAGAAGCTCTGCTGCTGCGCCACCGGATCCGGCATGTCCCCGCTCGGCGTCATGTGGCCGCGGTCGAATCCGCTCCGGACGTAGTCGGCGACTTCGGCCCGGTCTTCCGACGGTAGGGCATACTCGGGGTGGAACAGGTTGACCCGTCGCGTCTGGCGCGTCGCGTCGAGCACGTCCGCCGTAGGATGCTCGGCCGACCACAGTGCACCGCGGGTGATGCCGGAGTCGAGGACGGCATAGGCACGGTAGCAGAGGGACTGAGTGCGTTCGGCCAGGCGGGTGTTGAGCAGGGCGGGGGCTTGGCCACCAGCGAACAGCGGGGCGCAGGACGCGGCTGGTTCCGCGCTGGCGATCGCGGGGGAAAGCAGAAGGGCGAGGACGGCGAGAATGCGGAACATACGTTCTATGATGGAATTGCCGATGGAGCGCAGCAAGCCGCGCGTTAGACGTCCATTTGCATTATCTTGTTGGTGGTGCACCGCGACGACGGCCCCGAACTGCTACACCGATCAGCTATTTATTCCGGCGTAGGCAGTTGAAGCCGTGCGGCTCGACGACTTGATCGTGGGAATACCACTGATCTCCCGAGCGCTTCGGTTGACTCGTGCTGGCGCGACGCTAGCGTTTCGGATCAGGAATTAGAACGGGGTAGGGAATGGTCAGATCGACGTTGGCACTCGCGGCCGCGATGATAATTGCGCGCGGGAAAGCTGAGGCATGACCCCTGCCAGCGACCTCGATCCCACAAGGGACCATCGCGCGTTAACTTTGGCGATTTTCCTGACGGTGCTTGGAGCCGTTCCTCTGCTCGTGCTTGCGCCTGCGCCGTTGGCTGACTGGCCGAATCACTTGGCTAGGGTTTCAATCACAAACGATCTTCTAAATGGCAGTCCGTTCTGGTCAGCTCGTTATAGTTTCCAAGGCATACTGATACCGAATGCCATCCTTGATGCCGTCGTTCTAGGGCTCATGAGGCTCGGCATTCCTATATCCCAGGCCGGCTCGACATTTCTTATTGCTGTGCTACGCCTTGTTCGTCGGTGGATTCATTGTCCTATCACAAGCGCGTCGAGTTCCAATTGGTATCGCCGCAGCTCTCGGGAGCATAGTGTTTTACACCGGCCTTACTGTTTACGGCCTAGTCAATTTTATAACTGGGGTCGGTTTAGCGATGTTTGCGGCTGCCTTCTGGATGCGGGATGATGCTCGGCTTGTCCGACGGTTGTTGATCGCAGTCGTGGCGACGCCAGTAATCCTTTTCTGTCACGTTGTCGCTGCACTGGTCTTTGCGGGGCTATGTGGCTGCTATGATCTTGTGCGTCCCGTTCGGACGGTCGGTCGCCGGGCCGTTGAAGCACTACCTGCGGCGATAGCTTTGATGATCGGTCTGGTGGGCTACAAACTTTCAGCCGCTAGCTCCGACGCGATGTCTATAATCTATGACGGCGCGCCGGGCATCAAATCAGTTGCGATTGGGAAATTGCGTCAGATTGCCCAGGCGCTGACATCAGGAAATCCCGTCGCCGACGTGCTGTTCGGATGCGTGGTCATTGTGCTTGGAATACTAATGTGGCAGCGGCGTCGTGAAGTTCGTTTGAGGTTCGCAGCTCCGGTAGGGGCGCTTGCAATAGTCGCCATTTTAGCACCGAACGGCGTAGGTATTGGCTTGCTGCTCGATACTCGATTGTTTGCATGGACACTATTTTTAGCAATAGCGCTGCTACCTTGGTCGAGCAGACTTGCTCGGCGCACAGAAGTTGCTTTGATTGCGATCTTCCTCGCACGCACCGTGGTGTTGATATTCGTTTGGGCTAGCTACGCTCCAGTCTACGCTGAACTTCGATCTGCCTTTGCTGCCTTACCGAAGGGCAGCACTTTGCTCGACGCCTACGATGACACCCCTGGGTTCTATGCCGCTCGTCAGCCTCCGATCTGGAACAGCGCTAGTCTCGCGGTAAACAGCGGCATCTTCGTGCCATCCGTTTTTGCCGAACCAACACAACAACCCCTAGCAGTCAGCTTAGACTGGCGGCCGCTTTGGCTATGGTCTCACTCTGCAAACGCCCGAACAGCGCAGAATCTGGCATCGGTTCGCGAACGCGCTGCCCGCTTCTGCAGTCTTGATCACAATGCTCAATTGCTCTTCCTACATGTCACTCAAAAGCCGACCTTTGCCATTGAAAGTCCTTGCAAGATAAATTAGCGATTTACCGTAACTTAGCGCGACAGCCACTTAAAAATGGTTCGTGTTCTGTCCCCTTCTGCGTACCAGAAGGCCAGTTCGTCAGTTCTGGCCTACTCGCGGACTGGTGGTTGGCTTCCGACCAAGGAAGGTTTGGCGTTCATGCCGGAGGCTTGATTGGAAGCGCGATCGGCTAAGTGATTCGAGAAGGCCCTGCCAAACCGGTGCTGAAACTGCTCGACGTAGTAGTCGCTGAGTGAGCCTGGCACGCTCAAGGAGTACATGCCCAGCGGCGAGAGCTTATACAAGCCGAGCGAGACGTGCGCAGAAACCATACTGACCAGCATGGCGGCAGCCAATCCGGCCCGCAGCGTGTTTCGTTGGGAGAAGCTGACCCAGCCCAGCATGATCAGTCCAGAAAACATGAGCAGGTCGATCAGCGGATAGAAATCTTGCCGGTAACGGTAGGCCGTGCTGATCGCGCACAGCAGCAGCGCCGATTGCACGGCAAACCCCCCGAATAGCGCAGCAAAGGTCCAGCGCTCGGATGCGGTCGTCTGACGGTGAGCCAACACGGCACCGCTAACGAAGCAAGCAAACGCGAACAAGTCGGTAAGCAGGAAGCTGCTCTGCGGCAATTCGATTACATCGTAGAGCCGGTTATGCGCCTCGCTGAATAGGAAGCCGGTCTCGTTGCGCAGGGTCCAGAAGATGCCAAAATAATAATCCAGACTGTAGGGGATGCGACGGATGTTGAACGAGCCGTAGAGTGCTTCGCGGACCCGGCGATGGTGCCGTCGCGACTTGTGTGGAAATAGCTTGAGCGGCGTGTCTCCAGCAGGGTGATAGTTGGGTTGATTAGGCGGCCTGGTCAACGGGAACGGCAAC
>JBPBQE010000521.1:0-5862 GCA_050954595.1 Janthinobacterium lividum | reverse complement strand
GAAGGTGCTGACAAAGGCGATCATCACCATGGCCTGCGGCAGCGACACCTTCATGACGGTCGCGATGGCGGCGGCACCACTGATGTAGTTGCCGACGTTCACCAGCAGCAGCGCGTAGATCATGATCAACGAGACGGTGAGCATGGTCGAGCGGCCGTATTTCTGGGCGATTGCGGCGGAGATCGTATATTCGCCGGAGCCGTAGAGGCGCCTGACGAAGAACAAGCCGAACAGGACGAAGCCGATCGAGGCGCCGAGCACCGACCAGGATGCGGCCAAGCCATTCGAGAAGGCTTCCTGCGCCGTGCCGATGGTGGATTTCGCGCCGACGAATTCAGACATCAGCAATACGCCGACCACCGCCGCCGGCAGGGCGCGGGATGCGGTCATGAACTGCGCGTTGGTTTTGCTGCGCAGGCGGTAGGTGAGCCAACTCGTGAAGATGATGTAGCCCACCACCATCGCGAGGATGATGGCAGTGTCGGTCGAACCGAACGTGTCCATGTTTTTGTTTCCTCCCAATTCTATTGTTGTTTGATCGTCAAAGTTTGGAGCGTTCGGCCTCGGTCAGCGGCAGCAAGGGCGGGCGGACCGTGGCCCAGTCGGGGTTGCCGGTCCGCTCGGCCAGCAGCGCCTTGATCGAGGCGAGTTGGGCGAATTGCGAGACGCGGTTGCGCATGGCGACGGCGCGGCCATGCGCGGCCTGGACGGCATCGGCCTGGGCCGGGTCGGCATGGTGGCGGTAGATGACGGCCAGGTCGGCCGAAACCAGGTTGGAGGCGGCGGTAATGCAGCCGGCGCCGCCGGCTTGCAGCAACGGCAGCAGCAACGGGTCAGCGCCGGCCAGAACCGCGAAGCCGGGAAAGGCGTCGACCAGGGCCTTCATGTTGGCGAGGTCGCCCGAGGAGTCCTTCAGGCCGACGAACACGCCCGGGAAAGCCTCGCGCAGCCGAGCGATCACCGGGATCGGGATCGGGACGGCCGAGAACATCGGGATGTGGTAGAGCACGACGCGCAGCCGCGGGTCCGCCACGCGCTCGACGATCGCGGCGTAGGACGCGAACAGCCCGTCATCGCCAACACCCTTGTAGTAGAAGGGCGGCAGCATGACGACGGTGGTGACGCCCATCGACAGCGCATGCTTGGTGAGGTCGACGGTTTCGGTCAGGGCGGTGACGCCGGTGCCGGGGAGCAGTTTGTCGGGCGCGATGCCGCCGGCGACCGCGCTTTCGAGCAGCGCCTTGCGTTCGGCGCCGGAGAACGAGTTAGCCTCGCCGGTGGTGCCGAGCATGGCGACGCCGTCGCAGCCATTGGCCAGGAGATGCTGGCAATGCTCAACGAAGGCGGCGTGATCGGGCGTGAGATCGGCGTGCATCGGGGTGCAGGCGGCGCTGAACACGCCGGTCGGGTGGAGGGCGGTCGAGAGGTCCGGCTGCGCGGTGACCATCGTATCGGGCATGGGGCGTTCTCCTTCAGAAGGCGCGGCGATACATCGCCGCGATCTCGTCGCGGCTGAGGTCGCGAGGGTTGTTGTCGAGCAGGCGGCGGATCGCGTGAGCTTCGGTGGCCATCGAGTCGAGGTCAGCCTCCGGAACGCCGTGGGCGGACAGGCGCATGTCGAGCCCGAGCGCGGCGCAGAAGGCAGATGCGCCGGCGGTGACGGCGGCCGTGTCGGTCGAGGCGGGTTGTCCCAGAGCGGCGAGCACGGCGGCGGTCTTTTCCGGCAGCGCGGGCGCGTTCCACGCCAGCGTGTGCGGGAAGATCAGCGCGCAGGCGAGGCCGTGCGGGATGTGGTGCGGGTTCCGAGCGGGTAAGCGACGGCGTGCCCGGCCGTGGTGTTGACCGGGCCGAGGCAGAAGCCGCCATACAGCGACGCCAGCGCCAACCCGGCACGCGCCTCCGCATCGCCGCCATCCTCGACCGCGCGCCGCAGATAGCGGCCGACGAGGCGGATGCCCTCCAGCGCATAGAGGTCGATCAGCGGGTGCGACTTCTTGCTGGTGTAGCCCTCGACGCAATGCGCCATCGCGTCGACGCCGGTGGCGGCGGTCACGGCTTGCGGCACCGTCATCGTGAGATCCGGATCGATGATGGCGATGTCGGCCAGCATGTGGCGGCTCTGCACGGCGAGCTTGTTCTGGGTGGCCGGGTCGGTGACGAGCGAGCGGGTGCCGGCTTCGCTGCCGGTGCCGGCGGTGGTGGGCACCTGGGCGAGGGCAACCCGGCGGCCGGCGACCTTCTCGGGGCCGACGACCTCGTGGAGAGTCTGGCCGCTGCTGGGCAGCACGGCGGCAAGCTTGGCAAGGTCCATCGCGCTGCCACCGCCGAAGCCGACGACGAGGTCGGGCTTCGTCTCGAGCGCCACCGCTAGGAGGGCATCGAGGTTGGGGATATCGGGCTCCGGCTTGACGGTGCCGAACACGGTGACGTCGCCCGGCAGCGCCAGCCCATCGACCCGGCTCGCATTGAAGGCATCGGCGACCACCAGGATGCGCTTGAGCCCTTGTTCACGCGCCCAAGCGCCAAGCGTAGGTGCCAGGCCGGCGCCGAAGCGCAGAATGGCGGGGCGCTGGATCTCGATCGGCGTCACGAGGCTCATGCTGCCACCGCGCGGATGGCGGGAGCGGCGAGTTGCTCGGCGTATTCGATTGCCTCCACCAGGCTCTGCTTGCTGGCGATCCCCTTGCCGACGATGTCGAAGGCGGTGCCGTGATCGACGGAGGTGCGGATGATCGGCAGGCCGAGGGTGATGTTGACGCCGGAGAGGTCGTTCCACCGGCCGGTTTTCGGGTCGATCTCAAAGCCGAGCAGCTTGACCGGGATATGGCCCTGGTCGTGGTAGTTGGCGATCACGGCGTCATACTGGCCGGCACGGAGCTTCACGAAGACGGTGTCGCCCGGTACGGGGCCGACGACATCCATCCCGTCGGCGACGGCCTGGGCGATGACGGGGCCGGCGACGTCGATGTCATGGCGACCGAACAAGCCGCCCTCGCCGGCATGGGGATTTAGCGCGGCGACCGCGATGCGGGCCCGACCAAGACCGAGGCGGGTGACGGCGGCATGGGTCAGATCCAGCACGCGGCGGATCCGCTCGGCGGTGGCCCGCTTCGGCACGTCCTCGAGCGCGATGTGCGTGGTGACGTGACTGACGCGCATGTTGCCATGGGCGAGCATCATGCAGGAGCCACGCACGCCGGTCAGTTCGGCCAGCACCTCGGTGTGGCCTGGATAGTGGTAGCCGGCCAGGTTTAGCGCCTCCTTGTTCAGCGGCGCCGTCACGATGCCGCCGCAGCGGCCGGCCATCGACAGGCGAACGCCGCGCTCGACGGCCTGGAAGGCGAAGCGCCCGGCCTCGGCCGAGACCACGCCGGGCTGAATCGGCTCGCCTTCAGGGCCGGCTTGCAAGGCGGCCAGCGATGGCCAGTGGGCATCGCTCTCGGTGACCGCCGGGATCGGCAGGTCCGGCGCGAACTGCACGCGGGCGGCTTCGAGCGCCGCGTTGTCGCCGATCACGAGCAGGCGAAGCGCGCCGGATTCGATGCGCGGGCGCAGGCGTCGAACGGCCTTGACGATGATCTCCGGCCCGATGCCGGCCGGGTCGCCCATGGTGATGGCGAGATGGGGGGTCATGAAGCTGCCCTTTCGAGGTCTGGAATACGCAACAAGTCGCGGAGCAAGGTCGGATGGCCGAAAGCGCCGGATTTCGAGACAACGGTGACGCCGTCCCATCGGCCGCCGCGCAGGCGCGAGACCGGGACGCCGGGCATGATGCTGCCCTGCACCTCGAGGCTGGTCGCGCCGAGCGCCACACACAGGCCGCGCAGGGTCTCGCCCCCGGCGGCGATGAGCGTTCCCGGCGCCGCCAAGCCGTCGACCAGGGTGCGGAAGGCTGCCTCTATCCGAGTGGCAGCTTCCGCGCGCGGCGTTCCCCGCGGCAGCAAGTGGCTTACGGCGGCAACACCGTGCCGGTCGAGCGCGGCGGTCAGCCTGGCCATGCTGGAGGGCGATGCGTCCGGCACCGCGTGCCAGTGCGGGTGGCAGGCCGCGAGCTGTGCCGCGGTGACGGCCTGGTCGCTGCCGAACAGACCGAGGATCGGCGTCGGGAGCGACGGTGTAGGCGACGCTCCGCCACCGGCGAGCGCGCGCGCCAGGCCACCAGTCCCGCACCATAGTACCGCGGCGCCACTGCCGCCTGCTTGTGCGACGGCGGCCGTGAGATCGGCGTCGGTCTCGGCATCGAACACCGTGACCCCTGGCATCAGGCCAGTCGGACCGGCCAGTTGGGCCGTCAGACCAAGACCGCGCAGTGCGGAGACGAGATCTGGCCCGGCTGGCGACCAACCGCCGCGTTCCGCTGCATATTGCTGCCCATGCCGGGTTACGCGGCCTTGGAACGGGAAGGCGGGCGCGAGGACGGCGTGCTGCCACGACCCAGCGTCGAAGCAGACGGCCAACTCGGCCAGCGTGTGGCCGCGCATGAGGCTGTCGATCTTCTTGAACGCGATGCCACCTTGCGCCAGAGCCGGCACCGCACCGAGCGTCGCAGCGCGTGCGGTCTCGAGCGATCCCTCGCGGGTCGCTAGATCCAGGGCCGCGTTGGCGGGCAAGCTGGCCCCGTAGCTGCCGTGCCAGAGGACATGCACCGACCCGGTCAGCCCCACGAACTCGGCCGCGGTATCCAGTGCTCCCGTGAGATCGTCGGCGATGAGCCGCAGCGTCGTCATGGGGCGGCCGACAGGCGGACGGCGCCGCTCAACGTGCGCGTCGCCTGCAACAGGGGCGGCACGGCTGCGGCCACGAACGCGTCGAGTTCCTGTCGCGCGGTTTGCACGGTGAGGCTGACGGCGGCTCGAACCGTCCCATCCGGCCAAAAGATCGGTGCCGCGACGGTGCGCAACCCGAAGGCATTTTCGCCGTCCGAGATGGCGTAGCCGCGGCCACGGACCTCGTTGAGCCTTGCGCAAAGCTGGTCCAAATCGGTCAATGTCGCACCCGATAACGGGATGCGCTCGCCGGATTGCATGATCTGCCGGGCTTGGTCCGGCGGCTGCCAGGCCAGGATCGCGTGACCAAGCGCAGCGGCATAGGCTCCGGTCCGGCTTCCCTTCCGTCGGTCGGGAGCTTGCCGGCCAAGATCGGCCTGAATACGCTCGAGATAGACCACGTCGGCGCCGTCCAGCATTCCAAGCGACGCCGCATCGGCAAGATCAGGCACCAAGCCTTGCAAGACAGGTCGCGACTGACGCTGCAGTCCACCGGCGGCAAGTGCGGAGTAGCCGAGTTCGAGGCATTTCAGCGTGAGCCAGAAGCGACGCGTTCCCGGAACGGCGGCCAGATAGCCCAGATCGACCATAGTGTGGATCAGGCGAAACGCCGTGCCACGGTCCAGACCAGCCGCAGACGCGACCTCGCTGATCGTCATTTCAGGTGTGTCGGCGCGAAAGGATTGCAGAACGGCGAACGCCTTTCCGACGGACTGAACCGTGCTCTTGCTGCTTTCGACCACTCTGCTCCCTGCGTTCGGAATCCGAACATTTATTCTTATACCGATCAATTTAGAGTCGTTTTTTCGACTCTGTCAATTACGGAAACGGTCACCGTTGGCGGGTATGCCGCCTTTTCCCATAGCAGCCTATCCGTCATAGCCGGTAAAACTCATTCAATGCGGAGCGGTCTGCTTGAGGGGCGACGTTCCTACGATGCGCATTGCTCTCACCAGTCCGCCCGCCAGTGTCAGTGCCGCACTCACGGCCAGCCCGATGCGGGGCGCCGTCGTCGCCGACGCGACCGTGAACAGAAGCGCCATGATGACGGAGCCGATCGTTTGTCCCAACAGCCGGGCTGTCGCCTGCATGCCAC
>JBPBQE010000459.1:0-5876 GCA_050954595.1 Janthinobacterium lividum | reverse complement strand
CCAGCCGCCAAGGACCATCTCGTAGTCGCCGCCCATGGTCGCGGCGATGACGGTGCCGAACTCGGCCGCTGTCACCGTCACGTCGAAACCGGCTTCGGTCGCCATCGCCTGAATGACTTCGCCGGCCTGCACGCCCTGCGGCGTGTTGTAGACGAGCAACTTCACATGCACCGGTGCGGTCACTCCGGCCTGCTGCAACAACGCCTTCGCGGCGGCCACGTTGTGCGGCGGGATCGGTACTCGGGGTGCATAATAGGGACTTGCCGCCGAAATAGCCTGCGCGTTCGGCTCGTACATCCCGGCGAACACCACTTGAGACAGGGCCGCGCGATCGAGCGACAACTCAAATGCATGCCGAACTCGCGGATCTCGCGCCAACTGCGATGATGTGGCGAGGTTCACCGTGATTGCGCCGTAGCCGAGGCTCGCGACGCTCACCAGGTTCAGCGCCGGATTGTTTTGCACCAGTGGCGTATCGAGCGGCGCGACTTCGGCAATGTCGAGTGCACCCGCTTGAAGGTTGGTCAAGCGGACCGTGCTATCCGGCATCACCCGGTATGTGACAGTATCGTAATGGATGTTCCCGGCGTCCCAGTAGCCGGGAAACCGTTGGAGGACGATGCGATCCTGCGCTACCCGCTGGCTGAAGCGGAACGGGCCGGCACAGACGGGATGGAGCCCGAAATCCTTGCCGGCCGCGTCGGCCGCTTTCGGCGAGATCATCATGCCGGCCCGGTCGGTGAGCGCGGCGATGAACGGCGAGAAGGGCTGCTTCAGGACCACTCGTGCCGTGAGCGGATCGACGATGTCGACATGGTCCATGGCGCCGATGTCATTGCGGCGGAAGCTGCCCGGCATCGTCACATGCCGCTCCAGCGTATATTTGACCGCCGCCGCGTCGAAGGTTTCGCCATCCTGGAAGAGAACGCCGGGTCGGAGATGAATCAGGAGGTGAGTGCTGTCCTCCCACACGAAGCCAATCGCCAGTACGGGGACGATATTCTGTTTCTCGTCGAAGTCGAACAGCTTGTCGCAAATCGCCGTCATGACCAGCGTGCCGACATAGGTGCGCGACAGCGTCGGATCCAGCATGTCCGGATCATCCCGCATGCCGATCCGCAGTGATTGCGGTTGGGCGCTCGCTGCGCCGCTCAATACCGTCAGGCCGAGAAACGCGCTGGCGAGCTTCATGGTCTTGCTGCCTTTGTTCTTTGACGCCGGCGTCCGCGAGTGGACGCTTATTTTCCACCGTCGACGCTGATGATCTGCCCGGTGACCCACGCCGCCTGATCGCTCACCAGGAAAGTGACCATGTTGGCGATGTCCTGCGCGCTCCCGAGCCGCCGCATCGCGATCCGCTCGACCATCTGCGCCTGCCGCTCTTCGCCATAGGCCTGCCACTGCCGCTCCGACGACGGGTTCGACCGTATGAAGCCCGGCGCGACGCTGTTCACCGTGATCCCATATTGCCCAAGCTCATGCGCCAATTGCCGCGTGAGCCCGATCTCGCCAGCTTTGGCCGCCGCATAGGCCTGTATCCCCGTCAGGCTGACGCCGATCCCGGCCCCGCTCGAGATCGTGACGATCCGCCCCGCAGCTGCCGCCTTCATGCCGGGGATCACGGCCTGTGCCATCAGAAAGGCTCCGGTCAGATTGACGTTCAGGATCGCCTGCCACTGAGCGGACGTCACCGCCTCTGCCGCCTGCCCGACCTGCCCGCACACGCCGCCTGCGCTGTGCACCAGGATGTCCACCGGGCCGATACCGTCCAGCGCCGTTGCGATCGACGCCGCGTCCGTCACGTCCACTTCCGCTGTGCGAACCCGCTCGGCTGCAACCGCCGCCAGCCCCGCGACGTCCCGATCGATTGCCAGCACGTCGGCGCCACAGGCTGCCAAGCCGGTCGCGATCGCCCGCCCGATACCCTGCGCCGCGCCCGTGACGACTGCCGTGCGGCCCGTGAGATCAATCTTCATCATGTTCCATCCATCAAGTGACAGGCTGCCGCATGCCCGTCCCGCACCAGCAGCGCGGGCGGTTCGGTCCGGCATCGGTCGAATACTTTGGGGCAGCGCGGGTGAAATGGGCATCCCGGCACCGCGCGCATCGGGCTCGGCAACTCACCTTGCAGCGCGCTCTCCGTCGTTCGTCGCTGCGGCGTCAGCACCGGCGCGGCGCGCAACAACGCCTGTGTGTAAGGGTGCTGCGGCCGCTCGAACACCGCGTCTGCCGTGCCATGTTCCACGACGCGGCCGAGATACATCACCGCCACCTGGTGGGCGAGATGCCGCACCACCCGCAGATCGTGCGAAACGAACAACATTGCCAGTCCCAGCTGGGACTGCATGTCGAGCAGCAGATTGAGGATTTGCGCCTGAATCGAGACATCGAGCGCCGACACGATCTCGTCCGCGATGAGCACTGCCGGCTCCACGGCCAGCGCCCGCGCGATTGCCAAGCGCTGCCGCTGCCCACCCGAGAACGCCCGCGGCAACCGATCCGCCGCATCCGCCGGCAAACCCACCAATGCCAGCAACTCCGTGATCCGCCCCGCAACGGCAGCCTTCGGCACGATGCGATGCACCCGCAACACCTCGCCCAACATCTCGCCCGCGGTCATGCGCGGATTGAGAGACCCGTACGGATCCTGGAACACCATCTGAACCTGGCGGTTATACTGTCGCAGCGTCTCCCCCCGCAGCGCCCGCACGTCCTCGCCCCCATAAATGATCTGGCCGCTATCGAGCGTGATCAGCCTTACTAACGCACGCGCCAGCGTAGATTTGCCGCACCCGGACTCCCCGACCACCGCCAACGTCTCGCCGCGCACCAGCTGCACCGATACTCCGGCCAGTGCCCGGACCATCGGCTTAGGCCCTCGATGCCACAATCCGCCGAACCCCAGGCGGACCGGGTAGGCTCGCTCCAAATCATCCGCCTGCAGCAGCACGCTCATGCCGCCTGCACCACATCGGCCCGAATGCACGCCGATAGTCGCCCGGGCCCGACGCTGACAAGCGCCGGGTCGACGGCGTGGCACGCGTCGATCGCGAAGGCGCAGCGTGGCGCGAACCGGCAGCCCGGCGGTAACGCCCGCGGATCCGGCGGTGTCCCCGGGATGCCACCCAGCCGCGAATGCGCTCGCGCCGCACCGGGTAGCGACCGCAGCAACCCCAACGTGTAGGCATGCGCCGGCCGCGCGAACACCGCCTCCACCGGCCCGGACTCCATCACCCGGCCCGCGTACAGCACCACGACCCGGTCGCACGTTCCCGCCACCACGCCGAGATCGTGCGTCACGATGACCACGCTCATCGACAACTCGTCCTTCAACCTCAGCATCAGCTTAAGGATTTGGTCTTGGATCGTCACGTCCAGCGCCGTCGTCGGCTCATCCGCCAGCAGCAGCTTCGGTCCGCCCGCCAACGCCGCGGCGATCATAGCGCGCTGCCTCATGCCGCCCGAGAACTCGTGCGGGTAGTTCGACAGCCGCCGCCGTGCATCCGGGATCCCAACCTGGTCGAGCAGGGCTGCGGCCCGTGTCCGCGCCGCCGCGCCGCGCACCCCGGCATGCGTCGTGATGGACTCGGTGATCTGTAGCCCGATGGTCAGCACCGGGTTGAGCGCCGACATCGGCTCCTGAAACACCATGCCGATCTCGCCCCCGCGTATCGCGCGCATCCGCGGTTCCGGCAGCCCGAGCAGGTCGTTTCCCTGCCAGGTGACCTCGCCGGTCGTTTGTGCCACCGGCGGCAGCAGGCGCAGGATCGCCCGCAACGTCATGCTCTTGCCCGACCCGGATTCACCCACGATCCCCAGCACCTCGCCGGCCGCCACGTCGAGGTCGATGCCATCCACCGGCCGGGCGGCGCCGATCGCTACCTGCAGCCCGCGAACCCGCAGCAGGCTCATGACCGCCGCCTCAGCCATCCGGCTAAACCATCACCCAACAGGCTGAACCCGGTCCCGGCCACCACGATCGCGATCCCCGGGAAGATCGACATCCACCACGCCGTATTCATGAAATTCTTGCCATCGGCGATCAGCACGCCCCACTCCGCCTCCGGCGGTTGCGCCCCCAACCCCAGATAGCCGAGAGACGACCCCAACAAGATCGCCAGCGCCATGTCGGTCATCCAATACACCAGGATCGGTGAGATCGCGTTCGGCAGCAGATGCCGGAAGATGATCCGGACCGGCCCGAACCCCATGACCCGGCCCGCGGCCGCATAGTCTCGCTGCGCCTGCACCTGCACCTCGCCCCGCATCAGCCGCGCGTAGATGATCCAGTTCACCGCCGAGACCGCCACATACATGTTGCGCAAGCCCGGTCCCAGCACGGCAACGATCGCAATGACGATCACCAGGAAGGGGATCGTGATGAAAACGTCGACGATGCGCCGAAAGACCGCGTCCGGCCACCCGCCGACATAGCCCAATACGCTACCCATCAGCGTTCCGAACAGTGCCGGGAACAGCGTGCTGAATATCGCGATCTGGAAGTCGACCCGCGACGCCCAGATTGTCCGCGACAGGATGTCGCGCCCGAAATTATCGGTCCCGAACGGGTGCGCCCAGCTCGGCGGCTTCAACAACGCCGTGAAGTCGAATGCATCCGGCGGGTATGGCGCGATAAGGTCAGGCACCGTCGCGCAGGCGATAAAGAGCAACAGGATCAGCAGCCCAACCGCCGTCGCCGGCCGCGGCCACCTCACCTTGCTAGCCTAGGATCGAGCAGCGCCTGGACGGCATCGGTGAGCAGAAACACCATGCTGACCATCACTGCGAGCACCATGCTCAATCCCTGCACCACCGGGTAATCCCGCGCGAAGATGCTGTCGATCAGCAATCGCCCGACACCAGGAATCGCGAACACCGACTCCGTGATCACCGCGCCGCCGACGAGGCTCCCCATGTTCAACCCGAGTAGGGTCACCGTCGAGATAATGGCATTACGCAACACATGCCGGCCCAGGATCAACCGCGGCGGCAACCCTTTGGCGACCGCGAACCCGACATATTCCGCGTTCAGCACGTCGGCCAGTGACTGCCGCAGGTTTCGCAGCAACACCGCCGCCAATGACAGGGCCAACGTCATCGCCGGCAGGAACAGATAATAAAGATCCTCGAAGAACCCCGCACCGATCCCGCCCACCGGAAACCAGTGCAGCCCGGCCGCCAGGGTGATCAGTAGTATCAACCCGATATAGAATACCGGCATCGACAAGCTGATCTGCGCGATCACGCGGATGGCGGCGTCCGCCCATCCGTTCGGCCGCAGCGCCCCAATGAACGCCAGCGGCACCGCCATCAGCAGCGCCAGCACCGCCGCCATCGCCGTCAGCATCAGCGTGATCGGCAACCCGTCCACGATCAATCGCGACACCGGCACCCGCAGCGTAATGGATTCCCCAAGCTGCAGCCGCACCGTCCGCCATAGGAATTCCCCGAACTGCACCAGCATCGGCTCGTCGAGCCCAAGCTCGCGATGAACGTCCGCGATCCGTGCATCCGTCGCCCGATCGCCTAACAGGACAAGTGCCGGGTCACCCGGCAGCAGCCGCATAAGACCAAAGATCAGCAGAGCCACGATGACGACGGTAAGCGCTACCTGCCCCAACCGCCGCCCCAGCGCGACCATTAACCCCATCGCGGAGTTACTGATCCTTCCAAGCGTTGACGAAGATGTTGTTGCCGAGCGGGATCTGCACGAAATCGTGGACCTTTTTGCTCATTGCCACCGGATACGGCACTTCCATCGTGAACACGATGGGCGCGGCGTCGGCATAGCGTTCCTGAATTTCCTTGTATTGCGCCGCCCGCTTAACCGGGTCGAGTTCCTCCTGGCTTTGCACGAACAGCTCGTCGATCCGCTT
>JBPBQE010000476.1:0-5887 GCA_050954595.1 Janthinobacterium lividum | reverse complement strand
TCGGCTCCGCCCGCCGGAGCGGCTCGTCTTCACGATCGCCGTGTATGGCGCGGTCGCTGCCCTGCCGGCGATCGCGCTGCTCGGGATGGGAACCGAATACGGCTTGCAAGCCATCCTGTCGGTGCGCGGCTACGAGTATTGCACCTTCCATGTCACCGATACGGGCAAGGGACAGGACGGGACCTATGTCTACGTCCGGCGGTCGATCCCGGAAGGCTGCGCCGCGGTGCAGGCGATCTTCCCGCCCAACAAGCTGGTCGCAGATCGGCGCGAGCCGTTCGATCTTCCGCAGTAGCGGGACGGGTCGCGTTCACACCGCGGCGGCGATTAACGCCATGATCTTCTCGGCCAGCCATACCAGGGCAAGGAGGGCCAGCAGCAGCCAGATCAGGCGTCGTCGAGGCCCCGATCGCGTCCGTGCGGCGGGGGCCGGAACCGCCGGTTGGATCGTCGGCGCCGCCACGGCCTGCGTCGGCCGGGCAGTTCGGCGTGGCGAGGCAGGAGGTGGAGGCCGGGTGCCGGGGACGAAGCGCAATTGCCGCTCCCCCACGGCAACGCGCAGGGTCCGTCCCCAGGCGAAGTCCAGCCGGTCCCCTTCCATACCGTCGGCGAACACCACGCCGCCCTCGTTCATCCGCGACGCCACCAGCAGGATGTCGCCCCGGGCGAGCCGGCCGCCGGTGAGCCCGGTTCCGGTCGCCTGGCTCGGCCAGGGCTCGCGGACCAGGAACATGGCAGCCGGCTCCTCCGGGGCCAGATCCACCGTGATGCCCGTGGCACGCGCGATCGACAGCGCCCAGCCGGTGGCGCCGGTGCCGCTGGCCACGATCAAACCCGACGAGGACTGCATCTCCTCCCGCCCTGCATAGGCGAGGCTGTAGCGGGCGGATTGGTGGCTGGCATGGCCGACGAAGATCTCGTTCAACGCCAGTAGCACCTGTCCGTCGTCCAGCTCCGCCCGCACCATGGTGCGGCCTTCGGTCGGGAGGGTCCCTGCGGCGGCGCGCTGCAGCAGTGCGGCGGCATCGGCGGCGGTGTGCGGCACCAGCACGCCCGGGTTGCGGGCCGGGTCGCCGTTGACGCCGATCACCGGCTGGCCGTCGAGATACTTGGCCAGGTTGGCGACCAGCCCGTCCTGGCCGACGGCGACCACCACGTCCTCCGGGCCGAACAGGAAGCGGTCCAGTTCCGCCCGCCGCACCGTCGCGATGCGCCAGCCCTTCGGCACTGCGGCGCGGATCTCAGCCAGCATCGCCCCTACCTGATCCCGCTGGGCATCCACCTCCGTGAGGGTCTGCGACCGCCGCCGCAGGAAGGCCGCCGCTTGGCCGCGCGTGGCATGCCGGGCCATCAAGCCCTCGTACTCGGTCTCCCGCGTAACCAGCACAAGGCGGGGGGCGAGCGCGCCCGTCATCGTACGGTCGGGGCGGCCTTGGGCGTCTCCGGCGCGGGGCCGCGGAGCAGTCCGGCCAGCGCCGCCGTCAGGTCGGGCGTCACGTTGAGGGTGTCAATCTTGGTGAGCTTCTCCGCGAAGGCGCGCAGCGTGAGCGTCTGCAGCACGGCCGGGTCGACGTCGCGCAACAGGACCAAGCGCTCGCCTTCGGCACCGTTGCGGGCGGCCTCCACCAGGCGGATGCGCGCCGCCTCCGCCTCGGCGGCGATGCGGCCGGCTTCGGCCCGACCCTCGGCCACGCGCCTGGCGTTCTCGTCCTCCTGCACGATCAGCGCGGCCTGCCGCCGCGCCAGTTCCACCTTGGTGGACAGTTCGTTTTCGGCGATCGCCCGCTCCTTTTCCACCGCCTGGGCTCGGCGCGCGAACGACGCCTCGTCCGCCATGCCCTGCGCCCGCTCGAAGGTGGGCGTCTCCAGCGCGCGGGCAAGCTCGGCGCTGGGGCTGACGCCGGCGATGCGGACAGTGACCACCGACAGCCCCATCTCGCGCAATCGGGTATCGGCCACCAACCCGGCGGCAATCCCGTCCTGGATCGGCGCCGCACCCTCGGCCAGCAGATCGCTAACGGTGCGGTGCTCGATGTAACGGGCCGCCTGATACTGCGCCAAGCCGATCAACAGGCTGGCGATGCGGTCCAGCGGGTCCGTGCGCAAGCGCCCGTTCCGCATGTCGATGGAGAAATCCACCCGGGTCGCGAGCGCGTTGGGCTCGGCTGCCCGCCAGGTGATGGTGCCTTGGACGGTGACGACTTGGTAGTCGCGCGAGCGGGTCTGAAATACGAAGTCGGTGTCGCGGTCGTCGGCCGGGATCTCCATGATGCTGGTGTGGTCCGGATCGAACCAGAAGCTGAGGCCGCGGCCGGAGCGGACGAGCTTGCCGCGGCGGAACACCACCACGTGACTGGCCGCCTCGCTGCGGAGGTGGCGATAGGCGAAGAAGCGGCTGATCTCAGCCACGATCGCCCCACAGACGCTGCCGCAGTGTCGACAACCCCTCCATGCGGACCATGCGGCCATCCTCGAACACGGTCTGCAGCGCGCCGTGCTGTTCCTGCTCGCGGGTCTGCAACTCGTGCAACACGAAGCTGCCGTTCTCCTGCTCGACCCGCAGCAAGCCGCGGGCGGAGTTCTTGATGCCGTTATCGGTCTTGGGCGCCTTGAACAGCACGCGGTCCTCGCCGGCCACCACGCCGAAGGTCGCCTTGATCGCAGTGCCGAAGCTGTCGCGGGTGACGTGCTGGTAGGTGAAGGAGCCGATGCCGAACACCATGTTGCTCGACGCGAAGCCCTTGGCCGCGAGCGCGTCCAGGATACGGGTGGCGCGGTCCAGCGTGATGCTGTCGCCGTAGATCATGCCGACGCGGGGGTTGAGCACACGGAAGCCCTGCGCCGTGACCGTGCCGCCGAAGATGTCCCACAGGCACTCGACGGCGCCTTTGTGCTCGGGCGTGCCCGGAGCGGCAGCCGGGTCGCCGGCGATGATGAGGACGGGGTCGCCACTATCGGGGCGGAACACCACCTTGGCATTACCCAGCGCGTCCGGCGTGCGTGCCAGGATCTCCGGCTTCAGCGCGGCGGCATACTCGGTGATCACGCGCCAGAAATCCCAGGTGTCGCTGACGATGCTGACGATGCCGGACGGATAGGTGTCGGTGACCAGGCGGCGAAAGGTGCCGATCTCGTCATCCTCGCCGCCCATGCACATGACGGAGTGCTCGGTCGCCGGCACGGAGCCGCCGATCAGCGTGGGTTCCGCGTCCGGGTAGGTGGCCTCGAGGTAGTCGATGGCGGCGATCGTGTCGGTGCCGCAGAACGACAGCAGGTGCCCGGCACCGCTGGTGGCGCCGTCGCTGATGCCGGACATGCCGCGGGCGGAAAAGTCGTGGCCCAACCAGGGGAGCATCGCCGGGTCGGCGCCGGTGCGCTCGGCATAGCGGGCGAACAGGCGGCGGTATTCGTAAGCGATGGTGGCCGAAGTGACAGCTTTCCACAGTTCGGCCGAAAGCTGAGTTTCGATGTAGTTGGTTACCCAGTAGAAATCCGGGTGCGTGTTGACCACCGTCAGCAGCGGGATCCGCATCGGCACCCGGCTGCCCTCCGGCAGCGCCTTGATCCGCAGCGGCAGGTAGCCGAGGTCGTGCAGGGCTGCGACGTGGCTGACGTCGACGGCGCCCTTGCCGAGCGAGATGTCCATCCGGCGCTGGTAGGCGCCGACCACGTCCTCCTTGGGCTTGCGGAAGAACTCGTCATTCCAGGCGTCGATCAACAGCCATTGCGCCAGGCCCTGCAGGCCGAAGAACACCACCTTGTGGTCGAAGTCGGACAGCACCTCGGCGAGCTTGTCACTGCGACAGGTGAAGTTGGAATAAACCAGCGACGTTGCCGGCGGATACTGGCGGATGTGACCGGTTTTATAGAAGTCGGTCGCGTGCAGCGGAGAGATACGCATGAAGCTATCCTCTAACGATTTGAACGAAATCGGGCAGGTCGGCCGGGAACGGATTGGCGACGAAAATCTGGTCGATTCCGGCGCACAGAGCATCGAAGCCGGCGCTGAAGATGCCATGGGTAACGTAGAGCTTGACCCGGCCCTCGGTCAGCGGCCGCAGCACCTTGGCCAGTTCGATGAAGGTGCGGCCGCCATCGCAGATGTCGTCGACGATCAGGAAGTTCCGCCCGCCGATCGGGCCGCTATGCACCGCCGAGCCGGTGATGGCGCCGGTATCGGTGCTGCGGGTCTTCTCCGCCTGCACCACCGGTACGCCGGCCAGCTTGGCGCAGGCCGTCGCCCGCTTGACTGCGCCCAGATCCGGCGCCACCACGACGTCGTTCGCCGTGACGATCGGCCCGGCCAGGTCGCTGGCCGGCCGGTGCCGCACCCGGTCAAGCAAGGCCAGTGACACATCGCTATGCGCGTCCCAGATCTCGACCGACTGGTAGCCCTGCGCATTGAGCAGCTTGCAGACCACCGCGGCCGAGAGCGCCTCGCCGGGATAGGCCACCCGATCCTGCCGCGCATACGGCAAATAGGGGCAGATGAGATCGATGGCGGGGTCGGCGTAATGACGGCGCGCTGCATCGGTCAACAGCAACAGCGCCATCAACGTCTCAGAATTCACCAGGTCGGCGCGGATCGTGACGGAGCCGGCTGGGCTGGATGGGCCCTCGATCCTGACCTGGAGTTCGCCGCCCGGGAAGGTGAAGCATCGCAGCGGGACGATCTGGCCGGAAACGGTTAGGCTGAGTCGCATCGATGTGGCCTCCGGAGGGACAGGGCCGGGCTCGCCCGGTGACACCATCCTGGACTAGTTAGATGTAATATGCAAATTAGAAATATGAGTGCAGAACCGAATTTCCCGATGCCGATCGCGACCGTGGACACGGCCTTGTTGACCCTCAGTGGCGGCGCCCTCGCCGTCGGGCTGATCGAGCGGAACCGGGCGCCGTTCGCCGGCATGGCGGCACTGCCCGGCGGGTATGTCCACGTGCCGGACGACAGCACACTGGAAGCCGCGGCGGCCCGTATCCTGCGCGAGAAAGCCGGGCTGGAGTGCCGCTACCTCGAACAGCTCGGCACGTTCAGTGGGGCGGCGCGCGATCCGCGCGGATGGTCGTTGACGGTGGCGTATTTCGCGCTGGTGCCGGAAGCTGACCTGCTTGCCGCCAACAGCGCGCTGACGCTGCAGCCGGTGACCTCGCTGCCGCCGCTGGCGTTCGACCACGCCTCGATCGTCGATGCGGCCGTCGCACGGCTCCGTGGAAAATCCAGCTACTCCGCGTTGCCGGCGTTTCTGCTGCCGGCTTTGTTCACCCTGGCGGAATTGCACGCCGTGTATCAGCAGGTGCTGGGGACGCGGCTGGATCTGGCCTCGTTCCGGCGCAAGATCATCGATCAGGAGATCGTGGAGCCCGCCGAGAGCCGCAAGACCGGCGCTCACCGACCGGCCGGGCTGTTCCGGTTGCGAGCGGGGCAGGCGCTGCCGTTCCAGCACCGGATCTGATGGGATGGTCGACACAGGTGGATGACCACGGCACCGTCCAGACGGAGGTCGCTACGATCGCGGACGCTACCTTATGCAGCCGCGCAATGTGTCAATTGTTAGAGACACCCTGCTGAAAACCGCAGATGTTCAATTGAGATTCTGGTTGGCTTGGTCAAGGACGGATACCTGATTGGCGAAAAGTCGGCATTACCTCCACCGCTGGTGTGGAAATGTTCGTTCCTGTTCAAGCATCAGCGATGCCCTGCAATCGGTCTAGATCAACAATGATGTCGACAGCACGCTTCTGGAGATGAGCCTTGGAAACAAGGCAATCCGGCCCGCCTCGGACATCCTGTCAGCACGCAGCACGCTTCTAGTTCTTCTAACAAATTACGGCACCGGCACAATTCCGGAGGCTCATGCGCATGTCTCGCCTTCCAACAAACCTTTTT
>JBPBQE010000393.1:0-5897 GCA_050954595.1 Janthinobacterium lividum | reverse complement strand
CTACCGTGTTGTCGACGTAATTCAGTTTGCCCGGAACATCGTACATCTTGCCGGTCGGCAGCCGCAGCTTGATGGTCACTGCGCTGAAGCCGCCATTGCTGGCGTATTTGTCGCGCAGATCCAGCGCGGCCCGCAGTGACACCGGAAACACGACATACATCGGGTCCTGGCTGACGATGGTCGCCAGCGTGCCGGTCGCGGGGCCGACGACGTTGCCGACGGTGACGCTGGTGCGGCTGATCAAGCCGTCGATCGGCGCCTTGATGTCGGTGTAGTCGAGGTTGATCTGCGCCTGTCGCAGCTGCGATTGCGCGGCGAGTTGAACGGCTTGGCCGGTGCGTTGGGCGGCGATGGCATCGTCGACCAGGCTGCGCTGACCCGCCGGCGTATTGAGCAGCGACTGCACCCGCCCGAGCTTGAGGCCGTTATTTTGCACCGTCGCCTCGGCCTGCGCGACCGTCGCGGCCTGTGCGGCGACCTGGGCTTCGAACGGGCCGCGTTCCAACTGATAGAGCAGCTGCCCGGCTTTTACTTCGGAGCCCTCGACGAACAAACGCTTCTCGATGAAGGCGGTGACGCGGGCCACGAGGTCCACGCGGTTCACCGCCTGGATCCGGCCGACGAACTCGACCTCCTCGATCACCGAGGTTCGCTTTGCCGTGACGACTCCGACAGCGGGCGGACCGGCCGCAGCTTGCGCATGAGCACCGTGAGGGCAGGCGAGCAGAACGAGGAGCAGGGCCGAGGCGATGCGCATCGTTGCAATGTACCCCGTTTTGTTGCACTGCGCCAAATCCACCCTCTTGCATCACGGAAGCGTGTCATGCGGAGGTGCGCCCAAGCGCGGGAGATGTCGGTATGGGCGAGCGTGTGACCTACACAGAGAGAGTAGCCGCACGATGATACCTGACGCCGCCGGCGCCTCGCCGAGCATGGCGCAATGGTTCCGCCTCAAGGAAGTCCACCCCGACGCGCTGCTATTCCTGCGCATGGGCGATTTCTACGAGCTGTTCTTTGCCGATGCCGAAGCCGCCGCCGGGGCACTCGACATCGTGCTGACTCGGCGCGGCGAGCATGCCGGCGAGAAGATTCCGATGTGCGGCGTCCCGGTCCATGCCGCCGAGGCCTATCTTTCGCGGCTGATCCGGCGCGGCTTCCGCGTTGCGGTCGCCGAGCAGATGGAGCCGGCCAAGGGGCGCGCCGGCAAGGGTCCGCTCAAGCGCGAGATCGTCCGCCTGGTCACGCCGGGCACGTTGACAGAGGACAGCCTGCTCGAGGCGCACCGGCCGAACCTGCTGCTGGCGATCGCGCGGCTAGGCGAACGGCTCGGGGTCGCGTGGCTGGACGTCTCGACCGGGCTGTTCGAAACGGCAGCGCCGGAGCCAGCGGAACTGATGGCGCTGTTGGGTAAGCTCGAGCCGGCCGAGATCCTGGCACCCCCCGGCCTTGACCTCGGCGACTGGGCAGCCCGGCGCGGTCCGGAGGTGGCGCCGCCCGCCCCGCTGGCCGGTGGCGCCCGCGTCGCTGCCGCCTTCGGGGCGGCGAGCCTGGAGTCGTTCGGCGTGTTCAGCGACGCCGAGACGGTCGCCGCCGCTCTCGCGCTCGACTATCTGCGGTTGACCCAGGCCGGCAACTTGCCGCGGCTGTCACGGCCGGTCAGCGCCGGGCTCGGTGGCGAGATGATGCTCGATGCCGCCACCCGGGCGAGCTTGGAGATCACCCGCGCCCGCGATGGCGGCGGCCATACCTTGCTGGCGGCGATCGACCGCACCTCCACCGCGGCCGGCGCGCGGCTGCTGGCACAATGGCTGTCGGGGCCGCTGCTGGACGTGTCGGAGATCTCGGGCCGCCAGGATTGGTGGAGTTGGCTGCTAGACCACTCGGCGGTGCTGGACCGTCTGCGGGTAGGGTTGAAGGGCGTCCCCGACCTGGCTCGCGCGCTCGGGCGCATCGGCGCGGCCCGAGGCACCCCGCGCGACCTCGGCTCGGTCCGCGCCGCCTTGCAGGCCGCCGGCGTCATCGCGGCGGCGCTGGACGGCGCGCCGTTTCCACTTGCGGCCCTGACGATGCACGGGTCGGGGGAGGGGACGCTGCAAGCCACGCTGGAGCGGGCGCTGGTGGAGACGCCACCGGCGCGCAGCGAGGATGGCGGCGCGGTCGCGCCCGGGTTCGATGGCGAGCTGGATGCCGAGCGGACGCTGCGCGACGATAGCCGCCGGGTCGTGGCCGGCATGGCGTTGGACTATGCGCAGCGTTTCGGCGTCGCCTCGCTCAAGATCAAGCATCACGCGCAACTCGGCTACGTGATCGAAGCGCCGTCCGCCGCCGTCGACAAGCTCCGTGCCGACCCGGCGCTGCAGATGCGCCAGGCCACCACCAACGGCGCACGCTTCACCACGGCGGAGCTGGCCGACCTGGACCGCCGCATCGGCGAGGCGGCCGACCGGGCTGCGGCGCGCGAGCAGGCCGTGCTGGCGCACCTGGTCCGCTCCGTCATGGCCGAGGCCGATGCGCTGGCCGGGGCGGCAACCGCGCTGGCGACGCTCGACGTGTTGCAGGCCTGTGCCCGCCTGGCCGAGGGCGGGCGCTGGTGCCGCCCCGTGGTGCGCGATGACGAAGCTTTCTGCATCAAGGGCTTGCGGCATCCGGTGGTGGAGCGCGCGCTCGGCAGCGCGGCCAGCTTCGTGCCCAATGATTGCGACCTGTCGCCGGCCAAGCGGCTGCTGCTGCTCACGGGTCCGAACATGGCGGGCAAGAGCACCTTTCTGCGGCAGAACGCGCTGGCGGCGGTGCTCGCCCAGGCCGGGCTGCCGGTGCCGGCGGAGAGCGCCGAGATCGGCATCGTCGATCGCCTGTTCAGCCGTGTCGGCGCCGCCGACGACCTGGCGCGCGGCCGCTCGACCTTTATGGTTGAGATGACGGAGACCGCGGCGATCCTGCACCAGGCCGGGCCACGCTCCCTAGTGGTGGTCGACGAGATCGGCCGCGGCACCAGCACGCTGGATGGCCTTGCCATCGCCTGGGCGGTGCTCGAGGCGCTGCATGGCCAGATCCGCTGCCGCACGATCTTCGCCACCCATTTTCATGAATTGGCCCGCCTGGGGCCGCAACTGCGGCACCTTTGCGCCCATACGATGCGCGTCAAGGAGTGGCGCGGCAGCGTGGTGTTCCTGCACGAGGTGGCCGAAGGGGCGGCGGGACGTTCCTGGGGCGTGCACGTCGCGCAACTGGCCGGGGTTCCCGCCGCAACCGTCAAGCGGGCTGGCGGGCTGCTCGCGGCGCTGGAGAAGAACGGTCACGGCATGCCGGCGGACTTGCCGCTGTTCGCGCATCTCGGCGAGGTGGCCCCCGAGGAGAGCCCCACCGGCCCAGTCGTGCTGCCCGACCTGCTGCCTGACCCGCTGCACGATGCGGTGGGCGCCATCGATCCGGACCGGCTGACCCCGCGCGAGGCGCTCGAAGCCCTCTACGCCCTCAAGTCGCTTGCCGCGGAGCACGGCAAATAAAACGCGGAGTTGGTTCCACGTTCAAACAATACGCCGTAGAGTATAGATAATGTCGTTGCCATCCCCACTGCCCGAGCATCCGGAGGATGCGCTCCACATCTTGAAAGCCGCGCTCGGGGAGCTGGTTCCTGCCGGGAGCGGGACGAGTAGTGCAGTGCCGCGCGACGCTGCGCTGGCGGTGTTCCGTCGCTACGTCGCCCGCGTGCAGCACCACGTCCAGGAGCTGTTCGAGACCGGCAACATGCCGGGCCTGCGGGCCGGTCGCCTGCTCGGCGAGCTGACCGACGGCGTGATTGCCGCGCTGCACGGCTTCGCTCAGGAGCAAGATACGGGCGGGGACCCGGCCGGCCAGCCCGGCCCACTCGCCGTGGTCGCGACCGGTGGCTACGGCCGCGGCGTGCTGGCACCGTTCAGCGACATCGACCTCCTATTCATCACCCCCGAGAAGGCCGTCCCGGGCACGCTCGCCGTGGTCGAGTTCATGCTCTATTTCCTATGGGATCTCGGGCTCAAGGTCGGGCACGCGACCCGCTCGGTTGATGACTGTCTGCACGACGCCGAGCGCGACATGGTGATCCGCACCTCCATGATCGACGCACGCTTGCTGACCGGCGACACGGCGCTGTTCACCGAGTTCAGCGAACGCTTCGTCGCCTTCTGCCGCGCCGATGGTGCCGGCGCGTTCCTGGTCGCCAAACAGGCCGAGCGCGACGCCCGGCATCGCCGCTATGGCGACAGCCCGTTCCTGGTCGAGCCCAACATCAAGGAAGGCAAGGGCGGGCTCCGCGACCTGCAAACCCTTTATTGGATGAGCCGCTACGTTTTCGGCACCCAGGTGATGGGCGAGCTGGTTGGCCCGGACAGCCCGGGCGGCGGCATCCTCACCGCCAGCGAAGCCAAGCATACCCGCCGCTCCTGGTCGTTCCTGTGGACCGTGCGCTTTCACCTGCACTACATCGCCGGCCGCGCCGAGGACCGCCTGACCTTTGACCTGCAGCCGGTGGTCGGCGCCCGCATGGGCTACACGCGCCACGGTCGGCAGGACGGCGTCGAGCGGTTCATGCGGCATTACTTCCTCACCGCCCGCGAGATTACCCGCATTACGGCCGTGCTCGAACCGGCGCTGGTCCGCGCCGCCCTGGGCCCGCCGGCCACCCAGCCGGAGACGGATCGCGCGCTGTTCGAGCAAGGCTTCATCCTGGCCGACGGCAAGCTCATGAGCGCGCCGGGCCGGGATTTCGAGCGCGAGCCGCTCAACATTCTCCGCATCCTGCAGACGGCGCGGGACCGGCATCTGCAACTGCATCCGTTGGCGCTGCGGGCGCTGATCCGGCACGAGCGCCAGGCGATCGGGCTGCGGTCCGAGCCGGAAGCGGCGGACATATTCACCAACCTGCTGTGTACCGCCGGCGACGGCGCGCGCTGGATGGCGGTTCTCAACGAGACCGGCTTCCTCGGTCGCTTCATCCCCGATTGGGCCCGCATCGTCGGCCAGATGCAGTTCGACACCTACCATGTCTTTACCGTCGACGAACACACGATCGAGGCGCTGCGGGTCATGGACGCGCTTGAACGCGGCGACCTGAAGGACATCGCCCCGATCGCCACCTCGCTGGTCGACGACCTCCAGTCCCGCCGGGCGCTCTACGTCGCGACTCTGCTGCACGATATCGCCAAGGGGCGCGGTGGTGACCATTCGGAGCTCGGTGCCGAGATCGCGCTCGAGGTTGGCCCGGCGCTCGGCCTTTCCGGCGAACAGACCGAAACGGTCAGCTGGCTGGTGCTGCACCACCTGTTGCTGAGCCAAACCGCGTTCAAGCGCGACATCGACGATCCCAAGACCATCCTCGACTTGGCCGACACCATCCAGTCGCCGGAACGGCTCAAGCTGCTGCTGATCCTGACGGTTGCCGACATGCGGGCGGTGAGCCCGAAGGTGTGGAACGGGTGGAAGGCTATGCTGCTGCGCGAGCTGTATGGCCGGGTCGCGGACGTGCTGGCGGGAGGGTTGGCCACCACGGAGCGGGACGTTCGCGTCGCGCGCGCCAAGGAGGCCGCCGTCGCCCTGCTGGACGACTGGCCGCAGCCCGACATCCAGCATTTTCTCGAGTTGGGTTACCCCGGCTACTGGCTCAGCTTCGACCCGGAGACCCATGCCCGCCATGCCCGCCTCATCCGCGAGGCCGAAGGCCGCAAGGCGCCGCTGACTGTCGACACGCAGCCGATGCCGGCACGCGAAGTGACGGAGGTGACGGTCTATACCGCTGACCATGCCGGGCTGTTCAGTCACATCGCCGGCGCATTGGCCGTGGCCGGCGCCAGCATCGTCGATGCGCGCATCCACACCATGACCAACGGCAGCGCGCTCGACACGTTCTGGATCCAGGACGC
>JBPBQE010000436.1:0-5902 GCA_050954595.1 Janthinobacterium lividum | reverse complement strand
GTGATCGGCCAACACGCAGCGGACGCCGATGCCGGCGCAAAGGTCGCGCAGTCGTTCCATCTCGGCCGGGGTGTCGGCGCTGAAGCGGTTAATGGCCATGATTGCGGGAACGCCGAACTTGCCGACATTGCGGACGTGACGCGCGAGATTGGCGAAGCCGCGTTCGAGGGCGGCGACGTCCTCCTGCTTGAGCGCGTCCTTGGCGACGCCGCCGTGCATCTTGAGCGCCCGGATGGTGGCGACGACCACGGCCGCCGCGGGCTGGAGCCCGGCGATGCGGCACTTGATGTCGAAGAACTTCTCCGCGCCGAGATCAGCGCCGAAGCCGGCCTCGGTGACGACGTAATCTGCCAGTTTCAGCGCCGTGCGCGTCGCCAGCACGCTGTTGCAGCCATGGGCGATGTTGGCGAAGGGGCCACCGTGGATAAAGGCCGGGTTGTGCTCGAGGGTCTGGACGAGGTTGGGCGACAGCGCGTCGCGCAGCAGGGCGGCCATGGCGCCGGGCGCCTTCAGCTCGCCCGCTGTCACCGGCAGCCCAGCGCGCGTGTAGCCGATGACGATGCGGGCCAGCCGCTCCTGTAGATCGTCGAGATCGTGCGACAGGCAGACGATGGCCATGATTTCGGAGGCGACGGTGATGTCGAAGCCGTCTTCGCGCGGGAAGCCGTTGGCGACGCCGCCGAGCGAGCCGACGATGCTGCGGAGCGCGCGGTCGTTCATGTCGAGCGCGCGGCGCCAGGTTATCCGACGCGGATCAAGGTCGAGGGCGTTGCCCCAATAGACGTGATTGTCGATCAGCGCGGCGAGCAGGTTGTGGGCCGAGGTGATGGCGTGGAAGTCGCCAGTGAAATGCAGGTTGATGTCGGCCATCGGCACGACCTGGGCGTAGCCGCCGCCGGCCGCGCCGCCCTTGAGGCCGAAGCATGGGCCGAGCGAGGGCTCGCGCAGGCAGGCGACCGCGCGTTTGCCGATGGCGTTCAGCCCGTCCGAGAGGCCGACGGTGGTGGTGGTCTTGCCCTCGCCGGCCGGTGTCGGCGTGATGGCGGTGACCAGAATCAGCTTGCCGTCCGGCCGGTTCGCCAGCGAGGCGACGAAGCCGAGGTCGAGCTTGGCCTTGGTATGACCGTAGGGCTGCAGATGGTCCGGGGCGATCCCGAGCCGGTCCTGCGCCAGCGCCAGGATCGGGCGCATGGAGGCTGCCTGGGCGATCTCTGAATCGGATCGCGGCGCGCTGTGCTGATCAAGGGTTCCAGTAGACACGGTATCCACAGCCAGGTTCTTCCAACGTCCTTTTCGCGTCATAGGCCGGATGGGGATGGGCTGAAATAGTCAAATGGCTCCACCGACGCGGCTTTAGTCCCCGGGCGCGGCCTGCGCCGGCAACCGGCGCCGACGTAGGCCAGCAAACAATGCCTGGGCCGCACTCGACGTCGATACGAAGGCGATGACGGCCGACCCGAGGACACCCACGATCCACCACCACAGGCTCTCGTCGGCGAGCCAATGGACAATGCCGATCGCCGTTTCGTCGCTCAACTTGGGTCCGTCCGGGGCCAGATCGCTGATCAGTCCCTGGATGCCCATGCGCCAGAGGATGAGCGGGACGGCAAAGTAGGCGATCGAGATGGCGACCCGGCCCAGACGCGTCGGCGTCTCGATCGAGACGCCGACAGACCCGGCAAAGCGAGGATCAACAGTATCGACCGATAGCTGATGTTCTGCCCGACGAAGAAGCAGCCGATGATGAGCATCGCGCCGGCGACGAGAAGGCCGCGACACGCGGGAGACAGACGCTGCATCGCCTCCCGGACGCCGCCGCGGAAGCAGAGCCACAGCCCCAGGCCCAGCGACGTCAGCACCAACAAAACTTTCAGGGCAGGGGTCCCGCCGTCTTGATGCCGTTCAGTACGAAGGCGTTGTGCACTCCCAACGCTTCGAGCGCGCGCACCAGAAGTTTGACCGAACCGGTCGGCAGATTGGTTGCCCCAATGAAGTCACCGAAGGATCCGCCATGCGGTATGTGGGCCAGCGCCTTGCTCAACTCGTCATGAAAGCCCCATGCGAACGCCACCAGGATGATCGCTGCCAGCACCGACAGGGTGATGAAGCTTTTGATCTTCTCCCGTAGCACGAGGAGCAGCACCGTCAGCGGGTAGAACTTCAGCAGGCCCGTCAGCATCATCACCGCGTACCCGAGACCGCGGGAGCCCGGCCTGCCCGACCAGAGCCGGACTGCGAGCACCGTCAGAATGAACACCAGAACGTCGACATTGGCGCGTTCCAGGCCAAAGACGCACGCACCGGAGAACACGGCCAGGAGCAGGATGATGAGGTCACGCGGACGTCGCGGGGTCGGCAGTCCGAGCAGCGCGACTGCGAAGGCCATGATGATCAGCAGGCCTTGCACCTGGACCGAGGCGGGGTCGGTGGGCAGAAATGTGAAACGCAGCCAAAGCGGCGAGTAGTTGTGCACGACGCTCTTGCCGGGCCGGTAACATGGCAAATCGACATACACGTCCACACCGCGGGCCCAGCACTCGATAGCGGACGGTATGGCCTCCCAATCCATGAATGGACGCTCGTACGGCATGCGCATCCAGTGCGTCAGAATGGAGTCGTAGAGATGGGGAGAGGCGGTAAAGGCGATGGCGAATAAGCCGATCGCCACCAGCACGGCCAGCGGCGCGACGAAACGTGCAACAGGGTGCATGGGTGTTGCCTAGGTGAGGGACAGCACGATCTCGGCGCAGATCAACACCGGGTTAAGGCCTCTTATGGCGGACCCGGCGATGATGGTGCCGGTGTGGTCGACCACGACCATCTCGATCTCTGCTCGTGCTCGGCCTGCAGCATCGGGGGCGACCGTGCCGCGACGGATGAAGAATTCCGTCGGGGTGGTGTCGATGCGCGCACCGTCGAGCAGGCTGCCGATCGTGCTGCCGATACCGCTGAGAACGGTCGCGCGCGTGGCGCCGTGGCGCTGGCAGAGCGCCTCGATCCCGCCTACCAGGTCTTCGTTGGGCCGCAACCGCCCGAGCACGCATCGCCCCGCCTCGGCGCCCAGTTGGAGGGGGCCGAACAGGGTGAAGTTGGTTTCCGCGTCCGGGGTCGCGCGCATCTCGGCCTCCGCAACGCCCCAGGCCCGCACCTCGGAGGCCGTGCCGATCCGGCTGTCGAGCGGCAGGATATGGCCGGCCGCGACGCCAGCCGAACCGTGCCACAACGCGTGGGCGTGCAGGAACGGGGCGCCGTCACGCTGGCCGAAGGTCGCCGTGCCGCTCTCGATGCGGACGCCACCGGGTTCCCTGCGAGTCTCGCTGTAGAAGGCGACGTGCTCGGCATCCGGGGATAGCGAGGGGATGACGTAATCGAAGGGCGCCAGGTGCAGACCGGCGAGATCGACGGTCCCGCCGCGGATGCCAGCGGCTGCCAGGGGCCCCGCGACGGCGTCCACCAGCGACAGACCCGGCGTGGCGGTGAAGCTGAGTTCGCGCAGGTGGCCGATGGCGCTCTCGATCCGCACCGGGTGCGGCGGCCCCGGCTGGACGATGCGGCGCGGGGAGAGGCTCACCGGGCGTCGATGGCGGTCAGTTCGCCGCGTGCTTCCAGGGTTTCCCGAACGATCTTCTTGGTGATCTTGCCGTAGGCGGATTTCGGCAACTCGTCCCAGAACACCACCCGTTTCGGCATCTTGTAGCGGGTGATCTTGTCCTGCAGCCAATGCAGCAAGGCGGCTTCCTCGAGGGTGGCGCCGGGTCGGCGGACGCAGACGGCGATGCCGGCCTCGCCCCAGGTGCGGTCCGGCACGCCGACGATGGCGACTTCGGCCAGCGCGGGGTGGGTCAGCAGCTTTTCCTCGATCTCGCGCGGATACACGTTGGAGCCGCCGGAGATGTACATGTCGGAGGCGCGGCCGGTGATGAACAAGAAGCCGGCCCCATCCATGTGGCCGAGGTCGCCGGTGCGGAACCAGCCGTTGCGGAACGCTTTGGCATTGGCCTCGGGGTTGTCGTAGTAGCCGGGGAAGACGGCGGGGCCGCAGGCGCAGATCTCGCCAGTTTCGAACGGCGACACCTCGCGCCCGGTGTCGTCCTGGATCTGGATCTGCATGCCGGTGCGTTCGAAGCCGCAGGTGCCGACCCGGACCTCCGGCCCGTCCTCGACCGAATGCAGCGCCGGCGGCAGCACGGTGATGTTGCCGGTGACCTCGCCGAGACCGAAATACTGCACCAGGACCGGGCCGAGCTTGCGCAGGGCGTGCTTCTGGTCTTCCCGGTACATCGGCGCTCCGGCGTAGATCACGTAGCGCAGGGATGAATGGTCGTGCTGGTCGACGGAGGCGTGCTCGGTCAGCAGCTTCACGATGGTGGGCACGGTGAACATGTTGGTGACGCGCCAGCGCGCGACGAGGCGCCACGCTTCGTCGGCATCGAAGCGCTCGCCGATGGGCATCACCGTGCAGACGCCGTGGGCCACCTGGGTGAGTTGATGGATGCCGGCACCATGCGACAGCGGGGCGAGCAGCAGCGACACGTCGGCGGCGGTGGTGCCGGGCATCAGGTCGCACAGGTGGTTGGTGATGACGAAGGCCATGTGGCCGTGCGTTAGGACGGCGCCTTTCGGCCGGCCGGTGGTCCCCGAGGTGAAGAAGAACCAGCAGGGATCGTCGTACTCGACGTCGGCGACCCGGCTGGATGCACCGAGATGCAGGTCCACCAGCGCGTCGTAATCGGCACCGAACGCGGCCTCGCCGATGGCGATGACGAGACGGAGGTCCGTGACGCTCGCCAGCACCGCGGCGGCATGGTCGGTGAACTCCGCGCCGCAGATCATGGCGCTCGCGCCACTGGCGGCTGCGAGATAGGCGACTTCGTCCGGAGACTGGCGGAAGTTGGCCGGCACCCACACGGCACCGAGCCGGAAGCTGGCGAACATGCTCTCGAACATCTGGCTGCAGTTGCGGGACTGCACCAGGATGCGGTCGCCCTTGCCGAGCCCGCTTGCCGCTAGCGCAGTCGCCATGGCGTCAACCCGGCGGTCCATCTCGGCCCAGTTCCAGGACCGCTCGCCCCAGATCAGCGCCGGGTTATCCGGGTAGCGCCGGGCGTTCTGCCGCAGGAAGTGCGACAGGTTCATGACCCGGCGACTCATCGGCGTCACGCCGCCTTTCGGCGGCGCGACAGCGGTGGTCAATGGGCGCGCTCCAGGATGGAGACATAGTTGGCGACCGCTGCGCCACCCATGTTGAACACGCCACCGATCTCCGCCTTCGGCAGCTGCATTGCCCCGGCCTCGCCGGCGAGCTGCATGGCGGTGATGACGTGCATGGAGACGCCGGTGGCACCGACCGGGTGCCCCTTCGCCTTCAGCCCGCCGGAGCGGTTGACAGGCAGCTTGCCGTCGGCGGCGGTCCAGCCCTCGAGCACGGCGCGTGCACCCTGGCCCGGCGCCGTCAGCCCCATCGCCTCGTATTCGATCAGCTCGGCGATGGTGAAGCAGTCATGCGTCTCAACGAACGACAGATCCTCGAGGGTCAGCCCGGCGGTCGCCAGCGCCTGCTTCCAGGCGACCGCGCCGCCCTCGAAGCTGGTCGGGTCGCGGCGCGACAGCGGCAGGAAGTCGCTGACATGGGCGGCGGCGCGGAAGCGGATGGCGCGCGGCATCGACTTGGCCGTCTCGTCGTCGGCCAGGATGAGCGCGGCCGCGCCGTCGGAGACGAGCGAGCAATCCGTCCGCTTCAGCGGGCCGGCGACGTAGGGGTTCTTGTCGGACACGTTGCGGCAGAAATCGAAGCCGAGATCCTTGCGCATCTGTGCGTAGGGATTGTCGACGCCGTTCTTGTGATTCTTGGCGGCGATCGCGGCCAGGGCGTCGGACTGGTCGCCCCAGCGCTGGAACTAGG
>JBPBQE010000324.1:0-5914 GCA_050954595.1 Janthinobacterium lividum | reverse complement strand
GAACGCCGTGTAGAGGCTGGGTGCGGTCACCCCCATCGCGGTCGTCAGGTCCACGATCGAGGTGGTCTCGTAGCCGTAGCGCCAGAACGTCAGCATCGCTTGTTCGAGTGCGGCATCGCGGTCGTACGACAGGGGGCGGCCGGTCTTCCGACGTGGTGCAGCTTCACGTTTCAATTCCATAGTGATCGCTCTGAAACATATTGACGGGTGGTTCGTTCCGTAGCATGTGTTCCGTATCAAACGCTACGAAAGTATGGACCATGTCCCTGACCGATTTCCGCACGCTTGGCCGTTCCGGCCTCGTCGTGAGCCCGCTCGCGCTCGGCACGATGACCTTCGGTGCAGGGAACTGGAACGCGGACGACATCACGGCGCGGGCGATTTTCGATGCTTATCGCGCAGCCGGCGGCAACTTCATCGATACCTCCGACATCTATTCGGGAGGCGAGAGCGAGACGCTGGTCGGCCGCTTCATCGCCGACACCAAGGCGCGCGACGAGGTCGTGCTCGCCACCAAGTTCGGGTTCAACGGGTCGGCAAGCCCGCTGACCCCGACTCAGGCCGGCGGCGGCAACCCCAATGCGGGCGGGGCGGGCGCCAAGAACATACACCGCGCGCTCGACGCATCGCTCAAGCGCCTCCGAACGGAATATATCGACCTCTACTGGATGCACATTTGGGACGGTGTGACGCCAGTCGATGAAATCGTGCAGACACTCGGCGATCTCGTCCGCGCAGGCAAAATCCGCTACTACGGTTTCTCCGACATGCCTGCTTGGCTGGCGATGAAGGCGGCGACCATCGCAAGCGAACGCCGCGTGCCGCGACCGATTGCCATGCAGCTCGAATACTCGCTCGTCGCGCGCGACATAGAGAACGAGCATTTTCCGGCGGCGCGCGAAGCCGGCATGGCGGTCATGCCGTGGAGCCCGCTGGCGGGCGGGTTCTTGTCGGGCAAGTACAAGCGCGACGACACGCGTGACACGGGTCGCCTCAGCGGGGCAAACCCGTTCGGGAACAGCAAGTTCGTCGATCGTAACTGGGACATTCTCGACGAGCTCAAGGCCGTCGCCGCCGAACTCGACCGGCCTGTCGCGCAGGTCGCGTTGGCGTGGACGCTGGCACGGTCGGGCGTAGGAGCGACGCTCATCGGCGCGAGCAAGCTATCGCAGCTCGAGAGCAACCTCGCTGCGGCCGACATTGTTCTGAGTAACAAGCAGATGAATCGTCTCGATGAAGCGAGCGTGCCTGCCCCGAGCTTCAGCGCCAGCCTAACTGCGCCCAACATCCGCCGCATGATCTTCGGCGGCCATAATGTCACCGGCTGGGGAGAGTGACAGCCAACGTAATTGGAGCGACCTGCAAATGAAGAAGCGAAGACGACTCAATTTCTGAAACGATCCTTCGATTACGCATGGCTTTGTCTGCCTCCACACCAAACACCGGTTCGGGTGCGCCATATTACTGGTCGCCCACCGACACTTCGTCACCATCCGGAAAGGTCCGAAAGCGCCAACTGCCGCCCGAACGGAAAGAAGCCGCCGTGCCAAAGGCGTCCTCCATGAACTGCATAAAGCTCACCTTGCCGTCCTTGACCTCAGCGCGGATCGCGAAAGGAGTGGTGACCGTCTTGCCCAGGGCGGTCGACTGGTAGGTGAAGTGCCCGAAGATCGCCACGTTCCCGTCTGAGGCGAACACCTGCTCCGCCTCGAACCTCACCGTGTCCCATGCCCGACGCACGAGAGCGAAGGCACGCACGATTGCCTCAGCACCCTGGCCGGGTCCTGACCACGGCATGACGGCGTGCAGTTCGGGGTTGTCGTCGTTGAGGGATACGTATTTGACGTCCGGCGTCGTCAGCCCACGGACGTGATCGAGATTGGTCGGATCTGCCAAAATGCCGCGTACGATGGTGATCGGGTCAGTCATATGCCTTGGTCCTTTAACGAAAGTTCGCAGGCGAAAGCGGTCTCGGTCACACGGAGAAGCCGCCGTCGATGACGATCGTGGTCCCGGTGATGTACGAGGACTCGTCGCTGGCCAGGAACGCTGCCAAGGCCGCGATCTCCTCGACCCGGCCGTAGCGCTTGAGGGCGGTCATCGCCGTCATGACTCTGACGGCCTCCCGCTCGTCGTTCGGGTTCATCTCCGTCTCGATGAGACTAGGCTGGATCACGTTCGTCAGAATGCCGCACGGGGCCGAGATCTCTTGCCCAGCCACGGGCCAGTGCTCGGCGGCGAAGCGCCTGGCGATGGCAGCCCCGATGCCGCGGGACCCTCCGGTGACGATCGTAGTCTTGCCCTCAAGCCTCATTCCCTACTTCCCCGATGACCTCCCACAGCTTCAGTTTCACTGGCTGCTCGGGCAATGTGTGCAGCTCTGGAAACTCCTTTCCGAAATCGGGATGGTGTTTCCCGCGCGTGTGAGGTCCCGTGCCGAGCGGAGCCCGACTAGCTTCCGCGTGCATCGGGGGAGATCGACGAATGCAAGGTGGCGGGACAGGTTCGGACACCCGGGTATCCGCATGACCCAGCTGCTACACGCCAGGCATTGGATCGGCGGCGAGTGGATCGACACCGACAAGTCGACCGAAACTGTCGACCCTGCGACAGGCGAGCCGATCGGGAGCAACACCGAGGCCGGGCTGCCCGCGGCCGTTGCGGGTCGCTCGTCAGATCGACGCTGGAACGGTGTGGATCAATGGCTGGGCCGTGGTGCACGACGAGACGGAGGAGGGCGGCTTCAAGCAAAGCGACCTGAACCGGCTGAACGGATTGCTCGCCCTGGACGACTTCGTGGAATACCGGACGTTCATCCATGACGTCCCGGTCTAGATAGGAGAGCGGTATGAAAACCATGCAGGCCGCAGTGCTGCACGAGCCCGGCGGGCCCGAGATGCTGATGCTGGAAACCCGGCCCGTGCCACGGCCGGAACCGGGCTAGGTGCTGATCCAGATCAAGGCATTCGGCCTCAACCGCTCGGAGATGTTCACCCGGCAAGGGCTGTCGCCAAACGTGAAGCTGCCTCGCATCCTGGGAATCGAGGCGGTCGGCCTGATCGCCGACGCGCCCGGCGGCGAGTTTGCGCCAGGCACCAAGGTGGCAACGGTGATGGGCGGCCTGGGGCGCGATTTCGACGGCGGTTACGCCGAATACACCTGCGTTCCGGCGCACCAGGTTCGTGCGGTGGAGACCACGCTGCCCTGGGACGTCTTCGGCGCAGTGCCGGAGATGTTGCAAACCGCGTCGGGGTCGCTGTTCCGCGCGCTTCGGCTGCAACCAGGCGAAACCCTGCTGATCCGCGGCGGTACCACGTCGGTGGGGATGGCGGCGGCGGCCATCGCCAGGCGGCACGGCGCCCGCGTTGCCTCCACCAGCCGTAACCCCGGCAGCTTCGACCTGTTGCGTAAGGCGGGCGCCGAGGGAACCTTCGTCGATGACGGCAATGTTGCGGCGCAGGTGGAAGAGCGTTGGCCCGGCGGGGTCGACAAGGTGCTCGAACTGGTCGGCACCACTACGCTCCTCGATTCCCTGAGATGCGTGAAGGAACCCGGTCTTGTGTGCATGACCGGGATCGTGGGTAACAAGTGGTCGATGGACGAGTTCAGCCCGATGGCCGCCATTCCGACCGGGGTCGGGCTGACGACCTACGACGGCGGCGTCGGCGACTTCATGCGAATGGACCTGCAGGCGATGCTAGATCAGGTCGCTGACGGGTCGCTGCACGTTCAGGTCGGCAAGGTCTACCGGCTGGACCAGATCGTCGAGGCGCATCGGATGATGGACAGCAACAAGGCGGGCGGAAAGATCGTTGTCCTTACCTAGAAAGAGGCGATTTAGGTCCTTTTTAGGCCGGGTTCGGCACCCAGCTTGGCGTCCGGAAAGCGGCGACGTCCAGCCTTCCCGAGTGTCGAGGGCCGAAACCGACCCGACCGGATTGACCGTGATCAATTCGGGCGAGCCGTATTTCACCCGCACGGCTTCGAAGGAGGTACCGATCCATTACAGCGCCAAGGAGCAGGCTCCGGGCGCGTAGAAAAGTTTGAGGGTCAAATGTGGGTTCTCTCCTGCATCGGGATTCAAATTGGCTCGAACCCGCCCGCGGCTGCGGCGAACCCGCCTGATACGGACAAGGCACCAATCGACCCGTGCAGCTGCAGCGGGTCGATGCCGAACCCGTGGCTGAACAGGCCACCCTCGATGGTGATCTCGCGAGCGGAGCCGCCGGGCTTTATGCTCAACGGTGTCGCGGGCAACTGCACCACCACACCCTTGACCAGGGAGTCGCCGATGCCGCCAAAGGTCTCGATGCCCCGGCGCACGGCGATCCGGCCGACTGGCTGGCTGATCTGCAAGCCGACGGCGCCGTCAGCTCGGGTGACGATGCGGTCGAACTCCGCGTCGTGCACGGTGCCGGCGTAGACGTTGAAGCCGCGTGCGCCGCCGCCGAAGGTCTCGATCGGGGCGAGAACGCGCAGGACCCCAATGGTGCCGAAGTTGACGAAGCCGATCGCGCTAGGCCCGAACGAGGTGATTTTGGCGTCCGCGGTCCAGCGATCCACGGTGCCCCAGTTGTCGAGCACCATATCGTTCGGGCCGTAGGTGGTGACGGGGCCGAAATTATGGACCTCGTCGACAAACGCGCCGTCCACGGTGAACACGCCCCCGGCGATGCGGTTGGCCGTTCCGGGCGGGATGCCGCCGTCGCTGAACACGGCGCCGGTTTGCAGCAACCGGACCAACAATCGGCCGCCGGTCACCCCGGCACCTGCCACGAATATCCCACTGCCCCGCACCGGCGCACCGGCGCGGCCCGCCGACAGCCGGCGCAGATCGGCGGTAATCACCACGCTCGGATCTGATTGTCGGTTCCACACCGTGAGTGCGCCGGGTACCACCTCGACCCCATAGCCGCTGGGCCATTCGGGGAAGTGCCGCGCATCGGCAGAAACCACGTCGACCCCGTCCATCTCCACATGCCCGCCACGGACCGCACCTTCTGCGATCAGGCGGACGCAGCCGAAAACGTCGAGATCACGCAGCACGAGGCGACCGAGGTGGGGCGAGGCCGGGTCGTTGAACACCGCACGTCGATCGGGGTCCGTGCGCAGTTGCAGGCCAACCACTGTGTTGTCGCGGGTCAGGCAGATACCGTCGGCCCCGGCTGGAAACTCGATGCGCGCGTCCGGTGCGGTGCCCTTCAGCGTTTGACCGGGCTGGAGCCGGAGGCTACCCGCCGCTGCAATCGTTCCAGCGACTGCGACATCAGGGATCGCGGGATCTGCCAAGGCCGCGAGGAGTTCGGCGGCTGTGGAGGCCGTGACAGAGTGCACTGAAGCCATGTCCGGTTTCCTCAAGCGTGCGGCGGATTGGTTGTCGAAAAGCTGTAGCGCGCGATTTTCCACGACCCGCTGACGCCCTTGTGCAAAATGAACAGCTCTTGGTTGGCCTCGGCGCTTTGCGCTCCGGTGGCGAGAACGGTGTTCGTGCCCGCCGAATTGGTGCGGACGAAGGCCCATTCGGGCGATAACAGTTGCACTTCGGCGACCTGGAAGGTGACCTGCAGACGGAACGTGCGGAAGTCGGCATCGTAGGTTTGGCGGATCGCGTCGGTGCCGATGGCGGAGGGCCCGTGCGGCTGCATGAACACGCCGTCTGGTTCGTAAAGCGGCAGCACCGCATTGGTATCAGCAGCGTTCAGCGCCGCCTGGTAGGCGTGCAGCGTCGAGATGATGCCGGATCGATCGGCCTCGGATCCCTGTGGCATCATTGCGCCAGGATCTTGCGAAAGCTTGTGTTACCCATGCATCTGCCTCCCTTGCTCTTGCGAACGAGCGAACGCTAAGCGGGACCGGCAGGCGCAGCTACACGGCGAACTTGGAATGAGAATCCTGGATTTGGAACGATGAAGCC
>JBPBQE010000166.1:0-5937 GCA_050954595.1 Janthinobacterium lividum | reverse complement strand
ACGCACGAAGGGACGTGCGGAATTGATGGGGCGGGCGTCAGTGCTCACGATCAACAGGGCGTATCCGGCGGGGGCGACAGGGTCAACCGATTCCGCATAGCGCGGCGCCATCACGCCTTCGCAATTGACCTAACAGGTCGCGTCATGGTCGGGTTCTACAATGCAACAAGCCGCTGCCACTGTTCTGATCACGTCGCCGCTCGAGGAAGTTTTGGTCGCTCGGATCCGGGCGATGGCGCCGGATCGGCTGCTGGTGCTGCACGACCCGCTGCTCCTGCCGCCGCCGCGCTTCACCGCCGATCATCGCGGCGACCCGGCGTTTCAGCGCTCGCCGGAGCAGCAGGCGCGGTGGCAGGGGATGCTGGCGCGGGCCACCATCCTGTTCGACCTGCCGGCAGCCGGCGATCTGCCGCATTTGTCCAAGCTGGCCTGGGTGCAGGCGACCAGCACGGGGGTGGGGCTGCACGTGGCGCGGCTGGGGCTGGATGCGTCCGGCATCCTGGTGACCACGGCGCGGGGGGTGCATGCCGGGCCGCTGGCGGAGTGGGTGTTCATGGCGCTGCTGACGCATCTGCGCAGCTATGACCGGCTGCGGGCCGAACAAGCGGAGCGGCGATGGGAGCGGCATGCCGGGGAGGATCTGGCAGGGCGGACGCTGGTGCTGATCGGGGCCGGTGATCTTGCGCGCGGCTGCGCGAAAGTGGCCCGCGCATTCGACATGCGGGTGATCGCGGTGGCGCGCGACCCGGCCCGCAACCGGGCGCATGCCGCGATGTTCGACGCGGTGATGCCGACGAGCGAACTGCCGCTGGCGCTGGGCATGGCGGATGCCGTGGTGATGACGGTGCCGCATACGCCGGCGACCGAACGGATGCTGGATGCGCGGGCATTCGGCGAGATGCGGCCCGGGGCGATGTTCGTCAACATCGGGCGCGGCCAGACGGTGGATCAGGATGCCCTGATCGCCGCGCTGCGATCGGGGCAAGTAGGCTTCGCGGCGCTGGACGTCACGGACTCGGAGCCGCTGCCGGTGGAGAGCCCGCTATGGACCATGCCGAACGTGCTGATCAGCCCGCATTCGGCGAGCACAGTCGAGCGCGAGAACGCCCGGATTACCGACGTGTTCTGCTACAACCTAGCGTGCTGGCTCGAAGGCCGGCGGACCGACATGAGGAACGTGCTGGACACAAACCTCATGTACTAGCGTCGACTAGACCAGGAAAATCCACATCAGGACGAGCAACAGCACGACCGCCCCGGCGACATAGGTGCTGAAGCTGGTGAAGCGATTCCAGAATGCCTGACGATCGACCACGAACGATTGTGTGATCGGGTCGGAGTCCCGGGTTTCCTGCTGGATCTGCGCCATAGTCATGCCTCGTTCGATGACAGGCTTTTACGGTGCCGGAGGCAGAATCGGCAAGGGGTTGAGCAGGGCGGCCGTCGGGTCGAAACGGCCGGGGGCGTCGCGAAGGAAGCGCTCGAGGGTCGCCGGGTAGAGCGCATGTTCCTGGATCAGGATTCGGGCGGCCAAGCTATCCTCATCGTCGTCGGGCAAAACCGGGACGGCGGCCTGGGCCAGGATCGGGCCTTCGTCGACGATGTCGGTGACGATATGCACGGTGCAGCCGTGCAGCTTGACGCCGCCATCGAGCGCGCGGCGATGCGTGTGCAGGCCGGGAAATGACGGTAGCAGGCTGGGATGGACGTTGAGCATGCGGCCGGCCCATTGCCCAACGAGGAACGGGGTGAGGCGGCGCATGTAGCCGGCGAGGCAGACCAGGATGATACCGGCCTCCTGGAGCGCGGCGTCGATGGCGCGTTCATGGGCCTCGCGGTCGCCGGCGAAGGGGCGGTGATCGATGCAGAGCGAGGGGATGCCATAGGCAGCCGCGAGGTCAAAGCCACCGGCACCAGGAACGTTGCTGATGGCCAGGACGATCTCGCCGGGAAAGCCCGGTGCCGCGGCAGCCTTGAGCAAGGCACCCATGTTGCTGCCACGGCCGCTGAACAGGATGCCGACGCGGCTCACGCCAGCCAGCCATCCGGGATGGCGATGTCGGCCCGGGGCTCCCCGTCGGCCTGTTCGATCCTGCCAATGGCGACGGCGTGTTCGCCGTGCTCGGCCAGGAGTGCGATGGCGGCCGCCGGGTCGGCGACGACGAGGGTCATGCCGATGCCGCAGTTGAAGACGCGAAGCATCTCGGCATCTGCCACGCCGCCGACGCCGGCAAGCCAGCGGAACACGGGCGGAACCGGCCAGGTCGCGGCGTCGATGGCGGCGCGGGTACCGGCGGGGAGGACACGGGGGAGGTTGCCGGGGAGCCCGCCGCCGGTGATGTGCGCGGCTGCCTTCAGCAGGCCGGCACGGTGCAGCGCGAGCATGGGCCGCACGTAAATCTTGGTGGGAGCGAGCAGGGCGGCGGCGAGGCTGCGCTCGGCATCGAAGGGGGCCGGGCTTTCCCAGGTCAGGCCGCTGGCCTCGACGATGCGGCGGACGAGCGAGAAGCCGTTGCTATGAACTCCCGTGCTGAGCAGGCCAAGGATGGTATCGCCAGGAGCGACGCCGGCGGGGAGCAGGGCCTCGCGCTCGGCGGCGCCGACGCTGAAGCCGGCGAGGTCGTAATCGCCACCGCGGTAGAGGCCGGGCATTTCCGCCGTTTCGCCGCCGACCAGGGCGCAGCCGGCCTGCTTGCAGCCTTCGGCGATGCCGGAGACGACGCTGGCGGCATGGGCGACGTCGAGGGCGCCGGTGGCGAAATAGTCGAGGAAGAACAACGGCTCGGCGCCCTGGACGACGAGATCGTTGACGCACATGGCAACCAGGTCGATGCCCACGGTGTCGTGGATGCCGGCGTCGATGGCGATCTTGAGCTTGGTGCCGACGCCGTCGGTGGTGCTGACCAGCACCGGGTCGCGGAACCCGGCGGCCTTGAGGTCGAACAGGGCGCCGAAGCCGCCGAGGCCGCCCATGGTGCCGACGCGATCGGTGGCGCGGGCGAGCGGCTTGATGCGGTCGACGAGGGCGTCACCGGCCTCGATGTCAACGCCCGCGTCGCGGTAGGTCAGTGCGACGCCGTCGCGGGAAGTCATCATATTGTCGGGTACGGAACGGCTCATCGGGAAAGACTCTGTCTTGGGAGGCGGTTAGACTGCGGGAATGAGCGGCCTTGCCGGAAACAACCACAGCAGCGCTGGCCCGGCAACACGGACCCGGTCCGATATCGTGGCCGGTGTCGCGCCCGGGGTCACGCCGGGCGTCGTGACAGAGATCGCCACCGTGGCCGACGCGGTGCCGCCGTCTGCTGAGCGGACCACGAAGGGGCAGCGGCTGGGGATGCTGGCCGGGCTGGTGGTGGCGGCATGCGTGGCGCTGTATCTGTTCTCGTCGATCCTGCTGCCGTTCGTGGCCGCGGCGTGCATCGCCTATTTTCTGGACCCGCCCACGACGCGGCTGGCACGCCTGGGCATGCCGCGCGGGGTGGCGGCGGGCATCATGATCGTCGCCTTGCTGGCGGTGATGCTGCTGTTCGCGCTACTGCTGTATCCGTTGCTGCTGTCGCAGATCGGGCTGCTGGTCAGCCGGGCGCCGTCCTATGTGACGGAGATCCGCAACTGGGCCGGCGACGTGGTGCACCGGCTGCAGGAAGGGCTCGGGTCGGACTACGTGGACGAGAAGCTGCGGGACCTGGTGGCGGGCCAGGCGGGCTCGATGCTGGGCTGGGTGGCCGGCACGCTGACGCGAATCGTGGGCAGCGGATTCGCGCTGTTCAGCGTCATCTCGCTGGTGGTGGTCACGCCGGTGGTGGCGTTCTACCTGCTGCGCGACTGGCGGCGGGCAGTGGCGCGGCTGGATAGCTGGGTGCCGCGTCGGTATGCCGGGGTGCTGCGGGCGCAGGCGCGGGAGGTGGACCGCATCCTGTCAGCCTGGCTGCGCGGGCAGGCAATCTGCTGTGTGTTGCTGGCAGCGTTCTATGCGGTGGGGCTCACGGTGGTGGGGCTCGATCTGGGGCTGATCGTGGGCATGGCGGCCGGGCTGCTGTCGTTCATCCCGTATGTCGGCAGCGTGGTGGGCGGCGTGACCAGCATTGCGCTTGCCCTGGCGCAGTTTCATTGGCAAGGGGTGACCGTCGTCGCCGGCGTGTTCGTCGTGGGGCAGTTGCTCGAGGGGTACGTCATCTATCCGCGCTTCCTTGGCGATCGCGTCGAGCTGCATGCGGTGTGGGTGATCTTCGCGCTGTTCGCGGGTGGCGCGGCGTTCGGGTTCCTGGGAGTCCTGTTGGCGGTGCCGGTGGCGGCCGCGCTCGGGGTGTTGGCGCGGTTCTGGCTGCGGCGATACCTGACGAGCCCCATCTACCTGGAACCGCCCCAAAATGGCTGATGGGCAACTCCCGCTCGCGCTGCCGTTCAAACCGGCGCTGGGGCCTGGGGACTTCCTGCCGCATGCGGGCGTGCAGTTGGCGTTCGACGTCATGGCCAGTGAAACGCCGTGGCCGCAGCATCGACTGGTGCTGTGGGGCGGGCCGGGGGTCGGCAAGACGCATCTGCTGCACGTCTGGGCCAGCAAGACCGGTGCGTCGGTCGTCGATGGGCGATTGTTGCGCGAGCCGTTCTGGCCGGAAGGGTCCATCTCGATCGACGATGCGGACCAGGTCCCGTCCGAGGAAGCGCTGCTGCACGTGTTGAATGCGGCGGCCGAATCCGGGCACCGCCTGCTGCTGACCTCGACCCGGCCGCCGGCGCGGTGCCGGATTCGACTGGCCGACCTGGCGAGCCGGCTGCGGGCGACCATGGCGGTGGAGTTGGGGCCGCAGGATGATGACATGTTGGCGGCATTGTTGGCCAAGCTCTTGTCCGACCGTCAGATCGTGGTACCGCCCCCGATACAGAAATGGATGCTGACCCGGTTGCCGCGCACGGCCGCCACGATCCGCGAGGCGGTGGAACGATTGGATTACGCGGCGTTGGCCGCGCAATCGAGCGTATCGCGCGGACTGGCAGCCGAGTGCCTGGCCGATTTGTTGCTCAACGAGATGCCACAGGAGAGTTCACCGTGACCAGCGTGAGTGCCGTGCGGGTCGAGACGACCGAGCTGTCATCGACGGAAGCCGCCACGCTGACCGCCGATAGCCCGGACCGGTTCATCAACCGCGAGGTGTCGTGGTTGGACTTCAACCACCGGGTCGTGGAAGAGGCGGAGAACGCGCGGCATCCGCTGCTGGAGCGGCTACGGTTCCTGTCGATCAGCGCCAGCAACCTGGACGAGTTCTTCAGCGTCCGCGTGGCCGGGTTGATCGGGCAGGCCAAGGCGGGGGTGGCGGCGATCAGCGCCGATGGGCGGACCGCGGGGCAGCAGCTGGAAGCGATCCAGACGCGGGCGCAGCGCCTGATTGACGCGCAGCAGCGCGTGTGGCGCGAATTGCGGGGGCAGTTGGCCGAGGCGGGCATCGAGCTGGTCGAAACGTCGGTGCTGAGCGGCGATGACATTGCCCGGCTCGAGAACTGGTTCATGGACCGCGTGTTCCCGGTGCTTACTCCGCTCGCGGTCGACCCGGCGCACCCGTTCCCATTCATCCCCAACATGGGCCTGGTGATGGTGCTCAAGCTGCACCGTGACCAAGATGGGCATGGCATGCAGGCGCTGATCCCGTTGCCGGCGACGATCGAGCGATTCATCCGGCTGCCGAGCGAGGCGGACCGCAAGGTAATCCGCTTCATGCTGCTCGAGGACATGGTGGGCCTGTTCCTGCACCGGCTGTTCCCCGGCTTCCGGGTGCTCAGCAGCGGCAAGTTCCGCCTGATTCGCGATACCGGGGTCGAGTTCGAGGAAGAAGCCGAAGACCTCGTGCGCTCCTACGAGACGGCGCTGAAGCGGCGCCGGCGGGGGGTGGCGATCCATCTGTCGGTCGACTCCGCGATGTCGCAGGAGCTTCGCGA
>JBPBQE010000510.1:0-5969 GCA_050954595.1 Janthinobacterium lividum | reverse complement strand
CATCAGGCGACTTGGCGTTGTCGGGCCAGGCGGACCTGACCCGCCGCTTAAAGTGTTTTCCAACATCGTGCTCCCTCAGATTTGTCCGAGGGAAACTTCGATCGGGACGTTGCAAGCTATCGCAGGAAATTTTCAGAAAAATTGATCGGTCGCCAAACGGCTGCCGCCAGAGAGCTCAATTCGCCTCCGTCGAGGCTCCATCAAGGCTCCATCGTTCGCCGTCGATGCTCCATCAGGGCCCCGTGAAAATAGCGGTCTCTCATACACCATTGCATCCCTGATGCGGACCGAGGGTTACCTGATCGCGCTTGAAGTGATGCCAGATGGCGGTCGGCGCCTTTATGTCCGCTAAATTATTTGCCTGCCGCCGATCTAAACTCCGATCCGCTCGACCTCGTCGAGCGTCACCTCGTCCGGCCGGCGATCGTAAAGCTGCGTCGTCCGCGTGCTGGCGTGGTTGGCCATGGCCGCCGCTTTCTCGAGCGTGCCGCCATTCTTCAGGTAGGCCGTAATCCCGGTCGCTCTGAAGCTATGGTTCCCCACCTTCGTCTCGATCCCTGCCGCGGCCGTGCGCCGCTGAATCATCGCATAGGCATTGGCTTGCGGCAGGGGCGTCCGGGTAAGCCGGGCGGTGCCGCGCCCAATGGTGCGGAAGAGCGGGCCTTTGCCGTCTTCGATGATGTCGGTCTGTTCCAGATACTCGGTCAGGTAGGTCTCGAGATTGTGGTGACAGGGCATAGCGTGCGCCTTGCCGCCCTTCTCACGCAGTCGGACCCATCGGCGCCGGTTCTGCGTGAACACGTCTTCGACCTTCATGCCGAGGGCAGCGCCGAGGCGGGCGAAGCTGTAGACTATCAAGGTGGACCCGTTCCCCGGCTTGTCGCAAAGCATCAAGGCGACTCTCGGTCGGCTGCCCGTCCCGCGGTCGCCGCGCGATCCCTAGGCCCGGAGATTCCATGCCCACGCGCACGATGACGCCTTATGCCGACGACGCTGCCTCTATGACGATCGGCGATCTTACCTTGGAGAACGGCCGGGATTGCGTGGCGGTTGGGGGCAGTCTGGACCTGACGCGCGACGAGCTGGGGCTGGCCTACGCCCGCGCGCTCAAGGCGTTGCTGGACGCGATCGTGCACGCGCTGGAGAGCGATTCCGCGTTGTCGGACAAGGTAGCGCCATCCAAGGCGGCTACGGAGGTCAAGAACCCGTTCGGCTGATGAGAGTAGCAAGGACGCGGTGTGGGGCGTCGTCCAGTGGCGGCTGTGGCCGGCGGATTGGGCGGTAAAGCGGTAGGCTGAAAGCAATGCGCGGTTTCGACCCGCACCCATCCGGTCTCTTTGCGCCTTACCAAATAGTGCCTTCTACATGGCACAGGTCACACACGCGACCGGGAGCATCGGTCAGTTCGTAACAAAGCTTACAGGGATGCTTTCCCTTAGGTTCAAAGTCATATGGTAGGGGAGCAAAGCCAGACGCAGTCCGGCGACGATTACGCTGCTCGAAGCGCTTGTTTCTCCAGAACCGTGCTACTAAGCAAACCGCCAAAACTCCCGCCGGGATCCGCCTAAATTGAAATCGCTGAACTTTAATCATGCCATGAAGATTAAGTAATGCCGGTTAAGGAAACATTACGCCGTCCACATCTTTCATGGCTCGCATCGATTAGGTGTATTCGACCCGGGCGAGTTTGTGAGCAGGCCCTTGCTTCAATGTCCGGCTCGCGAGTAGCCAATGTATGTCGCTGTCTGACTAAGGAGATGTCGAGAAGGGACTCCGACGCGCCTGAACGAAGATCTGCTCATCACCCCATGCCGACAAACGACCATGGCGAAACATGCATAAACCCTCGTTTGCGAAAGCCGTTGAGTGGTCCAGCAATCGCTGGCGACCTGCGTTGCACAAACCCCTTTCACAGCCGTGTTGAAAGGCAAGCGGGATCGGTATGCCGCTTAGCATGCAGTTTTGAGCAAACGGTGAGGTGACCCCAAGGTTGGCGCCTCGCGCCCGTTGACCGTCGCGCAAAGACGGATCTTATCCGGACCGGTGCGGCACCCCAGACAGGGGGTTCGGTAGCAGCGGGGCCGAAAATGCATTTCAGATCGACTGTGCCCCACAAGGGTATGGATCCCGAGAACGGTGTCGTTCCAGAAGCCCGAACCTACCTAACGGCACAGAAGAAGTGTTCCATATCAACGTGCCGATGGGGTCTACCCAAGCGGGACGAGGCTAAGTTGCAGAAAGGTTGGGTGCTGACGTGGGTCAGGGTGTCTTACCCCAGCCTCATTCACGGTCGGCCGGGACGTAAGGGATCATGCCTTTCTCATAGGCGATCTGCTGCAGTTCGCGTGGCATGTGGCGTAGGTCGACTATCAGGCCGTTGACCTCGACCATCCACACCAGCGGGTTCTGGTCCACTAAGCTTGGCAGCATCCAGGTCGGGTCTATGCGGTTCGTGCGCAGGGCGTCACGGATGGCCTTGGCCTTGGTCGCAGCCGTGCTCTGGCCGACGCCGAATGCGGCGCAAAGGTCGGCCATGGCCATATACGGCTGGCTCGACCTGTCGGAGAGGAAGTTAAGCTGGCCCAGCGTGTAGACGATGCCGCAGGCCCAGGTACGAGGCTGGCCTGAAACCAGGGGGCTCGGGCGTTTTCGGCACAGGGCGGCAGTCATGGCGCGCGCGAGGTCGCGGTACTCCTCGTTCAGGTGATCGCGGCAGAATTCATCCGTTAGCGCTGCCACGGCGTCGTATTTTGCCTGCATGGCCTTTGGGACGGAGGTCGAGTGAGGGGCCTTCACCTTGTCTGCCTCATACCGCCGGATCGGACGCTTCTGCTCCAATGTGCTCCTACGTCGAGCCGCACGCAAACGGCGAGTCCGGCGTGTCCCCCAGTCGCAAAGAGCCGCCTTGGATCGAAAGCAGCTACTCCCCTCCTTTCAGTCGGCTGAGGAGCATCGGCCATCGGGTGACGTTGAGGTGACCTAGCTCCACAATGCCAGCTACCCGGCCGTATCGAGCATCGTCGCACGGCGCCGGTCGGTGCTTTTGACCCGTTCATTCCCCGCGTCGTCTGCATGACAACCGACGCTCTGCCTTAGTCAGGCTCGGTGTCTCAGGTGGTATGAAGGTCGTCGTTCCCGGGTGAGCAGCGGCATCGTCCAGACCACCCCGCCGCCAAATATCGGCGCCTGCGTGCCGTTGATCGTGGCGCAGAGATGGATCTCGTCGGGCCCGGTGCGGCAGCCCAGGCAGGACAGCCGGAGTGCTACATGGGCCAGCGTCGCCGTCGCCACCCGGTTGTCTCGCGCCATCATGCCCAGCGCGATCACCCGTCGATCGCCGCAGCCGCACGACACGTCGAGGAAGTGGTCGCGCATGGTGCGCACCTGGGCTGCCAGGGCAAGCGCGCGGTCGTAGGGAGGCTCCTGCATGAAGAGAACGAATCCAGAACTTCCACTTGTTGTCGAGTCGTCTTTTCGGGATCCGCTCTACGCCCAGGCGCATTGAACCAGAGCATCCTGCCGATGCACTCTCCCTTGCGCATGCAAGCTTCACGGAATCACCAAGGGCCAGCAGATCATTTGCGACTGGAGCAGAGGGGGATCCACCCCGCGTCGGTCCAGGACCGACGACACCTGGGTTCCTGCGGATGACGACACCGCTGGCCCCGGTCGGTTGGTATGACGCTCATGCCCGCGATCTTGCCGCGGCCTACGAGGCGGTCGACCCGGACAGGCTGCACGCCTGGCTGGTCGACCTGCTGCCGGCCGAGCCCGGCCTGGTGCTCGACGTTGGCGCCGGCAGCGGTCGCGACGCCGCCTGGTTCGCGCGCCGTGGCCACAGCGTGGTCGCCGTCGAGCCCGCCGCCGCGATGCGTGCGGAGGCACGGGCCCGTCATCCCGAGGCGGCCATCAGCTGGGTCGACGATACACTGCCGGCGCTGAACCAGGTCCATCAGCAGGGACATGCCTTCCACGTCATCCTGCTCAGCGGCGTGTGGCAGCACGTGCCTCCGGCCGAGCGCCCTCAAGCCCTGCGCAAGCTACTCGGCCTGCTGCGTGCGGGCGGCATGCTGGCGCTGTCGCTCCGGCACGGACCGGCCGAGGCGGCGCGAGGCATGCATCCGGTGTCGCTGGACGAGGTGGAGCGGCTGGCCCGCGCACATGGCGCCATTGTCGAACGTGTCGTCGAGCTGCCGGATCAACAGGGCCGGCCCGGCGTATCGTGGACAGGCGTGGTGCTGAGGCTGCCGGACGACGGCACCGGTGCCCTCCCCTTGCTGCGGCACATCATCCTCAACGACGCCAAGAGCTCGACCTACAAGCTCGGCCTGCTACGGGCCCTGTGTCGGGCGGCAGACGGTTCGGCAGGGCTGGCCGATGAGCAGGACGAGGGAACGGTCGTCCTGCCGCTCGGTGCCATCGCGCTGAACTGGCTCAGGCTCTATCTGCAGCTCGTCGATGCAGGGCTGCCGCAGATGCCGCGCAACGCCGGGCCCGAGGGTCTCGCCTTTGCCGGAGCGGGCTTCCGGGCCTTGCTCGACGGGCTGGTGCCACGGCTCGACCTGCGGATCGGCGGCCGCTTCGTCGGTGCGCAAGCCGCGGCGGTGCATGCGGCCCTGCAGGAGGCCGCCGACGTGATCGCGAAGATGCCGGCGACCTACATCACCTACCCGAACGGGGGGCCGGTGCTGCCGACTTTGCGACGCCGTGCGCCACCGGCTCGAGGCAAACTCGCGCTCGATGCCGAGACGCTGGCCGGCTATGGGACGCTTGCCCTGCCTCGCACGCTGTGGCGCGCCCTTGGTCGCTTTGCAGCCTGGGTGGAGCCGGCGCTCGTCGCCGAGTGGACGCGCCTCATGCGGGAGTATGCGACCCGCCAGGCGCGGTCGCTCGACGAGGGCACGATAGCCGCTGCCATGCTGTGGGCCGAGCCATCTCGCGACGTCGTCGTGCCGCGTGGGCGTGCTCTGGCCATGCTTGGGCAAGGAGAGGCGCTACACTGCGTCTGGAGCGGGCGGAGGCTTCAGCCTGACAGGATGGACATCGACCACTGCCTGCCCTGGTCAGCGTGGCCTTGCGGCGATCTGTGGAACCTGCTGCCGTCGCACCCAGCGGTAAACCGGCATCAGAAGCGTGAGCGCCTGCCCGGGGCTGACTCGCTACGAGCTGCGGCCCAGCCGATCCAGGAGTGGTGGAGGCGTGCCTATCTGGGCATCCCGGTCCTGCAGCAGCGCTTCAGCGACGAAGCGCGCGCCAGCCTGCCCGGGCTTAAGGTGCTTAAGACGGCACTACCGCTTGAGGACGTGTTTGCCGCCTTGCATGTGCAACGCCTTCGGCTGCGACATGATCAGCAAGTGCCAGAATGGGCAGGGTCAGCATCGGCTGAATAGCAATATTTGCTACTGCAGCCGCGATCCACCGCTGCTGCTGCCGGCTTCTATTTTTTGAGCCGCGAGCACGACGTGGCGGTAACTGCTTCACTTCCGGCTCGGCAGCAGCCTGACCGACTTCCCGGCCAGCTTTGCGACCGAGGCCGATCTGCTTGGCCAAGTCCGCACGTCGACCGGCTCGGCTGGCGGCTTCATCATCATGTTCGACGCCTCGGGCATGTCGACCAGCGCCTCGGCGGTGAACTGCGGCATCATCTCGGAATGACGCTTGGTTGGCTTGCCGCGGCGACCAAACCGTATTCCATAGGTTAAGGCTGACAAGACTTCCACACGGGTGGCAGGACGAAGGTGGGGCATGGCTGCACTCGCATGATGGGATCACGACACGAAAGTGACGTGATCGTCCGATGGCTAGATGTATCCGCCAAATCAGGGTTTTTCGGACCGCGTAGTTGTGTCCGCAAACCCTGGTTGTGTAACGCGAGGGCGGACGGCTTGATTGACGGACGGAAAGGCGGACAGATGATCTGCTTACGTTCGCACGAACCGGACGCTCAGACCACTTTCGTGTCGTGATCC
>JBPBQE010000421.1:0-6003 GCA_050954595.1 Janthinobacterium lividum | reverse complement strand
CATCCCCAACAACCGCATCGTCAAATGGGACGAGCAGACCGGGCTGCTCAGCGATTTCCGCCGGCCGAGCGGCTACGCCAACGGCAACACGCGGGACCAGCAGGGACGGCTGGTAACGTGCGAGCATAGCGGGCGCCGGGTCACGCGGACGGAGCATGGCGGGGCAATCACGACGCTAGTCGACCGCTTCGAGGGCAAGCGGCTGAACTCGCCGAACGACGTCGTCGTCAAGTCGGATGGCACGATCTGGTTCACCGATCCGCCGTTCGGGCTACTCGGCGATTACGAGGGCGAGCGGGCGGAGCGGGAGCGACCGGACTGCGTTTATCGGTTCGACCCGGCATCCGGGGAGGTCACCGTGGTAGAGGACAGCGTGCCGGGCCCGAACGGGTTGGCGTTCTCGCCGGACGAGAAGACGCTGTATCTGGTCGCCAGCCGGGCGACGCCACGGGAGATCGTGGCCTATGACGTCAGCGACTCTGGGCGGTTGAGCCATGGCCGGGTGCTGATCGATGCCGGCCCGAGCGGGACGCCGGATGGCTTCCGCGTCGATGAAGACGGCAATCTCTGGTGCGGCTGGGGCATGGGCACGCCGGAGTTGGACGGGGTAATGATCTTCAACCCGGCCGGTGAGCCGATCGGGCGGATCGCGCTGCCGGAGCGGTGCGCCAATTTGTGCTTCGGCGGGCTGCATCGCAACCGGCTGTTCATGGCGGCGAGCCAGTCGATCTATGCACTGTATGTCAACACGCGGGGTGTCGCGGGCGGGTAGTTCGATCACCCCCACGACCATCGTAATTTCGCGGATCACACGAAATAGGGCATCAGCACCCGGTGAGTGCCTTTCCGACTGTGTCTGCCCTATTCAACCGTGCGCCTGACGTTGGTTCAGCAGGTGATCCACCCCGTCGCGCGACCGGAGTAAGCCCGGCGATCCTTTGCCTATGGTTTGCGGGGTTCACCGCGGCGTGGTTCGCGTTCGGTGACATCAGCAGCATGGGCAAGGCGCTGCACAACGATATGACCGAGGCCTATGTGTGGGGCCGGGAGTTCCAGTTCGGCTACAATCAGCACCCGCCATTCTGGGCGTGGATCGCCGGCGTGTGGTTCATGGTGTTCCCCAGAACGGATTGGCCGTTCGTTCTGCTTGCCGTCCTGAACGCCGCGATCGGCCTGGTTGGCGCCTGGCGACTCATCGGCTTGTTTGCCGGCGGGTGGACACGGCAGGCGGCCATGATGCTGCTGCTGTGCACGCCGTTTTACACGTTCAAAAGCTACAACTTCAACGCGAACTCGATCTTCCTGTCGCTCTGGCCGTGGACGTACTATTTCTTCGTCAAAGCCATCGGAACTCGGCGTACGACCCCGTCGGTGTTGTTCGGGGTGATGGTCGGCTTGTGTCTGCTTTCCAAATACTACGCCATCGTTCTCATCCTGACCTGTTTCGGGGCGTCGTTCGCGCATCCCGACTGGCGCCTCTACTACCGTTCCGCCAGCCCGTGGATCGCCATCGGCGTCGCCGCGCTGTTGTTCTTGCCGCATGTGGTTTGGGCGATCTTTTCGCATGCGCCATCGGTCGATTATGCGCTCGGCATCACCGGGCAAGGGCTGGCGGTCGTCGTCAAGAATAGCTTCGCCTTCCTGCTCGAGATCACCGCTTTTCACGTGGCCGTCCTCATCATCGTCGTGCTCTCGAGGCAAAAGGCAACCGTCGACGCCCGATGTGTGGCCACTGTCTCTTTGCCCAGCGGCCGATTCCTGACGGCGCTGGTTTTCGCCCCGGTGGCGCTCACGGTTCTGTTCGGCCTGGTTCTGGAGCTGAAAGTCGGGGGAAAGATGACGATCGGCATCTTTCCGCTCCTGCCGGTCTGGCTGCTGCTGGTCATTCCTGGCGTGGACGCACGGCGCTGCTTCAGGCTCGCGGCCGGCATTGCCGTCGCGACAACCATCGGCGCGATCGCCCTCGCGCCTGCGATCACCGCGTATACGTTCAAGGTTTCGACGCGGGATCCCGCTTATCTCTTGCCGCAGAAAGAACTTGCCGAGGCGGCGACCGATCTATGGCGAAGCGAAACCAAGGCACCGCTCCGCCTAGTCGGCGGCAGCAAATATATCGGCAATGCGGTAGCATTCTACAGCAAAGACCGACCCTCGGGCTTTGTGCTCCTGAGCTTCCGTGAAGCGCCGTGGGTTACGCCTGGCATCCTACAGCGCGATGGGCTGCTTGCCGTCTGCTTGCCGGACGACCCGGCGTGTTACGCGCAGGCCGAGAGATTGGGAAATGCCGAGACACGGCATTCCGTTCTCACATTGGAGCATGCGTTTCGAGGCGCCGTGCGAGATCCGGTAGAAATCGACGTGTTCATCACGCCACCAAATCCGACACACTGACCCAGCCGCGCCAATGGAGAGCGAGAGAGCCCTGGCCAGGGTTGCCGGAACAATCCTAAGCTGACCGCAACAAGAATTGTGGGAGGCCGACCGATGTCTGCAGTCATTACTGCTACGCCACGGGTCAAGAAGATCCAGCGAACCGCTTTGGCGATGCTCGTCCTTGCCGGAGCCGTCAACTACATCGATCGCGCGACCTTGGCGGTAGCCAATCCGTTCATTCGCGAGGAGTTGGGCCTGTCCATCCCGGACATGGGCTACCTGCTTTCCGCGTTCCTGTGGGCGTATGCGTTCTCGCAATTGCCGACCGGCGCGATGGTGGACAAGCTCGGGCCGCGCCGGCTGCTGACCATGGGGCTGACGCTCTGGTCGTTCGCGCAGCTGCTTGGCGGGCTGGTGCAGAATTTCGGGCAGTTCTTCGCCGCCCGGCTGCTGCTCGGCGTGGGCGAGGCGCCGCAATTCCCGACTGGAGCGCGGGTGGTGCGCGACTGGTTCAATCCCCGCGATCGTGGCCTGGCCACCGGGGTATTCAACTCGGCCTCCACTCTGGGCACGGCCATCGCGCTGCCGCTGCTGACCTGGTTGATGCTGAGTTTCGGTTGGCGGGCGACGTTCGTCATCATGGGAGTCGCTGGGCTGTTGGTCGGGGCGCTATGGTTCTACGTCTACCGCGATCCGAAATCGGTGGATCTGACGGCGGCCGAGACGGCCTACCGCACCGCCGGCGACCCGCCGGGGCAGCGCACCGAGGTGACGTTCCGCGAATGGAAGGCGCTGTTCCGCTTCCGCACCACCTGGGGCATGATCACCGGCTATTTCGGCTGCATCTACCTGACCTGGATCTACACCGCCTGGCTGCCGGGCTATCTCGAAATCGAGCGGCACATGAGCGTCAAGGCGACCGGCATCGCAGCGGCCATCCCGTTCGCCTGGGGCGTAGTCGGCGGGATCGCGGGCGGGTATCTGGCCGACATTCTGGTGCGGCGCGGGGTCGATCCGGTCAAGAGCCGCAGGTATCCGGCGGCGATCGCTCTGCTGGGGACGTCGGCCTGCACCCTGGCAGCCGCCTTCGTGACCAGCAACACGCTGGCGATCGCCTTCATCTCGGCGAGCTTGTTCCTGGTCTATGTGACCAGCACCTGCGCGTGGGCGCTCAGCTCGGTCGCCGCACCGACGAACTGCACCGCCTCGATCGGCGCGATGCAGAACTTCGGAGGCTATCTCGGCGGGGCGCTGGCGCCGACGGTCACAGGGCTGATCGTGGGTGCCACGGGGTCGTTCGTGTGGGCGCTGGTGGTGGGCGCGGCCATCGGGGTCGCATCGGCGATGTCATACCTGTTCGTGGTGAAAGACCCGATCACCGCCGAAGGGGTATTCAGCTAGACCCGTCGCCGCGAGGCGCATCGAACCGTGGCAGTCCAGGGCGGCACTTATGCTTCCGCCGCCCTGGATCGCCACGCCGGAGACGGCTCGCGATGACGAGGTTGGCGTCTAGAGTTCGCTCGCGCTCGGTAAGTTGGGCAGGCCGGTGGCGGCGAGGATCGCGTTCACGATCGCCGCTTCGGTGACGCGGGCCGCCATGAGGCCGAGCGTGAGCATGTTGCCGGGCAGCGCGCTGGCGCCGGTGGCGAGGGCGAACATGGTGTCGCCGTCCCACATCGTGTGCACCGGGTCGATGGCGCGGGCCAAGCCGTCATGGGACTGCTGCGCCAGCTTGCGGCATTGCGCCTTTGTCAGCATCGCATCGGTGGCGACGACGCCGATGGTGGTCGCCATGCCGGCCTGCAACGGCGGCGGGATATCGCCGCCGAGGATCGCGCTCGTGGCGCCGGTGCTACGGGACCCGTCCGCGTTTCGCAGCCCGGCGAGCAACCGGTCGGTCGCGGGGTCTCGGACATCACCCACCGCATTGACGGCGACGATGGCGCCCACCGTCACCTTGCCGATACGGACCGAGGCGGTGCCGATGCCGCCCTTCATTGCGCGGCCCATGCCGAACAGCTTGCCGACTGTCGCGCCCGTACCAGCACCGACTGAGCCCTGGGCGGGTGGCGCGGTCGACGCAGCCTGACAGGCGGCATAGCCGGAGGCGGCATCGGGCCGGATGGCGGGATCTCCAACCCCGAGATCGAACAGGATGGCAGCTGGCACGATCGGCACGACCGCCGGGCCGGTTTTGTAGCCGATGCCGTGCTCCTCAAGGTAGCGCATCACACCGGTGGCCGCATCGAGCCCGTAGGCGCTGCCGCCGCTGAGAAGGATGGCGTGGATCTTATCGACGAGGTTGCTGGGATCGAGGAGATCGGTCTCGCGGGTGCCAGGCGCCGCGCCGCGGACGTCGACGCCGGCGGTGGCCCCAGCGCGGGCGATGATGACACTGCAGCCGGTGGGGCGTCGGGTATCGGTGAAGTGCCCAACCTCGAGGCCGGGAACGTCAGTGATGGCGCCGCCGAACTGACGGATCGGTTGGGCGACGCCGGTCGTAACGGGCAGGAGCGCGGAGGCGGCCAGGGCCGTCAATGCCACGCGCCTGCCCGGGAGCATCAGGCGGCTTGGTGGAGTGCCTGCCAGACCCGCTCCGGGGTGGCCGGCATGTCGATCGTCTTCGCGCCGGCACTGCGGAGTGCGTCAACGATGGCGTTGATCATCGCCGGCGGACTGCCGACGGCGCCGGCCTCGCCCGCACCCTTCACGCCCAACGGATTGCTGGTGCACGGGATCTCGATCAGATCGACCTCGATATCCGGCAGATCCGATGCCCGCGGCAGGGTGTAATCCATCAGGCTGCCGGAAAGCAGCTGACCGGATGCCGGGTCATAGACGGTGCGCTCCATGACGGCCTGGCCGAGCCCCTGGGCGACGCCGCCATGGACTTGGCCGCGGACGATCATGGGGTTTACGGCCTTGCCGACGTCATCGACGACGATATAGCGCACCGTGCTGATGGAGCCGGTGTCCGGATCGATCTCGACTTCGGCCATGTGGCAACCGTTCGGGAAGGTGTGCACGCTGATCTTGGCGATCTCGGCGGCGTCCAGCTGGCTGGCGCCGTCTTTGCCCCGCTGGTGCGCAGCCAGGGCCAGGATGTCCATGCCGCGATCGGTGCCGGTGATGCTGAAGTGGCCGGCCTCGAACACAATGTCTGCCACCGCGGCCTCCAGCGCTTCAGACGCGGCCTGCTTGCCCTTGTCGATCACCGACGCCGCGGTGACCAGGATCGCCTGTCCCTCGGAGTAGAGCGAGCGCGCGCCGCCGGTGCCGCCACCGGTCGGAATGGTATCGGTGTCGCCCTGCTTGATGCGGATCTTGTCAGGGTCAATGCCGAGCTGATCGACCATCAGCTGGACGTAAGCGGTCTCGTGACCCTGGCCGCTGCTCTGCGTGCCCACATAGACGTCCACGAAGCCGTCACCGGCGAAGCGGATCTCGGCGCGCTCGGTGTCGGCACCACCAGTGGCCTCGAGGTAATAGGCGGTGCCGATGCCGCGCTTGCGGCCACGCGCTTCGCTGGCGGCCCGGCGGGCCGGGAAGCCGGCCCAATCGACCTTCGCCATCGCGGCGTCGATCACCTGGATGAAGTCGCCACTGTCATAGGTCTGGTTCATCGCGGAC
>JBPBQE010000262.1:0-6029 GCA_050954595.1 Janthinobacterium lividum | reverse complement strand
CCGGCCCGATCCAGGGGTCGAGCAAGATCTACAGCAGCCCGGCCGGGCGACCCGACATCTCCGTGCCGTTCCGCCAGATCGTGCTGGACCCGTCGGCTAACGAGGAGCCGTTGTCGCTCTACGACACGTCCGGCCCCTACACCGAGACCAACATCGCCATCGACCTGGCCGGCGGGCTGCCGCAGATCCGCTCGCCGTGGCTAGCCAAGCGCGGGTTCGCCACTGCGACGGCGCGCGACGTCAAGCCCGAGGATAACGGCTTCGTGCCGGCCGACCGTCTCGTGCCGGCCTGCCCGGCCCCGCGGTCGCTGCTCGTGGGCCGTGATGGCCAGCACGTCACGCAATACGAATTTGCCCGCGCCGGAATCATCACCGAGGAGATGATCTACGTCGCGCATCGCGAAAATCTGGGCCGCGCCGCCGCGCTGAATTGGGCCGGCGAGCGGATCGAGGACGGCGAGAGCTTCGGCGCCGAACTGCCGCAATTCGTGACGCCCGAGTTCGTGCGCTCCGAGATCGCGCGCGGCCGGGCCATCATCCCGGCCAACATCAACCACCCGGAAGTCGAGCCGCAGATCATCGGCCGCAACTTCCTGGTCAAGATCAACGCCAACATCGGCAACTCGGCCGTCACCTCCGGCGCGGCCGAAGAGGTCGAGAAGCTGGTCTGGGCGATCCGCTGGGGTGCAGACACGGTCATGGACCTGTCGACCGGGCGCAACATCCACAACATCCGCAGCTGGATCATGCGGAATTCGCCGGTGCCGATCGGCACGGTGCCGATCTACCAGGCGCTGGAGAAGGTCGGCGGCGATGCCGACAAGCTGGATTGGGAAGTGTTCAAGGACACGCTGATCGAGCAGGCCGAGCAGGGCGTCGACTATTTCACCATCCATGCCGGCGTCCGCCTGGCGCACGTGCCGCTGACCGCCAAGCGGGTCACTGGCATCGTCTCGCGCGGCGGCTCCATCATGGCGCGCTGGTGCCTGGCGCACCACAAGGAGAGCTTCCTCTACGAGCGCTTCGACGAGATCTGCGACATCATGCGCAAGTACGACGTGTCGTTCTCGCTGGGTGACGGGCTGCGGCCGGGCTCCAACGCGGATGCCAACGACGCGGCGCAGTTCGCCGAGCTGGAAACGCTGGGCGAGTTGACCAAGGTGGCCTGGAACAAGGGCTGCCAGGTGATGATCGAAGGGCCCGGCCACGTGCCGATGCACAAGATCAAGGTCAACATGGACAAGCAGCTGCGCGAGTGCGGCGAGGCGCCGTTCTACACGCTCGGGCCGCTGACGACGGACATCGCGCCGGGCTACGACCACATCACGTCGGCGATCGGCGCGGCCATGATCGGCTGGTTCGGCACAGCCATGCTTTGCTACGTCACGCCGAAGGAGCATCTCGGGCTGCCGAACCGCGACGACGTCAAGGTTGGCGTCATCACCTACAAGATCGCGGCGCATGCGGCGGACCTGGCCAAGGGGCATCCGGCGGCCAAGCTGCGCGACGACGCGATCAGCCGGGCGCGGTTTGATTTCCGCTGGGAGGACCAGTTCAATCTGGGCCTCGATCCGGACACGGCACGCAAATACCACGACGAGACGCTGCCGAAGGACGCGCACAAGGTGGCGCATTTCTGCTCCATGTGCGGGCCGAAATTCTGCTCCATGAAGATCAGCCAGGACATCCGGGCCGATGCGTTGCGGGCGGAGGGGCTGGAGGCCAAGAGCGCCGAGTTCAAGGAGAAAGGCAGCCAGGTCTACGTTCCGGCGGCCGAGTAGGCGCACGCGCGATGCTCGATCCCCTAGCGGCGCTGAATGCGGTCGGTCAGATGCCCGACGTGGAGATCGACATTGCCGGGGCGGCGCTGCAGCTGGGGCGTATCGACGCGCCGGCTGCAGACTGGGCCGCCGCAGAAGCGCATCTGTCGTTGCTGGCACGCGAGGCGATCGAGCTGGCACGCGACGTGGCACCGGGTGATCTGGCATCGCGGGCCGGCGCGATCGCTGGATTGTTGACGGGCCGACATGGGTATCGTGGCGACACGGAAACCTATGACGACCCGGCTAACGCCAATCTGCTCCATGTCATCGAGCGTCGCCGGGGACTACCGGTGGCACTCGGGATTTTGTGGCTGCATTGCACCCGAGCGATTGGGTGGGATGCGCACGGGATCGACTTCCCAGGCCATTTCCTTCTCGGGCTCGAGGGGGACGGGAAGCAGAAACGGCCGGCGCCACGGCAAATCGTTCTCGACGTCTTCGCCGGCGGGCTGCCGCTAGAGGCCCGTGACCTACGGGCGTTGTTGAAGCGGGTCAGCGGGCCGGAGGTCGAACTCAAGCCCGGCGTCCTGCAGCCGATGTCGGCGCGCGGCGTGTTGCTGCGGTTGCAGGAGAACATCCGGATCCGGCGGCTGCAGGGTGAAGATTACGCCGGTGCGCTGACCTGCACGGAAGCCATGTTGGCGATGGCACCCGATCAGGCCCGGCTGTGGCGTGAAGCCGCGATGATGAATGAACGGCTCGACCACATCACCACGGCGCTGAAATGCTACAATCGCTTCCTGGAGTTGGTGCCGACCGGCGCCGCCGCGGCACAGACCCGCACTGCCATGGACGATCTCCGCGCCCGCCTGAATTGAAGCGGTGCTAGTCGCGGCGATGTTGCGACAGGAAATCCCGGAACAACGCATCTTTCTGCGCCTCCGTCATGGGCGGCGTGATGGATGCGCGCTTGGCGAGGAACGCATCGAACTCGCGTCGTAACGCGACGAGATCAGGCTCAGCCGGCGCGGCTGTCACGGGAACCACAGGAGCCGTGGGCGTGACAGGTGTCACAGGCGCGATGGCCGGACCGACGACTGAGCCAGCCAGTTCAGCCAGTTGGACGCGCATATTGGTGAAGGCGAACGTGCCGCTGACGCCGAGGGCCGCACCTAGCACCAGTGCTAGCGGCAACAGGATGTTGAGACGGGTGAGGAGCGGCCTCCGTGGCGTGAGGACTGGCGGTATCGTCATGGCCAGGGCAGGTGGCTCGGTGATCGTCATCAAGGTGAAGTTCGTCGAACTGACGAACAGGAACTGCATCTGCAGCGTTCCGCCGGCGAGATGACCGGTGATGGCGGCCAAGGTATCACGAGCCTCGGCCCCCATGGTCTCCGGCTGTTGGACGATCACCAACAGGCGGTTTTCGTCTCCGACCGGCTGCGTCATCAGCTTGACGAGTTGGGCCGGGGTACGATCCAGCCGCAGATCGACTTCCGGACCGACGATTTGAATGAGAAAGCGCTCGATCGTCAGTGGCGAGCGAAGCGGGTTGCCGACCCACACGACCCGCGTGTTCGGATCGGTCACCCGGTCGAGGACCGCTTCCAGGGCCGCGGCCCGCTGTTCCTTGTCATCGAGCAGCAAGCACGTGAAATGTGCGCCCGAGATGATCCTTGCCACAGCCCGGCCGACTTCGGGCCGAACGATGAGTTGCGACCCCGACATCATCGCGGCGCTGGCTTGGCGAGATACTCGTCGAACTGGCGGAACAGATCCGTCTTCTGATCGGGCGTCAGCGTCGTCTCGGGCGCTGCCGGGCTCGGTGCCGTTTGCGTCACCGCGGCCGTCGCTGCGGGCGGGCGGCGTGTCGGAGGCGTTCTAACGGCTCGGCGATCAGAAAGGGGACGGCGCAAGATGATCGGTTTCTCCGGTGGTGGCATTGCACAACCCACCATCATCAGCCCGACAAGGACGGTCAGGAACACGCGATGCGGAAGCGGCCCCACCATGAATACACCTGAATCCTTAACGAATTATCAAAGCGCTACGCCGAGCGGCGCAGTCCCTTGACCGCGAGCGCCTGGAGATAGGCTGCCCAGCGCACGGAGTGCTCGACCGACAGCTCGTAGAGATAAGGCCACGTAAATATGCCGGTATCATGGCCGTCGCTAAACCGAATCCGCACGGCGTAATTACCGATCGGATCGACGGTCACGATGTTCACATCCTGTTTGCCGGCTACCAGCACCTTTTGATCCGGCGCGTGCCCCTGCACCTCGGCGCTGGGGCTTTCGACCCGGAGGTACTCGGCCGGAAGGTTCGCGGCATGGCCGTCATCGAAACTGACGTCGAGCGACCGGGTGGCGCGGCGCACCCGGATTTCCGTCGCAATCGGTGGCATCGGTCTACTCGTCCAGCGTCCGCGCTTCGTCGGGCAACATGATCGGCACGCCATCGCGCACCGGAAACGCCAGACCAGCCTGGCGGCTGATCAGTTCCCGCGTCTGTGGCCGCCATTCCAGCGGCCCCTTGGTCACCGGACAGACCAGGATCTCGAGCAAACGGCGGTCGATCTCGGGTTCGTTCATCAGCTCAACGCCCGCCCTGAATCGCCATCGTCGGAGGCGTGCGCGCCCATGCGCAGGAGAGCGAGCAGCGCCTTGCTCCGCTCCTGGGTGTTCGGCGCCTCGAGCAAGGCCTGCTTTTCGGCCGCCTCGAACGGGCACACCATTGCCAGGGTAGACACCAGCATCGAGTCCGGCATCTCGTCGATCGCGTCCCAGTTGGCTTCAAAGCCGCGCACGGAAAAATACGTCCGCAACGCATCCAGCAGGGTTTCGCGCTCCACGCCTTCGGTGTCGCCGTGCAGATCGCCGGCGAACCGGCTGAAATCCGCCCGGATCCGCCGATAGCCGCGCTGCATCTCCAGCTCGACGGAGATGGAGAACCGCGTCAGCCCGGTCAGCGTGACCAGCAGGCAACCATCGTCGATTTCGCTGAACGAGGTGATCCGTCCGAGGCAACCGACGCGATACAGCCCCGGTCCCGTCGGGGTCGCCGGCCGTAGCGCGTCCGGCTGGATCATGCCGATGATGCGGCCTTGGCCCAACGAGTCCTCGATCATCGACAAGTAGCGTGGCTCGAAGATGTTGAGCGGCAGCTTTCCGCCGGGAAGCAGCAGGGCACCCGGGAGCGGGAAGACGGCGAACTCGGTGGGGAGTGCGTCGGCGCGGGTTGAGGTCATGACCATCAACTGAACAACAGGGTCGAGAGCTTGCGCCGTGCTGCGACGGTCGCTGGATCGGTGATGCCCCAGGCTTCGAAGAACTTCAGCAACTGCAGCCGGGCACCATCCTCGTTCCAGGTTCGGTCCCGCTTGATGATGTCGAGCAAGGCGGCCGCGGCTTCGTCGCGCTTGCCGGTGGCGTTCATCGCGGTCGCCAGATCGTAGCGGGCCTGATGATCGTCGGCATTTGTAGCCAGGCGTGCTTCGATCTCGCGCAGGCCGGATGCGGCCTTGCGGCCTTCCGCGGCCAGAGTGAGAGCGCTGCGGGCGCCGCTGATCTCGGCATGGTTGGCGATCTTGGCCGGAACCTGTGACAGCGCATCAGCGGCCTGATCCTCCTGGCCGAGTGCCATCAGCACGCGGATCAGGCCACCCCAGGCCTCCGGGCTCTCCGGCTCGTCCTGCAACAGCTCGCTGAACAGCGCACCGGCGTCCTCGAACCGTTCTTCTTCCATGGCGGTCTTGGCTTCGGCCAGGAGATCGGCCGATGGCATTGCGCCACCGGCGATCTTCAGCAAGCCTTCGACGAAGCGCTTGATCTCCGTCTCCGGCAGCGCCCCCTGGAAGACGTCGGCGATCTGACCTTGCCAGAACGCGGCAACGGTTGGCACCGACTGCATCGGCAGCCCGAGCGAGGTGAGTTGCTGCACCAGCGCGCGGTTGGCGTCGATGTCGATCTTGACCAGCTTGATCCGGCCGCCGGCAGCCTTGGTCACCTTCTCCAGTGCCGGGGTCAGTGTCTTGCAGGGGCCGCACCAGGTCGCCCAGAAGTCCACCAGCACGGGGATGGTGCGCGAGGCCTCGATGACGTCCTGCATAAACGTCGCCTGGGTGCCGTCGACGATCATGTCGGTCGCGGCGCCGCCGGGCTGTGGCTGTTGCCGTGGTTGGGGCTTGGCGGGATTGAGCCCGATGATGGTGTCCATGCCGGTAACCTCGCTTTCGTGCCCATACATGTTGCAGCGATCGAAGTTCCG
>JBPBQE010000361.1:0-6031 GCA_050954595.1 Janthinobacterium lividum | reverse complement strand
GCCGCGAAGGCAGCGGCATCTCGGTCAAATACATGTCGGCCGAGAAGTTCATGTATCGCTTCATCGCCGCGATCCGCAGCCAGTCGACCATGGAGTTCAAGGGCGAGTTGCGCGGCGTCGACGTGCTGATGATCGACGACCTGCAATTCCTGATTGGCAAGGACAACACGCAGGAAGAATTCTTTCATACTTTCAACGCCCTGGTTGATGCCGGCAAGCAGATCATCGTTTCGGCCGACAAAAGCCCCTCCGACCTGTCGGGCATTGAGGATCGCCTGCGGACGCGGCTCGGCTGCGGCATGGTCGCCGACCTGCATGCGACCACCTACGAGCTGCGGCTGTCCATCCTGGAGTCCAAGGCGGCAACGGCGTCCGCGCCCGTGCCGTCCAAGGTGCTGGAATTCCTGGCGCATAAGATCACCGGCAACGTCCGTGAGCTCGAAGGCAGCCTGAACCGGCTGTTTGCCCATGCCGACCTAGTCGGGCGCCCGATCACGCTCGAGAGTTCGCAGGAAGTGCTGCAGGACGTGCTGAAGGCGCATGACCGCCGGGTCACGATCGAGGAGATCCAGCGCAAGGTCGCCGAGCATTGGAGCATCCGCCTCACCGACATGACCTCGGCCCGGCGCGCCCGCGCCGTTGCCCGCCCGCGGCAGGTAGCGATGTATCTGGCCAAGCAGCTCACCAGCCGATCGCTGCCTGAGATCGGCCGCAAGTTCGGCAACCGCGACCATACCACGGTGATGCACGCCGTCTCCCGCGTGACCGAACTGATGGAGGGCGATACCGAGTTCCAGGAGCGGGTCGAGCTGTTGCGGCGGATGCTCGAAAACTAGACAACCCACCCTGTGAGTACTCATCGTGACCATGCGCAGTTGCCCTAGCCTGCGCTTCCGCTAGAGTGTTCAGCCCTAGGTGCTGCCGATTCGCGGCGAGAAGTAGGATTTTCGAGCCATGAAGTTCAAGGCGGACCGCGCTACGCTGATGAAGGCGCTGGCTCATATTCAGAGCGTTGCCGAGAAGCGCAACACAATTCCCATCCTCGCCAACGTGAAGATCGAGGCGATCGACGGCAAGCTGATGTTCACGGCGACCGACATGGAGATCGCCGTCGTGGAGGAGATCGCCGCGAGCGTGTCCCGTCCGGGCTCGATCACCGCACCGGCCGCCACGCTGTACGAGATCGTCCGCAAGCTGCCCGACAGCGCCGAGCTGGAGTTCGAGGCCACCGGCGAGGCGGGCCAACTCAAGCTGCGCGCCGGCCGGTATTCGACCAGCCTAGTGACGCTGCCGGTGGAGGATTTCCCCAGCATGACGGCGGGGCAGCTGCCCTACCGCTTCCGTATCGCCAGCCTCGCACTCCGCGGCTTGATCGACCGCACCCGGTTCGCCATCAGCACCGAGGAGACCCGCTACTACCTCAACGGCATTTATCTTCATTGTGCCGAGGGCGCAGTCGGTCGCGTGCTCCGCGCCGTCGCCACCGACGGGCATCGCCTGGCCCGCGTCGAGGAGCCGGCGCCGGAGGGGGCCGACGGCATGCCCGGCGTGATCATTCCGCGCAAGACGATCGCCGAGTTGCGCAAGCTGCTCGACGAGGATGGCGGCGAGATCGAGATCGGCCTGTCCGACACGCGCATCCAGTTCAAGTCCGGCTCGGTGACGCTGACCAGCAAGCTGATCGACGGCACGTTCCCGGAATACGAGCGGGTGATCCCGCGTGACAACGACAAAGTCATGCGCGTTGGCAAGAAGGACTTCGCCGATGCCGTGGCCCGCGTGGCCGCCATCAGCAGCGAGCGCTCGCGCCCGGTGAAGATGTCGCTGGCGACCGATTTGCTGACCCTGTCCGCCGCCAGCCCGGAACAGGGCACCGCATCCGAGGAGCTTGATGCAGACCGGGTGAAATACTCGTCCGACCCGCTCGAGATCGGGTTCCAGGCCCGCTACCTCAATGACATCACCGACCAGATCGAGAATTCGGTCGAGTTCCATTTCAGCGACGGTGCCGCCCCGACCATCGTGCGCGATGCGGATAACGGCAACGCGCTGTATGTGCTGATGCCGATGCGGGTGTGATGCAGTCGGGTGCCATTTTGACGAAGCCCCCGCTTACGCTCCGGTGACGTGCTCCGTCTCACCCGCCTGACGCTGACCGAATACCGCAACTACCCGTCCCTCACCTGGCGGCCCGACGCGCGGATCAGCGTCATCACCGGCCCCAACGGCTCCGGTAAGACCAACCTTCTCGAAGCCATCTCTCTGCTGGTGCCGGGTCGCGGGTTGCGGAATGCCCGGGTGGGTGAATTCGGCCGCAACGGGGGTGCCTGGGGCGTCGTCGGCCGGATGATGCGCGACGGGGCCGAGAGCGAGGTCGCCACCGGAACGCCGCCCGATGGACCGCCCGATCGCCGCATCTTCCGCCTCGATGGCGCCAGCATCCGCAACCAGGCCGACATCGCCGCCATCTCTAGCGCCGTCTGGCTGACGCCGCAGATGGATCGCCTGTTCGGCGAGGCCGCCTCTGGCCGCCGCCGCTTCCTCGATCGCCTGGTCTGGGCGCTCGAGCCTGGCCATGCGCGCGAGGTCGCCGCCTACGACACCGCCATGTCCAGCCGTGGCCGCCTGCTCGCCGCCGGCGGTGCCGACCCGGGCTGGCTCGCCGGGCTGGAGGACAGCATGGCCCGGCACGCTATCGCCGTGACGGCGGCGCGCGCCAGCCTGGTTGCTCGGCTCAACGCCACCATGGCCTCTGGTGTCGGCGGCCGTTTCCCGCCCGCTCGGATCGGCCTCGACGACCCCATCGCCGACCGCCTCGGCACCGACCCGGCGCTCGCCGTCGAAGACTGGCTGCGTGACCGTCTCGCCGCCTCCCGGCAGGCCGACGCCGGCACCTCGGCCCGCTTCGGCGCCCATCGGGCCGACATGACGATGGTCGACGCGGAGTCCGGACTGACGGCGGCGCTGGCAAGCACCGGTCAACAGAAAGCGTTGCTGATCGGCGTGCTGCTGGGGCACGCCGCCCTGATCACGGGGGCCCGTGGGGTCGCGCCGTTCCTGCTGCTCGACGAACCCGCCGTTCACCTAGACGCCGATCGCCGGTCGGCGCTGTGGGACGCGCTTGCGGGTGGGCCGGCCCAGGTGGTGCTGACCGGCACAGATGATAGTGCTTTCAATGAGTTAGACGGCATCGCCGACTTCTTCCTGACCGGCGGCGGCGCATTGCGCCCCAACCCGGCGCACGGGTCCGCAAGACCTGTCCTTTGATGGCCATAGCGCCTATATAAAACAGCTCAATCGTCACATTGCGAGGTAGTCTCCCGGCATGTCCGAGGCCGTTCCCCTGCCCGATCGCCAGCCCGTTCTTCCCGCCCCGATCACGCCTTCCGAACCGGAAGCTTACGACGCCGCGTCGATCTCCGTCCTCAAGGGCCTGGAGGCCGTCCGCAAGCGTCCCGGCATGTATATCGGCGACACCGATGACGGGTCCGGCCTGCACCACATGGCGTTCGAAATCATCGACAACGCGGTCGACGAGGCGCAGGCCGGGTTCGCCACCAAGTGCTCGCTGACGCTGAACGGCGACGGTAGCGTCACGGTGCGTGATGACGGGCGCGGCATTCCGACCGACATGCATGTCGAGGAAGGCGTGTCCGCCGCTGAGGTCGTGCTGACCCGGCTGCATGCCGGCGGCAAGTTCAACCAGAACAGCTACAAGGTTTCCGGCGGCCTGCACGGCGTCGGCGCCGCGGTGGTCAACGCGCTATCCGAATGGATGCTGGTGCGGATCTGGCGGCAGGGTCAGGAACACGTCATCCGCTTCGAACATGGCGACACCACGGAGCCATTGCGCATCGTCGGGCCATCGACCGAACACAGCGGCACGGAAGTCACCTTCAAGCCCAGCTCCGGCACGTTCACCAAGACGGAGTTCGACTTCAACACGCTCGAGCGCCGCCTGCGCGAGCTCGCCTTCCTCAACTCCGGCCTCAGCATCACGCTCCGTGACGAGCGGCACACCCCCGCCGTCGAGAGCCTGCTGCATTACGATGGCGGCCTTGTGGCCTTCGCCGAATGGCTCGACCGCAGCAAGACGCCGGTGCTCTCCGAGCCGATCTCCGTGACGACCGAGGAGAGCCAGATCGGCATCCGCGTCGAATTCGCTGTCACATGGAATGACAGCTTCCACGAGACGATGCTGTGCTTCACCAACAACATTCCGCAGCGCGACGGCGGCACGCATCTGGCCGGGTTCCGCCAGGCACTGACGCGCATCGTATCGAAATATGCCGAAGCGATCGGCAAGAAGGACAAGCTCGACCTGGTCGGCGAGGACATGCGCGAAGGCATGACGGCTGTCCTCTCGGTCAAGGTGCCGGACCCGAAATTCAGCAGCCAGACCAAGGACAAGCTGGTCAGCTCCGAGGTGCAGCCGGTGGTGCAAGCCGCCGTCGCCGACACCATCGGGCACTGGTTCGAGACGCACCCAAAGGAAGCCAAGATCATCATCGGCAAGGTGATGGATGCCGCCTCCGCTCGCGAGGCCGCCCGCAAGGCGCGCGAGTTGACCCGGCGCAAGGGCGTGCTCGACGTCAGCAGCCTGCCCGGCAAGCTGGCCGACTGCCAGGAGCGTGATCCGTCGAAATGCGAGATCTTCATCGTCGAGGGTGACAGCGCCGGCGGCTCCGCCAAACAAGGGCGTGACCGCAAGTTCCAGGCGATCCTGCCGCTAAAGGGCAAGATCCTCAACGTCGAGCGCGCCCGCTTCGACCGCATGCTTGGCTCGGCCGAGATCGGCACGCTTATCACCGCGCTCGGCACCGGCATCGGCCGCGGCGAGCCGGAACAAGGCGGCTTCGACATCCGCAAGCTGCGCTATCACCGCATCAACATCATGACGGACGCCGACGTCGACGGCAGCCACATCCGCACGCTGTTGCTGACGTTCTTCTTCCGCCAGATGCCGGAACTGATCGAGCGTGGCCACCTCTACATCGCGCAGCCGCCGCTCTACCGCGCCAAGCGCGGCAACGAGGAGCGCTACCTCAAGGACGACGCTGCGCTCGACGACTACCTGCTCGACAAGGCGATGGCCGAGATGCGCCTGCGCTACGCCGACGGGCACGAATACGTCGGCGACGCGATGATCCCCGAACTCGCCTGGTTGCGCGAGGCAGCCGCCCGCATTCGTGGCCTAGCGGTGAGCGTGCCGAGCTGGATCATCGAACAGGCGGCCATTGCCGGCGCGCTGCTGACCGACCCGGTGGAAGCGACCCAGCATACCTCCGACTTGGTGAACCGGCTCAATGCTGCCTCCGTGCCCACCGAACGCACCTGGGTCGCTACCGCCGACGACCGCGGCCTGCAATTCGCGCGCGTCGTGCGGGGCGTCGCCGAACGCTACATGCTCGATGCGGCCGCCCTGCGCAGCAGCGAGGCTCGTTGGCTGGCAGAGCGCGCCGATGCTTTGCGCACCCGCTTTAGCGAGCCCGCGACGCTGCTGTTCGACCGGAGCGAGGTCAAAGCGGCCGGACCGGCTACGGCGTTCGACCGTATTCTCGGACAAGGCCGCAAGGGCTTGGCGATCCAGCGGTTCAAGGGCCTCGGCGAGATGAACCCCGACCAGCTTTGGAAGACCACGCTGGACCCGGACGTGCGCACGCTGCTGCAAGTGCGTGTCGGTGACGTCGAGGACGCTGCGCAGATGTTCTCGACCTTGATGGGCGACGTGGTCGAGCCCCGTCGCGACTTCATCGTCGGCAACGCGCTCAAGGTGGCCAACCTCGACGTGTGATCCGCCCTATCGCAGGACGGTCGCAACAACGCCCGCTTTCGACCTCGTGTCGAAAGCGGGCGTTTCGCATTTCGGGGCTCCATTTCGCAATGATTCCGCTGCGGAACCCACTAACGTTGGTAAGTGAGCAGTCTTCAAACGAAAATCATTCGCAATCGGGATAATACTCAGTCGCAACTAAGTATAATTGCAATTGACTCGCAGATACCGTCAATACTTGTTAACCTATAATCGCTT
>JBPBQE010000343.1:0-6043 GCA_050954595.1 Janthinobacterium lividum | reverse complement strand
TCGCAAAGGGATCTGGACTACTCGTGCTGGTGCTCCTGGGCGCCATCATCGTCACGCTCTTCGTGGGCGGACTGCCCGCCTTCCGCCAGTTCGGTTTCCATTTCCTGGTCGACACCGACTGGGACCCGGTCCAGGACGTCTATGGCGGCGCGGTCGCGATCTACGGGACGCTGATCACCTCCGTCATCGCGTTGCTCATGGCGGTGCCGATCTCGTTCGGGATCGCCGTGTTTCTCACCGAGCTGGCGCCGGCCTGGTTGCGCCGGCCGGTCGGCACGGCGGTCGAGCTGCTGGCCGCGGTGCCGTCGATCATCTACGGCATGTGGGGCTTTGCGGTGCTGGTTCCGTTCATGGCGACCTATATCCAGCCACCGCTGATCGACAACCTGGGCGACATCCCGGTGATCGGCGACCTGTTCTCGGGGGCGCCGTTCGGCACGGGGATCTTCACCGCCTCCATCGTGCTGGCGATCATGATCATCCCGTTCATCGCGGCGACGATGCGCGACGTCTTCATGACCGTGCCGGCCGTTTATAAGGAAAGCGCCTACGGGCTGGGCTCGACCACCTGGGAGGTGATGGGCTCGATCGTGCTGCCGTATACGCGCAGCTCGGTGGTGGGCGGGATCATGCTCGGGCTCGGGCGCGCGCTGGGCGAAACCATGGCGGTGACGTTCGTGATCGGCAACGCGAACCGGATCACGCCGAGCCTGTTCGGGCCCGGGAACACCATCGCCTCGATCGTGGCCCTGGTGTTCCCGGAGAGCCCGGCGGGCAGCCTGAAGCTGTCGTCGCTGCTGGCGCTGGGGTTCATCCTGTTCGTGATCTCGTTCATCGTGCTGGCGCTGTCGCGGCTGTTGCTGCGGCCGGGGGTGCGGACATGAGCGCGTCGATGACGGCACGCCGGGTGATTCGCAACGAGGCGGTCGCCAAGTCGCTGGGGCGGCGGCGGCGGGTTGCGGACCGGGTGGTGCGGACGCTGTGCTGGATCGCGGCGGGGGTCGGGCTGTTCTTCCTGGCGTCGATTCTGGTGACGCTGGTGGCGCTGGGCTACAAGGGATTGTCGCTGAGCGTGCTGACGCACATCACGTTGCCGCCGGGCTCCGGCGGCGGGTTGCTGAATGCGATCGTCGGCAGCTTGATCCAGACTGCGCTCGGGACCCTGATCGGGACGCCGATCGGGCTGATGGTGGGGACGTATCTGTCGGAGTATTCGGCCGGGTCGCGGCTGGGCGATCTGGTGCGGTTCGTGTCCGACATCCTGTTGTCAGCGCCGAGCATCCTGATCGGATTGTTCGTGTATCAGATCCTGGTCAGCCCGTTCGGTGGGTTCTCCGGCTGGGCCGGGGCGGTGGCGCTGGCGGTGATCGTGATCCCGATCGTGGTGCGGACCACGGAGGACATGCTGCGGCTGATCCCGACGGCGCTGCGCGAGGCGGCGATGGCGCTGGGGGCGCCGAAGTGGAAGACGATCGTGTTCGTCTGCTACCGGGCGGCGCTCGACGGCATCATGACGGGCGTGTTGCTGGCGGTGGCGCGGATCGCGGGTGAGACGGCGCCACTACTGTTCACCTCGTTGGGCAATCTGAACTGGTCGCTCGACATGAACCACCCGATGAGCAGCCTGCCCGTGACGATCTATCAATATGCCGGGTCGGCATACGAGGATTGGACGCAGTTGGCCTGGGTAGGGGCGCTGATCATCACGGTTGGCGTGTTGGCCTTGAACATCGTGGCGCGGTTCGCGTTGCGGAAGAGGAATTAGGGATGCCGGTCATGGAACGAGAAGCGACATCGGGCGGGATGAGTGCGATGCAGGCCTGCTCGACGGCGGCGATCGCGGCGCCGCGGCTGGCGATCCGCAACCTCGACTTCTTCTACGGCACCAACAAGGCGCTGAAGGGGATCAACCTGGACCTGCCGGACAAGCAGGTGACCGGTATGATCGGCCCCAGCGGCTGCGGCAAGTCGACGCTGCTGCGCTGCCTGAACCGGATGTATGACCTATATCCGGGGCAGCGCGCCGAGGGCGAGGTGCTGATGGACGGGCAGAACATCATCGGCACCGACGTCGACGTGAATGACTTGCGCAGCCGGGTCGGCATGGTGTTCCAGAAGCCGACGCCGTTTCCGATGTCGATCTACGACAACATCGCCTTCGGGGTGCGGCTGCACGAGAAGCTGAGCCGGTCGCAGATGGACGAGCGGGTCGAGTGGTCGCTGACGCGGGCGGCGCTGTGGACCGAGGTGAAGGACCGGCTGACCGGGTCGGCGATGGGGATGTCGGGCGGGCAGCAGCAGCGTCTGTGCATCGCGCGGACGATCGCGACGCGGCCGGAGGTGATCCTGCTGGACGAGCCGACTTCGGCGCTGGACCCGATCAGCACGCTCAAGGTCGAGGAGCTGATCGACGAGCTGAAGACCGAGTTCACCATCGCGATCGTCACGCACAACATGCAGCAGGCGGCGCGGTGCGCGGACCAGGTGGCGTTCTTCTATCTCGGCGAGCTGATCGAGGTCGCGCCGGCGGCGGAGATGTTCACGGCGCCGCGGCAGAAGAAGACGCAGGAATACATCACCGGCCGGTTCGGCTGAGCCGGGGGAGCAGCGCCATGTCCGAGGGCAAGCACATCGTGAAGAGCTTCACACAGGAATTGGATCGGTTGCGCGATCAGCTGACCGAGATGGGCGGGCTGGTCGAGAACCAGGTCGCGCTGGCGACGCAGGCGATCGTCAGCCTGGACCCGGACGTCGCCACGCAGGCGGTGCAGCAGGACAAGGCGGTCGACCTGCTGGAGCGGCAGATCGAGGCGGCGGTGATCCGGTTGCTGGCGCTGCGGCAGCCGATGGCCAACGATCTGCGGCAGATCGTGGCCGGGTTGAAGATCTCGGCGCAGCTGGAGCGGATCGGCGACTACGCCAAGAACGTCGCCAAGCGGAGCATCGTGCTGGGGCAGTTCACCTTGCCGTTCACGCTCACGGGGCTGGCGACGATGGCACGGCTGGCGCAGGACAATTTGCGGCTGGTGATCGACGCCGTCGGCGAGAACGACCCGGCCAAGGCGCTGCAGGTGTGGCAGTCCGACCAGGCGATCGACGATCTCTACAACTCGATCTTCCGCGAATTCATCACCTACATGATGGAAGACCCGCGCAACATCACGCCCTGCACGCATCTGCTGTTCATCGCCAAGAACATCGAGCGGATCGGCGATCACGCGACCAACATCGCCGAGACCGTTTATTACGCCGCGACCGGCGAGTCGCTGGACGATGATCGGCCCAAGGGCACGGATGCCGCGGCTTACGCGGTCGTGCGACAGCACGGAGACCTTTGATGCAGAAGCCCATGGTTCTCGTGGTCGAAGACGAGGCGGCGCTGGTAGCCATGCTGCGCTACAACCTCGAGAAGCAGGGCTTCCAGGTCGAGGAGGCCGTGGACGGGCAGGAGGCGATCTCGCGCATCACGGAGTCGCCGCCGGACATCGTGCTGCTGGATTGGATGCTGCCGGTGATGTCGGGCATCGAGGTGTGCCGGCAGATCCGCCGGCGCCCGGCGACGCGGGACCTGCCGGTGATCATGGTGACGGCGCGCAGCGAGGATCAGGACGCGGTGCGCGGGCTGAACACCGGTGCGGATGATTACATCACCAAGCCGTTCAACATGGATGCCTTGCTGGCGCGGATGCGGGCGCTGCTGCGCCGGGCTGGGCCGCCGACGGTGCGGGGGCAGCTCGAGTTCCATGACATCGTCATGGACCAGTCGGCGCACCGGGTGCAGCGGAACAACCGGGCGGTGCATCTGGGGCCGACGGAGTATCGGCTGCTGGAGTTCCTGATGCAGCATCCGCGGCGGGTGTTCTCGCGCGAGGAATTGCTGAACGCGGTGTGGGGCCGCGACATCCATGTCGAGCCGCGCACGGTGGACGTGCACATCCGGCGGCTGCGCAAGAGCATCAACGGCGAGGGCGAGCTGGACGTGGTGCGGACGGTCCGGGCGGCGGGGTACGCGCTCGACACGGAGTAGCCCGGCGCCCGCGGCGGGGCAGCAACGAAGGATGCCGGCGCACGTTCCAGCGTCATGGCTCCACAGACCAAGATGGCGGACGAGTTAGCCCGTAGTTTCTATCCGGAGTTCGAGCGGCGCTGGCGGCTCGGCGCCTGGACGATGCGGGCGTTGATGGCGGTGACCATCGTGGCGACGATGGTCGGGCTTCTGGGCGGTGGACCCGTAAGCCTGCTGACGTTCAAGGTCAGCAACGGGCCGATCACGGTGGAATATGCGCCGATCATCCGGTTCGGCACGCCGACCGGGTTGGTGATCGACGCCATCGTGAGCGATGAGCAGAGCGAGGTCGTGGTCACCTTGCAGAAAAGCCTGGTGGAGCAATACGGGCTGCAATCGGTGTTCCCGCAGCCAAAGGCATGGCGCACCGGTACGGCCGGCGACGTCGAACTGGTGCTGGCGGTGCAGCCCGGCGCCAAGCGGGCCGTGATCCGGCTCGGCGGCATGCCGGCGGGGGCCGGGCCGATCGGCATGTGGGCCAAGCTCGGGGGCGAGGACGGGCCCGAAGTGCGCTGGTCGCAGTTCGTGTTGCCGTAGCCGTGGATACCGTTCTGAAGGCCGCTGCGGCCTACCTCATCGCGCTGATCGCCTTGCGGGTGGTCGGTCGGCGGACCGCGAGCCAGGCCGCGCCGTTCGACATCGTGGTGTTGTTCCTGTTCGGCGCGATGACGGGCACGGCGATCATGGGGCAGGACCGGTCGTTTACGGCGGCGATGACCGGGCTGTTCACGGTGGGGCTGATGCACGTGTTCGTCGGGTGGCTGAAGCTGAAATCCACCTTGATCGAGCGGCTGGTGGACGGGACGCCGATCGTGGTGTTTCGCGACGGCGCGTTCGTGAAGCCGGACATGCGGCATCTGCGGATGCAGGAGGCCGACATCCACACCGCGATGCGGCAGCAGGGGATGGTCGAGCTGGATGCGATGAAGTTCGCGGTGGTGGAGCGGGACGGGAAGATCTCGATCATCCCCAAGGAGGAGTCGAAGTAAGCGGCGAGGATTTAGCTCGGCCAGACCCGGGCGCAGAACTCGGGGTAGGTTTCGGCCATTTCGGCGCGGACGGGGCCACGGAGGAGCGCCAGTTCTTCGGGCGACGGGTCCGGGGTTTCGGGCGTGTCGGCTTCTTCGTAGTCGAAGCCGGTTTGCGCTCGGATGCTGGCCGGGGTTTCGCCGGGGTGACGGGCGGCGAGGTGGAAGCGGGTGCCGTCGAAGCGGAACACGCAGCGGCCGGTGACCAGGGCCTGGGCGGTGCCGCGGCGGAACTGGGCCGGGGGCGAGGTGCCGGCGGCACTGACCGCGTCCACTTTCTCGACCAGGACGCGGCGGCTGTGTTCCTCGCGGAACAGGATGGTGCGCGGGACCATCATGTACATGTAGGCGCTACCGAAGCTGCCGGGGAAACGGGCGGCCTGGCCGGGCCAAGCGCCGGTGCCGATGAGGTTGATGTTGGCCTGACCGTCAATCTGGCCGCCACCGAGGAAGAACAGGTCGAGCCGACCTTGGCCGGCGAGGTCGAAGAGTTCGCGGGAGCCTTCGGTGAAGGGGTTGCCGGTGCGCTTGTGCAGCAGCGACAGGCGAACGTCGTGACCGAGTTTCTTGACCAGCCAGCAGGCGGCGGCGGGGATGGGGGAGGCGGCACCGACGGCGATGTGTCGCGCGGGCGGAGCGGCCGGGTCGAGGATGAGGCGGGCGACGGCGCCGATGAGGCGTTCCTGCGGGTGGATCATTCGGCGGCTTTTCGGTCGAAGACGTGGGCATCGAGATAGGCCTGGAAGCCGGCATCGGTGCGGACGGCTTTGGCGTAGGCGGCGATGTGGGCCGGGTCGGCGTCGTATTCGTCGAGCAGGGCGATGGGCCAGGCGCCGCGTTCGGCGACGGCGACGCTGTCGACGTAGGTGGCGGAGATGGTGCCGGGGGCTAGGCGTTCGTCGTCGAGCAGGTTGCCGGGGACGATGCGTTCGACGGTGACGAGGACGCG
>JBPBQE010000223.1:0-6050 GCA_050954595.1 Janthinobacterium lividum | reverse complement strand
CGAGGCCTTTTCTGTAAGGGTAGTCCGTCCCGAACAAGATTTGGCTGGTGGGCACCATCGCCCGCAGCGCGGCCATGGCGCCGGGATCGGCGGACTGCGCGGTGTCGTAGAAGAACCGGCGCAGCTCCGCCTCCGGCCCGTTCGGGAACCGGCCGGCATTGGCCGGAACGGAGGCCAGGAAGCGAAAACGGTCCATCAGGAAGGGTGCCGTCCCCCCGGCGTGGGAGAAGATGAAGCGGATATCGGGGAAGCGTTGCGCCGCACCGCTGAACACCATCCTGTAGATGGCGCGCGTCGTGTCGGTGGCATATTCGATGATGGGGTCGGGAATGCCGGGCACCAGGTTCACGCAGCACTGGTTGCTCGTGGGATGGGTATAGACCACGGCCTTGCGGCGGTTCAGCTCGGCGAACACTGGGTCCATGTCGGGGTCGCCAAGCCATTTGGGGCCGCTGGTGAACATCAGCACACCGTCGGCGTGCAGCACGTCGAGCGCGTAGGCGATCTCGGCCAGGGTCGCGTTCACGTCGGGCATGGGAAGGGCCGCGAAGCTGCCAAACCAGCCGAGGTATTGCTGGACCAAGGACAGTGCATACTCGTTGCAGGCGCGCGCAACCTCGGTGGCCTCGGCGGTGTCACCGAACCAGAGGCCCGGGGTGGTGATCGATAGCAAGGCCGTCCTGACGCCGGTGCGATTTTTGTCGGCCAAGGACGCCTCAGGCGTCCAGTCCGTTGTCACCGCCGGCAAGGTGGTGCGCCGGCCGATGCGGGCGATGTACTCGGGCGGACTAAGGTGATGATGCACGTCGATCCAGTTCCGGACCGGCGGCGCGCCCGTGGGTTGTGCGGACACCGCACTGGCCGCCAGCATCGAACCCAGCCCATCATTAAGCCGCGGCGGCCAAGACAGCATGTGCATCCCTTGAACAGCATCACCTTCTCCGTGTGATTTACTGACTGCCGGCGCCCGTTGAGGGCTGCCGCTTGGTCGTCCTCGTCCTACAGCCGGTCTGTCAGGCTCGGCTGCCTTCCAGCTCCTGCCGCACAAGGGCTGCCCCTTCCACCAACGCGCGCAGCTTGCCGAAGGCGCGCTCCCTCGGCAGATACTTCATGCCGCAATCCGGTGCCGGTACGATGCGCTCGGCCGGCACATGGGCCAGCCCGCGCCGGATGCGGGCTGCCACCGTGTTCGCCGTTTCCACTTCGGAGCTGCCTAAGTTCAGCACGCCCAGCAGGATCGTTTTGTTGGGCAGCTCCCGCAGCACGGCCAGATCCAGGTCCGGTTGCGCCGCCTCGATCGAGATCTGGTCCGCGATGCAGTCAGCCAGATGCGGCAGGATGGCATAGGCTGCGGGCTTGTCGGGCACGACATAGGCGTAGCCGAAGCAGACATGCACGATCGTGGTGCCTTCGATGCCCTCCAGCGCCCGGTTCAGAGCTTTCAGGCCATAGGTGCGGCCTTCCTCGGGAAACTGCTCCATCCAAGGCTCGTCCAGCTGGATGATGTCGACGCCGGCGCGCTTCAGGTCGCGCGCCTCGGCGTTCACCGCATCCGCGTAGGCCATCGCCATGGCTTCCGGGTCGCCGTAGTGCTCGTCCTTCGCCTGGCGGGACATGGTGAAGGGGCCGGGCAGCGTGATCTTGGTCATCCGATCCGTGTTGGCGGCCAGGAAGGCGGCGTCGCGCGCCTCTACCGGACCACGGCGACGGATGTGTCCGGTAACGCGCGGCACGGAGGTCAACTTGCCGGTGCGGCCGATCACCTCTGCCGGGTTGTCGAGATCCACGCCGTCCAGCGCCAGGGCGAAGCGGTTGGAGTAGCTTTCCCGCCGCGCCTCGCCATCGGTGACGATGTCGATCCCGGCACGCTCCATGTCACGGATTGCCAGCAGGGTGGCATCGTCCTGCGCGCCCTCCAGCATCGGCTCCGGCACCCGCCAGATCTCCTTGGCGCGAGTGCGCGGCGGCAGGCGTCCCATAAGGATGTCACGATTCACCAACCAGTCGGGCTGGGGGTAGCTGCCAACGACGGTGGTGGGCAGCAAAGGCAGTGTTTTCATAGCGGTGCTCACTTGTTCAAGGCGGGACACTTGCCCTCCGCCAGAGGGCGGAAAGCCTCGGCGGCGGGGATGGTGGCGACCCGGTCATAGACATCATAGGGCTCGTTTGACTGCGCCGGGGTCTTGACCCGGAACAGGTAGGTGTCGTGCACCATGCGGCCGTCTGGCCGCAGCGTGCCGTTGCGGGTCAGCAGGTCGTCCACCGGCATCTCGTGCAGCTTGGCGATGACTGGAGCCGTGTCGGTGCTGCGCGCGGCCGCGACGGCGCGGAGATAGGCCCGCACGACGGAATAGTCGCCAGCCTGAATATTCGACGGCATCCGTCCGGCATTGCGCGCGGCGAAGCGGCGGGACCAGGCCCGGGTGGCGTTATCGAGGTTCCAGTAGAAGGCCTCGTTCACCAGCACGCCTTGCGCCGTGTCCAGGCCGAGTGCGGCGATGTCGGGCACCGTTAGCACGAAGGAGACGAGCTGCTGCTTGCCGCTGCCGATCCCGAACTCCCGCGCCTGCTTCACCGAGGTGATCAGGTCGCTTCCCGTGTTGCCGAGTGCGATCACGTCGGCGCCGGAGGCTTGGGCCTGCAGCAGGAAGGGCGAGAAGTCACCGGAGAAGTTGAACGGATGGCTGACGGAGCCGACCACGGTGGCCCCGGCTTTTTCCAGCAGCGCCGTGGCGTCGGCCTGCAGCGACTTGCCGAACACGTAGTCCGCGGTAATGAAAAACCACTTCTGCCCTGGTTTCGCTAGAGGCTTCACGATGCCAACTGCCTGGCCGTATGTGTCCCACATCCACATCACGCTGGTGCCCGGCGCGCAGTCCTCGTTAGTGAGCCGCGCGGTGCCACCGGAGAATAGCGCCACCTTGTTGCGCGCTGCCGCCTCGTGCTGCACGGCGATCTGCACCGTGGCCTGCACGATATCGGCCACGGCGGTGATACCTTTGTTGTCCCACCAGTCCCGCACGATCCCGACCGCGACATCGGCCTTGTTCTGATGGTCGGCCGACAGCACCTCGACGGTCATGCCCCGGCATTCCGCGGCCAGGCAGTCTTCGGCCGCCATCTGCACCGCCAGCACCGCACCGGCGCCGGTCTGGGCCGCGAGGCCGCCGTTCATGTCGGTGATGACGCCGATGCGGACGGGATGACCAACCAGATCAGTTTGGGCAAGCGCGGGGGTGGCCGCGAGCAGTAGGGTCAGCAACACGGTCCACATGGTTCCTCCAGGGCGGCTCTTGGTGGCCGCGTTTTTTGGGCCGGTGACACGCTTGCTCGTTGGCGGTGCGGCGCCCCGGCTATGCCGCGGCCACCAGGCTCGCCGGGTCGGCACCGACCCGGCTGTTCTCGTCACCCGCCACGGCGCGCGCCAGGGTAAAGTCGAACAGGATCGACCGCAGCGCTGGAAACGGTGAGCCCGGCACATCCGGCTTGGGGTCCACCACCAGCGATTTGGACACGCCAAACACGGTGTCGGTATCGATGTACTGGTCGTATCCGTAATAGATCGCCGTCACCAGCTCGCGGTAACCCGGCGCCCCGATCAGGAAATGCGTGTGGGCAGGCCGGCAGCCGTGCCGCGATTGCGCCGTGATCATGCAGCCCACCGGCCCGTCGAGCGGAATGGTGTAGCCGAGTGGCAGCGTGGCCCGGAACCAGTAGCGTCCGGCTTCGTCGGTTCTGAACTGCGCCCGCCAGTCCATCGCGGTGGGGTCGGCGGCCTGCAGGTCGTAGGCGCCGTCCGGATCGGTCTGCCATACCTCCACCGTCGCGTGCGGGACCGGGTCGCCGGCCTCGTCCCGCACGGTGCCGAACAGTCCGATCTCCTCCCGCCCGGCGCGCTGGGCGATGCTATCGCCCAGCGCCAGCTGAGGAGAGTCGTTGCGATAGAAGGGGCCGAGCAGGCTGGTTTCCGTGCCCACCGTTTCCGCGCGTCCGTCGTGGAGGATGTTCACCATGCGCGACAGGCCGAGCGTGTCGGACAGCAGGATAAACTCCTGCCGGAAGGGCGTGCAGCTCTGGCCCACCTCGGTGAGGAACTTGATGCCGAACAGCCACTCCTCAGGCTTCAGCGACACCTCACGCGCGAAGGCGTGCAGATGCTTCACTGCCGCCGCCATGATCTCCCGCAGGCGGGGGTCCGGCGTGTCCGCCATCTGCTGCAGGACAGCCTCGGTGACGGTGGTTTCGGTCAAGTCCTCCATCGTATCCTCCAACTGCTGGTTACTGTTCCTGCACTACCGTGTTGCGGAGCAGGCCGATGCCGCCGATCTCGACCTCCACCACGTCGCCGGGCTTCATCCAGACCGGTGGTGTGCGGTAGGCACCGACGCCGCCGGTGGTGCCGGTGATGATGACGTCACCCGGCACCAGCTCGGTAAAGGTGGAGCAGTAGTGGATCAGGTGCGGGATGGTGAACACCAGGTCATCCGTGGTGGCGCGCTGCATCTCTTCGCCGTTCAGGCGACAGACCAGGCTGGCCCGGGTCACGTCCCCGGCCTCGTCTGGCGTCACCAGATAAGGGCCGAAGCCGCCCGTCTTGAGGAAGTTCTTGCCCGGCGTGAACTGGCTACTGTGGCGCTGCCATTCGCGGACCGAGCCGTCATTGTAGCAGCTATAGCCGGCGATCACGTCCATGGCGTCGGCTTCTGCCACGTGACGGCAGGTCTTGCCGATTACCACCGCCAACTCTGCCTCGAAGTCCAGCGTTTCGGACGCCTTGGGGCGCACGATCGCCTGCCCATGACCGACCTGGCTATTAGCCCAGCGGGTGAAGATGGTGGGCTTCTCCGGCTTGGGGCGGCCACCTTCCAGGATGTGCGTCAGGTAGTTGAGCCCGATGCAGATGATCTTGTCGGGGTCGGGAATGGTCGGCAGGTAGGTGACCGACGACAAGGCATGGCGCGGTAGCCCCGCCGTGTCCTGCGCCAGGCCCGGCAACCCCGTCAGCGCCGCTCGCAGGCTGGGGGCCCGGCTGCCGAGGTCAACCACCGCATCGCCGTCCACCACGCCCCAACTGGCCGTGCCGGCGATTTCGAAACTCATCAGGCGCATCTAGCTATCCCCTGCCACTTGCTTGGATCGGACGCCGGCCACGATTTTCGCGGTCCGACGATAATGGGTGGTCAACACGTCGACTGCGGCGTCCGCGTCGCCGGACAGCGTGGCCTCGGCAATGGCGCGGTGCTCGTCCCCGATGTTTCGGTTTGGGTAGGCGGCCCGCATCGCCAGGCGGCGATAGCGCGTGGCGTGGTCGCCGAGCCGGGCGCAGAAATCCAGCAGGAAGCGCGACGGGCACGTGGCTACCAGCGCCCGGTGGAAGGCGCGGTGCACGGGTTCCCACGCCGAGTTTTCCTGGAACACGGCGGCATCAGTGGAGCGCTTGGTCCGGGATAGCCGGTGGAGCGCCACCACGATGCCTTCCTCCCACTCGGGGGTCGGATGCAGCATCGCCTGGCGTAGCGCCACTTCCTCCACCCAGCAGCGCGTCTCCGTCAGCTCCTGCAACTCGGGCTCGCTGGCCTCGGCCACGGTGAAGCCGCGCTGTTCCCGGCGCTGCACGAAGCCCTCGGATGCAAGCTGGCTCAAGGCCTCGCGCACCGGGGTGCTGGTCGCGCCGTAGCGGGCGGACACCATGCCGATATGCAGCTTGCCGCCCGCTTCCAGCGTGCCGTCCACGATATCCTGCCGCAAACGGGCATAGACGGTAGCGGACAGGGTCTGCGGACCGGCTGGTTCCATGTGCGGGGCCCTTGCGTTCTGGGCCAGGCTGCGCGACATTTTCGGCGCTGACAAGCCAGATTATATATTTTACAGCCATAACAGGGTCGCCAAAGAGCCCGCAGGAGGTTTACGTGACCCATCTCATCTCACGACGGCTGGCTCTCGGCAGTGCCGCTGTCATGCCCTTCATCCGACCGGCCCACGCCGCCGACACCATCCGGCTGGGCCTGCCAACCAAGGCGTACTGGCCCACCATCCTGGCCACCGCCGCC
>JBPBQE010000470.1:0-6134 GCA_050954595.1 Janthinobacterium lividum | reverse complement strand
TCGCAGTGGCCAGCGCCGAGACCGAGAGTCTGATGGATGCGTCGGCCTTCGCGCAGATGCGTCCGGACGCCTTCTTTATCAACGTGTCACGTGGCGGCCTGGTGGACGAGGTGGCGTTGGAGGCCGCCCTGCGCGAAGGCAGGCTGGCCGGTGCGGCGCTGGACGTGGGCCGCGCCCCGGATCAGATGCCGATGCCGGGACTCGCCGCCCTGCCCAACGTCGTCGCAACCCCGCATATCGGCGGCCTGACCCCACCGGCCATTGAGGCTCAGGCGCTGGAAACGGTGGAGCAAGTGCGCGGCCTGCTGCGCGGCGAGGTGCCCGTCGGTGCCGTGAACGCCGAAACCTGGAGGAACCGCCCATGACGCCGCACCCGCTCCTGCCGGACGAGGTCTGTGATTGCCACGTGCATATCTATGATGCTGCCCAGGGACTGGCGGCGGACGGCGCGGGCCGGGTCATGCCCGAAGCGACGCTGGATGCCTACCGCACGGTGCAGACGCGGCTCGGGCTGCGGCGCGCGGTGATCGTGCAGCCGAACGCCTATGGCACGGACAACACGACAACCCTGGCGGCGGTGGCCGCGCTGGGGGACGATGCCCGCGGCGTCGCGATCGTGACCCCGGCCACGTCCGAGGACGAGCTTGCCCGCTTGCATCGTGGCGGGATCCGCGGTGCCCGCTGCCACATGCTCGGCACACCGCTACTGTCCTGGGCCGAAGTTGAAGCGCTAGCGGCCCGAATCGCACCGTTAGGCTGGCACGTGCAAGTACAACTCGATGGTCGATCTCTGTCGGACTACGATGACTTGCTGCGGCGGCTCCCCTGCCCAGTGGTGATCGACCACATTGGCAAGTTCCTGGAACCGGTCCGGCCAGACCACAAAGCAGTGCGGGCGTTGCTGCGGCTGCTCGAAACCGGACGGCACTGGTTAAAGCTTGCGGCTCCCTATGAAGTATCGCGCACCGGCAGCCCAGACTATGCAGACGTGTCTGCGATCGCCAAGGCTGCAATCCAAGCAGCGTCCGAACACATGGTTTGGGCCAGCAACTGGCCACACGTGGGCGTCGACGTGCCACCGGACGACCAGTCGCTCCTGGATCTTTTGTTTGTGTGGACCAAAGATGACGCGATCAGCCATCGTATCCTGGCCAGCAATCCGGCGACACTTTATGGCTTCACGCAAAAGCAGGTGATCTGCTTTGCTTGAACGAGCATGCACATGCTGGAACGCGGCGAGATGCTGCGTTTCGCCCCTCAACGAATTGCGCGTGAACCTTGATTGTTGAGGCTTCACCGGGCTGAGCCAAATAGCGATCTCTACGGCAAGGAGTGGCCGATAGCGAACCGTCCGGTGTGGAGAGCGATGGTTCGAGAACCGGACATCGGCTTACCAGACACTAGATCGACCGTCGTCGACCCAGACCATACGTCGATATTGAAACAGCGGTAGCCACCAGTTTTTACCGACATCGTATCATCCTCATATCCTCCATTTAGGTCCCTAACGTTCGAGTAAGCTGGTCGTGCATTAATCAACTATTCACATGGCACGTTTAGCATCTAGAACAGGACACCCGCCGGCTTCGTCGAATAGAGGTGTCGGGGGTCTGTCGCCATGTATGACAACAACCTGTATCAACAGGGTCTTGAGGCCATCAAATCACTCTCGGATGAGAATGGTATTCTAGCGTCATCCCGATCAGAAATGTTCGGCTGTGTATTTGGCAGGGACTCAGCAATCACCGGTCTGACCCTGCTGACGGTTTTTGAAAAGACGCGAGAGCCAGTGCTGTTCGAGATCGTTCAACGCATCATCTTCGCTCTGTCGCGTCTTCAGGGGCAGGGTGTCAACATCGAGAGCGGCGAGGAACCGGGCAAGTGCATTCATGAATATCGCCCTGCCGACCATGATCACCTCACCAACCCGGTAGAGTCGGGGGCGAGCAAGCCGTGGCACGTCTACGACGATGGCGTAATGCGTATTTTTGACACTGTGGACGCAACGCCACTCTACCTCATCCTCGTGTCGAGCTTCATTGAGATCACGGGCGATTACTCCATTCTCAACGTCATCGGGATCAATGTCCGTCTCGCGCTTACGTGGCTGCTTGCTTATGCTGATACCAACAACGATGGCTTGATCGACTATCAGCTACACCCGGACCGGAAGTGTGGCGGTTTGGCTGTGCAAAGCTGGATGGACAGCGGAGAAAGCACATTCTTCGACGACAGCAATCATCGCCCTCAATATCCAATCGCTCCCGTCGAAGCTCAAGCCTACGCCTACAGCGCCCTACGAGCGTGGTCCTATCATTTCGGCACAACAGGCACGGAGTTGCCTGCGACATTATTAGACACTATCTTCGCGAACACCCTCGATGAACGAGCAACCCTTCTCAGGCAAGTGTTCAATGAGACGTATCCGATCGTCAGTAATGGCCAGGCCATGCTTGCCTACGCGATCGATGGGAAGGGCAACAAGCTGACAGCATGCCGATCAACGATGGGTCATGTTCTTTGGGCAGATTTCCGTGGTGACTGCATCATCGACTGTCCGCAGCTCAAGCAGCAGATCGTCGATCGAATGATGCAGGCCGACATGTTCGTGCGCAATGTTGGCTTGCGGACCCTCTCCCAGGCCTCGGATCGATTTGATGCATCGAGCTATCACAACGGTTCAATCTGGCCGCATGACACCGGGATTGCTGCGGAAGGATTGCGAAAACATGGCTTTTGCAAGGAAGCGGATTTGCTGATTGATGGGCTCAAGAAAGTATATGAGCATTTTAAGACACCGATTGAATTATTTGTCAGTAACGAGCACGGACTAGGCGAATACTCCCACGAAAACGGCAGTCGGGCATGCATGGTTCAGGCTTGGAGTGCTGCAACGATGATGGCAGCCTCCCTATTTGGGCAGAACTTTCGGCGCAATGACGCTTTTGATACAGGTCATGGATGACAACGGCGTACCGGCATCCTGGCGCTCGGCCTTGAAGGCTTCTTCTCCTTTTGCCGCATCCACTTTCGGAAGCTAGATGTAAAACCTGAATGTCCGAAATGAGCGCACAGCCTCCGCTCGTCCGGTGGTCAGAAGCCTATGTTGCTGGGTAGCATCTCGAACGGATCCTGCGCTGACACATTCAATGGGGCGAAGTGGCGGAGGTTTTGTGTCAGCACCACCAAGCCTCGGTGGAGTGCCGTCGCAGCAATCGCGAGATCTGCCAGTCCCGGGGCGTGTCCCTGCCCTAACGCGTAGTCTGCCAGGGGGCCAATCCGTCGCGCGGTGGAGACATCAACGGGCAGAATTCGACTGGCATACAGATGCAGCACCGTCTCCAGCCATTCTGCCAGACGCCCGGCTTTGGCGTGGGACCTTGTGCGGAGACAGCGTGCTATGCCCTGCTCTACTTCCGCAACCGTGATCACTGACAGGTAGAGACCTGCGCTGTTCCGATCCATCCAGTCCCGAACGTCCTGCCGCGGCACAGCTTTGGTCGGCGCAGCTGCAGAGAGAACGTTGGTGTCGATGAGGTACAAGGGTCAGAGATCGTTTTCGCGAAGGCTTCCATGACGGTCGGGCACATCTTCAGAATCCAGCTGAGCCTCCATCAGAAGCCGACCGAACGAGGGAACGTGTGACAAACGTTGCCACTCCTCGAAGCTGACAATAACCGCTTCTGGTCGACCGTGTCGGGTGATGATGGACGGTTCACCCTGCCGGGCTTGATCGACGACGGCCGACAGCGTCGCCTTAGCATCGCGCAACTGAATTTCCTGCATAAGGCCTTTTCCGTGACCACAGTAGTCCGCACCTTACAAAACGCTGAGCCGAGCGGCAAGCTCGGCCCAGCGTAATATGAGGAACGTGGCAGCTCAGACTTAAATTTCGGTTGCTTCCGAAAGGGTCAGAGCATCCTCAGCATCCACGCCCAGGTAGCGCACCGTGCTCTCAAGCTTGGTGTGACCGAGCAGGATCTGCACCGCGCGGAGATTACCGGTTCTCTTGTAGATCAAGGCCACCTTGGTACGGCGCAGGCTGTGCGTGCCGTAGGCGGAGCGGCCTAGCCCGATGCTCTCGACCCGGTCGCCTACCAATCGCGCATACTGCCGCGTGCTAATGTGTTCATCGGAATCCGTTCGGCTGGGAAACACGAAATCCTGCAGCCCGCCTCCGCGATGCGTGAGCCAGGCAATCAGACTCTCTCGGGTCTGTTGTGTCAGCTCAAACTGCACCGGCTTCCGGGTCTTCTGCTGCACGATAGTTGCACGGTGCCGGGCCGCGGCGTTGATGACGAATTGGCCGATGCGCAGCTGCACAAGGTCACAGCCTCGGAGCTTGCTGTCCATGGCGAGGTCAAACAGCGCCAAGTCGCGGATGCGGGCTTCGCGGTGAAGGGTGAGTCGAATGGACCAGACCTGCTTGGGTTTAAGAGGCGGCTTGGGACCAACAAAGGCACCCTTGTTCCATGGCACCACGGGCGGGGCGGTCGGGGATACAGGCTTTGGTTTAGATGGCTGCATGTTGATCTCCTGAACCGCGGGATGGCGGCAGGAGATCGGGTGGCCGACGTTATGACGACGTACTGTCCGTGTCGCTGCATCTGGTTAGGCACTGTCCGCTTTCCGGAACGTGGCCCGAGCGCTTGAACGTCCGAGATGAGCGCATTGCGGACATTCAGCCTTTACGGCCCAAACAGCATTTCGAGATCTCCTTCGGTCAACGCCAGCGTCGTCCCATCACCAACGCCCAGTATGCCATCGGCCAACGCCTGTTTGCGCCCTTTCAAAACCTGCATCTTCTCTTCAACCGTCTCAGCAGTGATCAAGCGGTGCACGAACACCGGCTTATTTTGGCCGATGCGGTGCGCACGGTCGGTGGCTTGGTTTTCGACAGCGGGATTCCACCAAGGATCATAGTGGATGACCGTGTCCGCCGCCGTCAGGTTCAGCCCGACGCCGCCCGCCTTGAGACTGATCAGGAACAACGGCACCGCGCCCGACTGGAACCGACGCACGGGATCGGTGCGGTTTTGGGTGTCGCCGGTCAGCAGCACGTATGGCAGCGATAGCCGCACCAGTTCGGCCTCGATGAGGGCCAGCATGGAGGTGAACTGCGAGAACAGCAGCACACGTCGTCCTTCTTCCAGCAGAGGGAGCAGCAGTTCGAACAGCCGTTCAAGCTTTGCCGACTTTGCTTTCGCAGTCTTGGCGGCTGAGAGCTTTAGCAGGCGCGGGTCACAGCAGGCTTGGCGCAGCTTCAACAGGGCATCCAGGATCACGATACCTGAGCCCGCCACACCGCGTCGGGCGACGGCGGCGCGGACCTTGGCATGCATGGCCAGGCGAATGCCCTCGTAGAGGGCGCGCTGCGCCTCGCTCATCGTCACGGTCTCGCTGATCTCGGTCTTTTCCGGTAGCTCAGGCGCCACCTGCTCCTTGGTCCGCCGCAGCAGGAAGGGTGCGATCCGGCGTGCGAGCAGAGTCTGGCGCTCGCGGTCGCCGCCTTTCTCGATCGGCCCGCGGTATCGCGAGCCGAAGTGCCGCCGATCCCCGAGAAAGCCCGGCATTACAAAGTCGAACATCGACCACAGCTCGCCCAGGTGGTTCTCCAATGGAGTGCCGGACAGGCAGAGACGTTGCTTGGCCTGCAGCGCGCGGGTCAGCTTGGAAATGGTGGCCTGCGGGTTCTTAATCGTCTGCGCCTCGTCCAGCACCACGATATGCCACTCCCGCGCCAGCAGCACGGCGTGGTCGCGCGCCAGCAACGGGTAGGTTGTGATGACCACGTCGTGGGTGCCGATCGCCTCGAACCGGCTGGCCCGGTCGGCGCCGTGCAGCACCAGGCAGCGCAGGCTCGGCGCAAAGCGCTGGGCCTCCGCCTGCCAGTTCGTTACCAGGCTGGTCGGGCAGATCACCAATGAGGGTGCCTCGGCCCTTCCTTGGGCTTGTTCCACGACAAGGTGCGCCAGCGCCTGCACGGTCTTGCCCAGCCCCATGTCGTCGGCCAGCACGCCGCCCAAGCCGGCGCTGCGCAGGAACTGTAGCCAGTACCAGCCCTTGCTGCTGGTAAGGCCGCAGCACGGCGCTGAAGCCTGCAGGCACCGCACAGGGCGGCAATCCCCCGTGAT
>JBPBQE010000457.1:0-6151 GCA_050954595.1 Janthinobacterium lividum | reverse complement strand
ATACCATCCGGACCCGCTCATGCTGGGACTGGCTGCGGCGGGCACGCAGGGCGGCGCGCTGATCGGGGCGTTGCTGGGAGGCTGGCTGTCGGACAAAGTCGGCCGCCGGATCATGTTCCTGACCACGATGATCCTGTTTATCGTGCTCGCGGTTGCGCAGGCGTTCGTAACCAGCATCGGGTTGCTGGTGGTGGTGCGGTTCCTGCTCGGCATCCCGCTCGGGAGCGATATCTCCAACGGCTACACCTACATCATGGAGTCGATGCCGAAAGGCGAGCGCGAGGTGATGGGCAACCGCTGGCAGTTCATGTTCGCCGTCGGCGAGGTCATGACCCTGGCAGTAATCTCGGTCTTCATCGCCATCAACATGGATCATGAGCTGCTGTGGCGTGTCACGCTCGGATTGGGCGCGGTGCCGGCGCTGGTCATTCTCCTCATGCGGCATGACCTGCCGGAGACGGCGGTGTGGCTGATCCGTCATGGGCGGTTCCGCGAGGCCAAGCAGGTCGCGATGTCGATGTATTCGGACGGGCTGGAGATGTTGCCCGACCAGGATATCGTAATCCAGAAGCCGAAGCCGAGCGCCTTCCTGGCCGACCTCAAGAAGGACCCGATCCGGTGGCGCGCGACGCTGTACGGCTACATCGCGTGCTTCTGCCAGGGTGCCGAGTTCTCGACCTTCGCGTTCTACTTGCCGGTCATCTTCCTGCTGGTCGGCGTGTCGTCGTTGCTGGGCAACAACCTGGTGTTGATGGCGCTGTTCACGCTGGCAGCGGTGTCCGGCTGGGTTGGGCCGATGATCACGCCGCGGATCGGGCAACGCGGGATCGCGATCGCCGGGTTCTCGATCGTTCTGGTGGCGCTGATCGTAGCAGCAGGGGCGCTGTATGCCGGGATCAACTGGCTGCTGCCGTTCGCGGCCGCGGCGATGCTGTGGGGCCATTACTGGGATGCGTCGAACTGCATGACGATCCCGACCGTGGTCGCCAAGCCGGAGTATCGCGGCACCGCCAGCGGGTTTGCCTACATGTTCGTCAAGCTACCGTCGTTCCTGGCGATCTTCCTGTTCCCGTCATTGTTCACGGCGGTCGGGCAGGCAACGGCGACGCTGATGGTCGCGATCTTCCCGCTGGTCGGGCTGCTTGCGGCGGTGTTCATCCTGCCCGAAATCTACGGCTACGATTCGGATACCTGAACCGCTCCTTCACGGCCCGGCGCGCTTCGGCCGCCGGGCTCGTGAGAGTTTCCATCCGTTCAACACGCATTTAAATTGCCATGGAGGCCGTCGGTGAAGATCACCGCGATCGAGACGTTACGTACCGAAGAATTCGCCAACGTGCTGTGGGTGCGGGTGCATACCGATGCGGGCGTGATCGGCTTGGGCGAGACATTCTATGGGGCAGGAGCGGTCGGGTCCCATCTGCACGCGACCTTGGCCAGCCGTCTGCTGGGGAAGAACCCGCTGCACATCGAGGCGCTGCATCGCGAGATGCTGAACCTGCCTATGGCGCAATCCAGCACCGGTGTAGAATATCGTGCTGCCTCGGCAGTGGACATCGCGCTGTGGGATGTGTTCGGCAAGGTGTGCGGGCAGCCGGTGCACCAGATGTTGGGCGGCCTGTGCCGGCCGAAGCAGCGGGTCTACAACACCTGCGCCGGTTACGGTTACGTGCGGTCCAACAACATCAAGCCGGTCTCGACGTGGAATTTTGACGACTCCTCTGGTCCTTACGAGGACCTCCACGGGTTCATGACGCGGGCCGATGCGGTGGCCGAGAGCCTGCTTGAGCAGGGTATAACGGCAATGAAAATCTGGCCGTTCGACCCGGCCGGCATCGACAATGACGGCATGTCGATCACGCCGGATCAGCTCAAGGCCGCAATCGAGCCGTTTGAGAAGATCCGCCGCGCGGTCGGCGACAAGATGGAGATCATGGTGGAGTTCCATTGCCTGTGGAACCTGCCGATGGCCAAGAAGCTGGCCCGCTGGCTCGAGCCATATAACCCAACCTGGTACGAAGATCCGATCCGGATGAACTCGCCGCAGGCACTCGCGGAGTTGGCGCGCTCGACCGACGTATGGATCTGCGCCAGCGAGACGCTTGGCAGCCGTTTTCCATACAAGGACATGCTGGATCGCGACGCGATGAGCGTGGTGATGGCCGATCTGTGCTGGACCGGCGGGCTCACCGAGGGTCGCAAGATCGCCGCCATGGCCGAAACCTACCACAAGCCGTTTGCGCCACATGATTGCGTGGGTCCGGTCGGTTTCATCGCGGGCATCCATGCCTCGTTCAGCCAGCCCAACACGATGATCCAGGAGAGCGTGCGGGCCTTCTATACCGGCTGGTACAAGGAACTGGTGACCGTCATGCCGGTAATCGAGAACGGCTTCGTGCTGCCGATGGAAGGACCCGGCCTCGGCACCGAGTTGCTGCCGGCCGTGTTCGAACGCTCGGACCTCACGGTGCGCCGGTCGGAGCTCTAGCTATGGCGTTGTTCGACCTATCCGGCCGCACTGCCCTGATCACCGGCTCGTCCCGGGGCCTCGGCCGGGCGATGGCGGGAGGCCTAGCACAAGCCGGCGCCGCGATCGTTCTGAACGGCTCCGATGGCGAACGGCTGACGAAGGCCGCTACCGAGATGCGCGCGGCCGGCTTCACCGTGCATGAATCGCGCTTCGACGTCACCGACGAGGCCGCCGTCAAGGCGGCGTTCGCGACGCTGGACGAGGCGGGCATCGCGGTCGACATCCTGGTCAACAATGCCGGCATCCAGTTCCGTAAGCCCATGATCGAGTTGGAGACGGCGGACTGGCGCCGGGACATTGAGACCAATCTGACCAGCGCCTTCATCATCGGCCGGGAGGCCGCGCGCCGGATGATCCCGCGCGGCCGCGGCAAGATCATCAACATCGGCTCGCTGACCAGCGCACTCGCCCGCGCCACAGTCGCACCGTACACCGTTGCCAAGGGTGGCATCAAAATGCTGACCCAGGCGATGGCGGCGGAGTGGGCCGGAGACGGATTGCAGGCCAACGCCATCGGCCCCGGCTACATGCTGACCGACATGAATGAAGCGCTCGTCAACAACCCGGAGTTCGATGCCTGGGTGAAAGGGCGCACCCCGGCGAGACGCTGGGGCCGGCCGGACGAGTTGATCGGCACCGCCGTGTATCTGGCGTCGGACGCTTCGAACTACGTCAACGGCCAGATCATCTACGTCGATGGCGGCATGCTCGCCGTTTTGTAGCTGCCGTCCGGCCAGGCCGGGGTCACGGTGGTGATGCTGACTTTCCTCAAGCCCGGCGATTGCGTGCTGATCCCTGACACGGTCTATCCGCCGGTCCGCTCGTTCTGCTGCGATTACCTGGAGCCGCACGGGAGGCGGAGCCGCTTATCATAACGGCGTGGAAGGCTTCCAGCAGACGAAAGTTCAACAGCGCTCCTAGCCCGGCCGGTGCGCTGCCCATGGCCTGAGCACTTCGAGGATCGCACTCAGGCGAAGCAAGCCGAAATCCTCGCCCCAGCGCCCCACGATCTGCACTGCCGTCGGCAGCCCGGATGCGTCGAAGCCGGACGGGATCGTCACGGCCGGGTGGCCCGTCAGGTTGAACGGATAGACGTAACTGCTCCATCCCTGCCGCGTGATGCCGCAGCGCTCGCCGTCTATCCCGACCTCGTCATGCGCGGCGTCGAAATCGGCAGGCAAGGCCGTGCGCGAGAGCGTCGGCATCATCAGCACGTCGAACCTGTCGAATAGCGATTGGATGCTGCGGAACAACCGCGTGCGCGCGAATTGTGCCTGCCGATATTGGTCCAGCGTAAAGACGTCGCCGCGCTCCATGTAGGCGAGCAGTGTCGGGTCCATCTTGTCCCGCCACGCCGGCAACCGGTCGCGTAGGCTGACGGCGAAGCCGGCCTGGTACATGACGCGACCCGGCAATTCGATCCAGTCGATGTCGGTGCCCGTGATCTCAGCCGAGGCGCCGAGATCGGTGAGCGCCGCGATCGAGGCGGCGGCATTGTCGGCCATCTCGGCCTGGACACGCGGATTGGCGGTTCGCTCGATGACACCGATGCGCAGTGTGCTGAGGTCGTGTCCGACCAGCCCCGGCGACAACGGCGCCTCCACCCGGCCGAGCGTCCACGGGTCCGCCGGGTCGGGGCCGACCATGATGCCGCGCATCAACGCCGCATCGGTCACGCTGCGGGTCATCGGTCCGGCATAGGTGTAATTGCCGAACGCATCCGTCGCCTGCTGCCACGGGATCGAGCCGAGCGTCGGCTTCAGCCCGACGAGGCCGCAACACGCCGCCGGAATGCGGACCGACCCGGCGCCATCCGTGCCCACCGCCATCGGCCCGGCGCCGCACGCGACCGCGACGGCCGCGCCGCCCGATGAACCACCGGAGGTGCGGGCCGGATCCCACGGGTTGCGGGTGACACCGAAGCTGGGACCGTCGGTCAGCCCCTTGTGGCCGAACTCCGGCAAATGCGTCTTGGCGAACACGATGGCGCCGGCCGCACGAAGGCGGGCCACGGTGACATCGTCGTCGGCCGCGACGGCCCCGGCATGGATCGCCGAACCGTGGGTGGTAGGCACGCCGCCGACATCGACCTGATCCTTGATGCTGATCGGCACGCCATGCAGCGGCAGGTCCGGCCGGGGACTCTCCGTCGCCGCTTTCGCCTCGGCCAGCGCACGATCATCCAGCAGCGCGGCGAACGGATTGAGCTGCGGTTGGATGGAATGCGCCCGCGCCAGCACGGCCTGCATCAGCTCCAGAGGCGACAATTTGCCTTGCCTGATCAGCGCCGCGGCCCGTGCCGCCGTGGTGAACAGCAGATCGTCATCGGCCATCTTCTTGCCTCCCGCTACGAAAAACGTTGCTCCAAATGATATCGGATATATCATCCGTCCACGCAACGTGGAGTTCCCTGCATGACGAGCGTAAGACTCACCAGGCGAACGATGATGCTCGCTGGAGCCGCCGCGGCGGCTACATCGACCTCTCATCAGAGCTATGCAGCCGACCGGCCACTCATCGCGGTGCTGGAAGCCGAGGTCGTCATCCTCGACCCCCACGTGACAACTGCCGCCATCACCCGCACCTTCGGCTACCATGTGTGGGACGTGCTGTTCGCGATGGATGCCGCCGGCGCGTATCAGCCGCAGATGGTGGGGGCCTACACCGTTTCGGACGACAAATTGCGTTGGCATTTCACCTTGCGCGACGGCCTGAAGTTCCACGACGGCGCTCCGGTGACGTCGGCCGATTGTGTTGCGTCATTGAAGCGCTGGGCGCCGATCGACAGCCTCGGCCGCATGTTGCTCGGCGCCGGTGCGGTAATGGCCGAGGATGGCCGCGACGCCTTTACCATCACGCTGATCAAGCCGTTCCCGCTGATGCTGTCCGTTCTCGGCAAGCCGAACGCACCCGGCCCGTTCATCATGCCGGCACGCATCATCGCCGACGCCGGCACCGGCCGCATCAAGGAAATGATCGGCTCCGGCCCGTTCCGTTTCGTCGCCGACCAGTATCGTCCCGGCGATAGCATGGTGCTCGCCCGTTTCGACGGCTACGTCCCGCGGGAGGAGCCCGCCGATTTCATGGCCGGCGGCAAGGTCGTTCATGTCGACCAGGTCCTGCTCCGCGTCATGCCCGATGACGCCACGGGCGTCGCCGCGCTGACCGCCGGCGAAATCGACTATATGCAATACCTCCCGTTCGACTGGCTCGACCGCCTGTCGAAGACGCGCGACGTCAAGCTGATGAGCCTGAAAGGGCTCGACATGTTCCTGGGCAATTTCCGCCTCAACGATGCCAGCGGCCCCTTCGCCGACCCGGCCGTTCGGTCCGTCCTATGGAAGCTGGTGGACCAGCGCGAGATGATGCAATCGGCCGGGATCGGTCCGAACTACCGGATCGACGAATGCCCGTCATTCTTCATGTGCGACACGCCGCTCTCGACCGATGCCGGCTCCAGCGTGGCCAAATTCGATTTGGCCGCTGCCAAGGCCGAACTGGCAAAGACCAGTTACGCCGGCGAACCGGTGATCATGCTCGAAGTGGTTGGGTCGATCCAGACAGCCGCCGGTAATCTCCTGGCGCAGAACATGAAACAGATCGGCTTCACGGTGGACGAAC
>JBPBQE010000381.1:0-6172 GCA_050954595.1 Janthinobacterium lividum | reverse complement strand
ATGCTGTCGAGGATGGCGTAATCGGTGCGCCCGGCCACCAGGTCGCGCACGCAGGAATCCGTGTTGTCGTAGAGCATCACGTCCTTGATGCCGGGAATTTTCTTGGCATCCACGACGTAGTTGGTGCCGGTGATGCTGCCGACCACGGCACCCTTCAGCTCATTCGGGTCTATCACGCTGCCGGACGGATGGTCCGCCCGCATGGTGATGAAATTGGCGCCATAGTAGATCGCATCCGTCAGCAGCATCGCGTCGGCACGGGCCTTGGTCCAGCCCATGTCGCCGCACATGATGTCGGCGCGGCCGGAGCGGATTGCCTGAATGGTGGCGCTCCAGGCCATGATAGCGGGCTTGGCCTGGAGGCCGAGCTTCTCCGCGATGGCCTGGACCATCAATGCGTCGCTGCCCTCCAACTTGCCGTCGTTCAGGCCCGTGACGGGCATGGTCCCGCTCATGGCGATGGTGATGTAGCCATCCTCCACGGTGCGCAGCTTCGGCGGCGGCGGGGCAGCGAGGGCCGGCCGGGCCAGCAGCCCGGTGCCGATTGCAGCGGTCGTTCCCAGAAATGCGCGGCGAGACAGCGGTGATCGTGCGAACAGCATGAGTATCTCCGGTTGGCGCTAGGCCAAGTCTGCACAAGGATAGACCGACTGCAACGAGTAATATTAGGTTTGGAGCTTTTGAGGGTTAAGTCTGAAGTTAATGTAAGGTTTATTGTGTCTTCGATTGCTGCCTGTTCATCGCTGGCGCACTGTCCGGAGTGCTAGACCTGGAAGTTGAAAGCACGGCGATGCCCGTTCAAGTTAATGTTGTTCAGGACAGTTCGGACTTTCCACGTCAGGTCGATGCCGTCGTCATCGGCGCCGGGATCATCGGCACTTGCACCGCCTATGAATTGGCAAAGGCCTGCCACTCGGTCGCTTTGCTCGAAAAGGGCGTGGTCGGTGGCGAACAGTCGGGGCGGAACTGGGGCTGGGTCCGGCAGCAGAATCGCGATCTGCACGAGCTGGAGTTGGCGATCATCAGCGTCGCACGCTGGGATGCGCTGGGCCGTGAAACCGGGCGGGACCTCGGATTTCGGCAGACCGGCAACCTCATCTGCACCGATAAGCCGGCGGTTCTCGCCCAGTGGGAGGCTTGGCTCCGCTCGGCGGGTAAGATGGGCTATTCCAGCGACCTGCTGACCCCTGCCCAGGCCAAGGAGCGCACGCCGGGGACGGTGACGAACTGGATCGGCGGCGTGTGGTCGCCCTCCGGCTCCCGCGCCGAACCCAGCATGGCGGTGCCGGCCATCGCCGAGGGTGCCAAGGCCCTGGGGGTTTCGCTGCACCAGAACTGTGCCGTGCGCGGCCTCGAGATCACCAACGGTGCGGTTCAGGGCGTCTGGACGGAGCGCGGCCTCGTGCGGGCGCCGATCGTGGTGGCCGCAGGTGGCGCGTGGACCTCGCGCCTGGCCCGCCGTCACGGCATCGATCTGCCGGTCGCGAACATCGGTGCCACGGCGATGCGGACCAAGCCGATGGCCGACGTGCTGACCGCCGGCAACTTCGCTGCCCCTGGCTTCTCCATGCGGCGCCGGGTCGATGGCGGATACACCGTCGCCGTTCCAGGCCACGGCACGCTCAACATCGCGCCCCAGAGCCTGCGCTACGCGACGCGGTTCTATCAGATGTATCGCGCCAAGCTGGCCAAGAAGATCAGTTACCGCCTCAACGCCTCGTTCTGGAACGGTCCGGAGGCAGCCGGAAGCTGGCACAATGACGGGATCTCGCCATTCGAGCGGATACGCATCCTGGATCCGGCGCCCGACCAGAAGATGGTCGATTTGGCGGTCAGCAATCTCGCGAAGGAGTTTCCGGCGATGCGTGGGATCGAGGTCGCCGGCGCCTGGGGCGCCTATATCGACACCTCGCCCGACCTCGTGCCGATCATTTCGACTGTGGAAAAACTCTCCGGCCTGACCGTCGCCACCGGATTCAGCGGCCATGGCTTTGGCACCGGCCCGGGCAGCGGCCTGTTGGCGAGCCAACTCGCGACCGGTGCAACTCCCTGCGTCGATCCATCCCCGTACCGGCTGTCTCGCTTCAGCGACGGGTCGGCGATCCGTCGTCCCGAGATGATGTAGGCAGCCCACCCGTCACGCCGGATCACCGGCATGCCGACCCAACACTGAAAGGTTTTCGATGTCGCTTCTCATCAAGCTCGACCAGCACCCCACGACCGAGCCCGTGCACTCCAAGACCGCGCCCGACCGGCTGGTTTCCGGCGACCCCTCCTACAAGACCTGGGCGCAGGATGAGTCTCGGGACGGCACCGTCAAGACCGGTGTCTGGGAAGCCACGCCGGGCGAGAACCGCTCGATCAAGGGCGAGAAGCTCGAGTTCTGCTACCTGGTGTTCGGCAAGATCGAGCTGACGGAAGACGGTCACGAGCCGCGCATCTTCCAGACCGGCGACAGCTTCGTCATGAAGCCCGGTTATGTCGGGACTTGGAAAACCATCGAGACCGTTCGCAAGATCTACGTCGTCGTTGGCTGATCCGGGCTAAGCGCGACTTGGTCGACCCTGCGTCGGCCGTCGCGCGCCCGTCGCCGGAGCGCGAATGCGGAACCCCACTGACCGGGAGGCGCGTCTCGCATTAGTCTAGCGTCCATGCCTGCCATGCCTTCTTTCCGCCATCGCTGACGTGTCGCCACGTCTGCCCCGGATCGCGTTCGTCACCATCGGCCAAGCGCCCCGTGACGACATCGTGCCCGAACTGCTGATGCTCGCGGGCCAGTGGCCGGAGGACCTCCTTGTTCAGCAATTCGGGGTGCTGGACGACGTGACGGCTGCCACGCTGTCGGCCACGCCCATCCATCTCAACGAGAGCAGGTTCTACACGCGGTTGGCTGGGGGCAACTACGTCACTGTTGGTGGCGGATTGATCGGTCGCCATCTCGATCCCTTGCTGCACCGGTTGGACAGCCAGGGCTTCGACCTGATCGTGTTGATCACCACGGGGCTGTTCCAGCCGACACGCCTCGGCACGCCGTTCCTGCATGGGCAGCAAGTGGTGGATGCCTGGATCGGCTCGCTGGTCATGGGAAGCTGCAAGCTCGGCCTGATCTACCCTCTGGCGCGGCAGCATAACGGTTTCGCCCATGGCACGCTGATCCAGAACGCCCAGGCGGTCGCCGCGACTGGGGGGACGGAGCGGCTCGAAGACGTTACGGCCGGGCTGTCGGATGCCGACCTGATCCTCATGCACTCGGTCGGCTACACGGAGCAGATGGCCGAAAGCGTGTCGGCCGCGTCTCGCAAGCCTGTGGTGACAGCCCGACGCATCATCGCCGCCGCGCTGCGGATGCATCTCGCTAATCTCGTCAATTTGGGCGATCTGCGCCCAACCGAAGCCGCGACCCCGACCGGCCTGGCGCTCGACGCGCTGCTGGATCGTGCCTCCTCCCTGACCCGGCGCGAGCGGGAGGTGCTTGCCGCCGCCCTTGCCGGATGCAGCAACAAGCAGATCGGCCACACGCTGGGCATCAGTCATCGCACGGTGGAGGTTCATCGTGGCCGTGGCTTGGCCAAGCTGCATGCGACCTCTCCTGCGGACCTGATCCGTCGTGCGCTGATCGGGAGCGCGCCGGTCCTGCCGGGCGACTGAGCAGGCTTGTCGCGGGCCGCTCGTTTCGACGGCAGGCACCGGCCACGATGACGGCTTGTACGGGGTAGCCCGTATATCCTCGCGCGGACCAGCCGGGCAGGGTGCGGAGCCTTGGCGGAACCCACCCGGTCGGTCCGCTGCCGCGCCGGAGCACGAACGCCATGCCTTCTTCCCTTGCCTCCCTCCGCCTGGGCTTCGACATCGGCGGCACCTTCACCGATTTCGTGCTGTCGGACCCTGCAACGGGCGTCCTGCGGCTGCATAAGCGCCTCACCACGCCGGAGGACCCGGCGATCGGTGCGCTGGCGGGATTGCGGCAGATCCTGGCCGAGGCAGGGGCGGATTTCGGCGCCGTGGCGGAGATCGTGCACGGCACCACCCTGGTCACCAACGCGGTCATCGAGCGCAAGGGCGCGCGGCTAGGGCTGCTGACCACCGCCGGCTTCCGCGACGTGCTGGAGGCCGGGACCGAGCAGCGCTACGACATCTACGACCTGTTCCTCACCTATCCCGACCCGCTGGTGCAGCGGCGGCATCGGCTGGAGGTGGCCGAGCGCATCGACCGGGATGGCCGGGTCGTGACGGAGCTGGACGCGGAGGGGGTGCGCGCCGCCTGCCGCACCCTGTCGGCGGCCGGTGTGGAAGCCGTGGCGATCTGCTTCCTCAACGCCTATCGCGAGCCTCGGCACGAGCGCGAAGCCGCTGCGATCGTCGCCGAAGCGTTGCCGGGCATCCCGGTCTCCGTGTCCTCCGACGTGGTGGCGGAGATGGGCGAATACGCCCGCTGCGTCACGACCGCCGCCAACGCCTATGTGCAGCCGCTGATGACGACCTACCTCCGCCGCCTGCAGCACGCGTTGCGGGCAGAGGGCTTCACCGGTGCGCTGCGCTTGATGCATTCGGCCGGCGGCTTGGTGTCGGTGGAGGCGGCGGCCGGTTTCCCGATCCGCCTGCTGGAATCGGGGCCGGCCGGAGGGGCGCTCGCGGCGGCCCTGCTGGGCGCGCGGGCCGGTCATTCGGACCTGCTGGCCTTCGACATGGGCGGCACCACGGCCAAGGCCTGCCTGATCGAGGACGGCCGCGCTGCGGTCGCCCCCATGCTGGAAGCCGGGCGGGAACAGCGGTTCAAGAAGGGCTCCGGCCTGCCGATTAAGGCGGCAACCGTGGACATGATCGAGATCGGGGCTGGCGGCGGCTCGATCGCTGCCATCGACGGGGTGGGCCTGCTGCGCGTCGGGCCGCATTCTGCCGGCGCTGTTCCGGGGCCGGCCTGCTACGGGCGGGGTGGCACCAGGCCTACGGTGACGGACGCCAACCTTCTGCTCGGTTATTACGATCCGGGCTTCTTCCTCGGCGGCACCATGGCGCTGGATGTGGACGCGGCCCGTGCCGCCGTCGCGACGATCGCAGAACCGCTTGGCCTTTCCGTCGAACAGGCGGCCTGGGGCATCCACAAGGTCGTGGTGGAAAGCATGGCCGACGCCGCCCGCGTCTATCTGGTGGAGCGCGGCAAGGACCCCCGCCGTTACGCCATGGTCGGCTTCGGCGGCGCCGGCCCGGCCCATGCTGCCGAGGTCGCCCGTGCCCTGGGCATGGCGGAACTGGTCGTGCCGCCGGCATCCGGTGCCGCTTCGGCTCTGGGCTTCCTGGTCGCGCCACTTTCTGCCAGCCGCGTGCGCTCACAGCCGGTGCGGCTGGACCCTGCGTCGGACCTCGGGGCGCTGGAAGCCGTGCTGCAGGCGCTGGAAGCCGATGCGCGTGCCGAGATGGCGGCGGCCGGAGTCACCAGCGAGCTGATCGTCGAGCGCAGCGCGGACATGCGTCTGGTCGGGCAGATGCATGAGATCGCGGTGCCGCTCCCTTCCTTCGCCCTCCATGCGGACAGTCTGCCGCTGCTCGTGGCCGCTTTCACCACGGCCTACACGGCGCGCTACGCCGCCTTGGAGGAGGGGGCCCGCATCGAGGCGGTGAACTTCCGCGTCTCCGTCACCGGCCCGACCCCGGGGTTGACCGTCGACAACGGTTCCGGCACCGGCACGGCGCGCAAGGGTGATCGCCAGGCCTGGTTCGCCGACCGCTTCCACACCGCCGCCGTGTATGACCGTTACGCGCTTCGCGAAGGCGACATCATCCCCGGCCCGGCCATCGTGGAGGAGCGAGAAGCCACAACGATCGTCGCGCCCGGCGACACCCTGCGCGTCGATGCGGCCGGAAACCTGCGCATCGCCATCGGCGTCGCCAGCACGGTGGCGCTGGTTCGCCCCGGCATGAGCCACGGTGAGGCCCGGGCTGCGATCGAGGCCGACCCGATCGCGCTCGAGATCATGTGGAGCCGGCTCACGACGGTGGTGGACGAGATGTGGCTCACCATCATCCGCACCGCCTTCTCCCTCATCATTGCGGAATCGCAAGATTTCGCCTGCGAATTGCTGGATCCCACCGGCGAGACGCTGGCCCATTCGCCGCGCGCCATGCCGGTGTTCAACCTGACGCTGCCGCGCGCGGTCAAGGCGCTGCTGGCCCG
>JBPBQE010000336.1:0-6191 GCA_050954595.1 Janthinobacterium lividum | reverse complement strand
AAGCTGGGCCAAAATCCGTCAGCACTCCGGGCCAAAGTTCGATAGCAAAGCCAGCCCTGGTGCAACACCGATGGTATGTCTCTGCATCTGAAGGCAATCTCAGCGGCGGTTGCGCCCGGCCAACATGCGGCGCTGCTGGTGGACCAGGCGGGATGGCACCTCTCGGCCAAGCTCTGCGTGCCGGAGAACATAACGATCGTTCCGCTACCGGCAAAATGCCCGGAGTTGAACCCGCAGGAGAATGTCTGGCAGTTCATGCGCGACCACTGGCTGTCAAACCGGGTGTTCGCGTCCTATGAAAACCTGGTCGACCATTGCTGCGACGCCTGGAACAAGCTTGTCGATCAGCCCTGGGCCATCATGTTGCTCGGACTACGCGACTGGGCACATCGGTTCCGATCAGGGAGTCCTGGTATTAGCTCGTTAGCCTCATCGGAGGAGATTACGGACTAGAACGCGTCCAATGCCACGACCATTGCTGCCCGCGGCGGGAGGATGGTGGCTGGATTGGCCTCGGGCACCGATGTTTTCAGGACGTGAGGCCTTATGCATCAATAAAGCTGCCCCGTGCCATAAAATGTCTAAGCTCCTAAGGCAATGTAATCTGAAATCAGCATAGGCGAGCGGCCAGCCATTCCTGGCGAGCACAATTGTCTGAGGACGGTTTAATCAGTCCGCTAATATCCATTTACGGACGGAATCAAGCCGCTTGGCTGAGAGGGTCGGTTGCGGACTTCCGGCGTTGCCGTCAATACCCCGAGATCGCACCACCGAAACGGCGATTGAGATTTCAGACACCATTCACCTGACCGCACGTTTCACTGCTTCGAGCCACCTCACGCGAGGTCAAACAGTCCTGCCCTTCTCGAAAAGGCCTAGCCCAGTATGACCGACACCCGCACCGAAACCGACAGTCTCGGCACCATCGAGATCCCCGCCGACCGTTATTGGGGTCCGCAGACTGAACGGGCGCGGCAGTTGTTTCGTATCGGCGACCAACGCTTCCCCGCAGGCCTGATCCGCGCCGTGGGCCTGCATAAGCTCGCCTGCGCCGAGGCCAACGCCGAGCTGGGAATGCTTCCGGCAGAATTGGTCGAGCCGATCCGTCAGGCGGCCCAGGAAATCGTCGATGGCGCCCGGGATGCCGAATTCCCGCTGCCGATCTGGCAGACCGGCTCCGGCACGCAGACTAACATGAACGCAAACGAGGTCATCGCCAACCGGGCCAACGAGCTGCTTGGCCATTCCCGCGGCAGCCGGGTTCCCGTTCACCCGAACGACCACGTCAACCGCAGCCAGTCCTCCAACGACAACTTTCCCACGGTCATGCACATTGCGGCCGTCGAGGTCATCGAGCGGCGGCTGTTACCGGCGCTGGCACGGCTACACACGGCGTTGACCCAGCGGGCAGTCGACTGGGCCGGGATCGTTAAGGTTGGACGGACCCATATGATGGACGCCGTGCCGATGACGCTGGGCCAAGCCTGCGGCGCTTGGGCACGGCAGGTCGAGCTCGGTCAGGAGCGCTTGCGCTCCGTCCTGCCGCGCTTGTTGGCGCTGGCCCAGGGTGGCACCGCGGTCGGCACCGGGTTGAACCGGCCCAAAGGCTTCGACACCGTATTCTGCCGCATCGTCGCGGAACGGACCGGGTTGCCGTTCGTGCCGAACCCGAACAAGTTCGAGGGCATGGGCGCGCACGACGCCCTGGTCGAGTTCAGCGGGCAGCTCAACGTCCTGGCCGTCTCGCTCACCAAGATCGCCAACGACGTGCGTCTATTGGGCAGCGGCCCGCGGTCGGGCTTCGGTGAATTGATCGTGCCTGCGGACGGTTTGTCCTCCTCCATCATGCCGGGCAAAACAAACCCGACGCAGTCGGAAGCGCTGACGATGGTGTGCGCCCGGGTGATGGGCAACCACACCACCGTGACGGTTGCCGGCGCTCAGAGCTTCCTCGAGTTGAACGTGTTCAAGCCGGTGATCATCCATGCCGTGCTGGAATCTGCGACGCTCCTGGCCGATGCGGCCGAGAGTTTCGCCGCCAACATGGTCGACAAGCTGGAGCCCAATCACGCTCGGATCGCCGAGCACCTAGCCAACTCGCTGATGCTGGTCACGGCCCTGAACCCGCACATCGGCTACGACAAGGCGGTGCAGATCGGCAAGATGGCGCTGGCTGAGAATGTCACGCTCCGAGAGGCGGCGGCGGCGCTCGGCTATGTCTCGCCGGAGGATTTCGACCGCTGGGTGCGACCGCAAGACATGGTCGAGCCGAGTTCATCGACCGAGGGTTGACGTGAGAAGGGCCATTCGTCTCGAGTATGCGGACGCATGAGCACCTCAGATCCACCGGTCATCCGGACCCAGAGCGACACAGCTCTGCTCGACCCGGCCCTGAGCCTTCTGACCGACCGGGCCGCCGAGTATGCCACCCGCGCGCGGGGCGCTGGCACGCGGCGAACGTATCGATCCGTGTGGGTGCATTTCTCGCAGTGGTGCGCGGGCCTCGGGCGCGAGCCCTTGGCCGGGGACGCCGATCTTGTCGGCCTCTACATCGTCAGCCGGGCCGATGAAGGTCTTGCGGTCTCCTCCATCCGTGTAGCCATTGCGGCGATCCGGACCGCGCATCTGCTGGCCGGCGTGGGGCTCGATCTGAGCCAGCCGCGGTTCAAGATGACCCTGGACGGTATCGTGCGCAGCCGGGGTGTGCGCCCGGGCCGGCAGGCGGCGCCGGCCGTACCGGACGTGTTGCAGGCGATGCTGGCTGCGCTGCCCAACCCGGAGGGGCCGCTTGCCGTGCGCAACCGGGCCATGCTGCTGCTCGGCTTCGGGGCGGCGTTGCGCCGGTCGGAGCTGGTCGCACTCCGGGTTGGCGACGTGACGCGGGTTTCTGGCCGCGGCATTACCGTGCTGGTCACCCGCTCCAAGACGGATCAGCACGGCCGCGGCCAGTCCGTCGCCATCTGGGCCAATCCGGCCTTCCCATTCGCCTGTCCGCTTCATGCGTTCGAGCGCTGGCTCGCGTTGCGCGAAACTGCATCAGACATGCAGGCCTGCCCGAGCGCCAATGCGTGCGCGGCCCGGCCGCTGTTCTGCGGCATGAGCAAGGCCGGCCGGCTGTCCGGGCTCGGGCTGTCGGACAAGGCGGTCGCGCGGCTGGTCAAGGCCGCGGCCGAGGCTGCCGGGTTGGACCCCGAGCGCTACTCGGGCCATTCGTTGCGCGCCGGGCTGGCGACCGCGGCGGGCGATCGGGGCGCAGGATTGGCCGATTTGATGCGGCAGACCCGGCACAAATCGACCGACGTCGCGCTCGGCTATCTGCGGCCGGCCGATCTTTGGCGAAACAACGTCACCGAGGGGATGCTCGACGCGCGCCCGCGCCGCCGGGATTGACCGATGGCAGGAACAGGTCGCGGTTCTCGCTGATCAGTTTGAGCAAGTAGCCGACGATCGCTTTCGCCCGCGCCGGCGCGCGCACATCGACATGGGTGACCAGCCAGTATGACCGGGTGAAGCAGACCCGGTTTGCAAGAATACGCCGCAGATTCGTATGCTGGGCCGCCATGAAGCATGGCAGGACGCACAGACCATAGCCGCCGAGCGTCGCCGTCATCTGGGTGACGATGTTCGAGATCTTAAGGTCCGCCTCTCGGGCGCCAGCGATCTTGCTGAGGTAGTTATGCGCGGTGGTTGGCAACTGATCGGGAATGTATCCGATCAGCTTGAAGGCATCGAGGTCGAACGCCGCATCATCGTGCCCCGACAGCAACTCGGCCGTGCCATACAACCCGTATTCGTAGTCGGTGAGCTTCTGTGCCCGCAACGGGCCGTCCGTGGGCCGCTCCATTGTCACCGCGACATCCGCCTGCCGCTTGGTGAGGCTCACGACGCTGGGGTCGGCGATGAGTTCGAGGGTGAGGCCGGGATGTTGCACCGATAGCGCGTGCAGATGGTGCGCCACGAAGTAGGTACCAAAGCCCTCGGGGGTGGCGAACCGGACCGGGCCGGTCATCGCGGTCTTGGCGTCCTCCAAATCCGACGAGATCCGCAGCGCGACGGTCTCGATCTTCTCGGCCTCCCCGACGAGTCCCTGCCCCGCTTCGGTGAGGACGTATCCGCTGGGCAGGCGGTCGAACAAGCGGACTTTCAGCGCGGTTTCCAGCGCGGTGATGCGACGGCTGAGCGTCGAGTGGTCGATCCCGAGTTGCCCGGCGGCGACGGTGAGGCGACCGGTCCGGACAACCGCCAGGAACGATCTGAGATCGTTCCAATCGAACTCCGACATCTTGGGATTTTTGCACATGGGGCTTGCTCCGATACGCATTTTCGCCCGGCGATCTCCCGCATACAACCCTCGCCAATGATGCACGGCCAGGCGCACGACAGCGGCGTCCGATCGAGGGGAGGCAAATCATGTCGATGTACGCGAAGCTCAAGTTGCGTGAGGCCAATGGCAACCCGGCCCGTGTGGGCCTGATCGGTGCCGGCAAGTTCGGCTCCATGTTCCTGTCCCAGGCCTGGCGCACGCCCGGCGTCCACCTCGTCGGCGTCGCCGACCTGTCGCCGTCGCATGCCCAGGAGTCGATGCGCCGCGTCGGCTGGCCGGACTCGCGGTTTCAGGCCGGGTCGCTCGAGCAGGCGGCGAAGACCTCGACCACCTTCGTGACCGACGACACGCTGGCGATGATCGCCAGCCCGTTCATCGACATCGTCATCGACGCCACCGGCAGCCCGGCCGCCGGGATCCGCCACGTGCTGGCCGCCTGCGAACATCGCAAGCACATCATCATGGTCAACGTCGAAGCCGATGCCCTGGCCGGCCCGCTGCTGGCGCGCCGCGCGGCCGAAGCGGGCATCGTCTACTCGATGGCGTCGGGCGACCAGCCCGCCTTGATCGCCGAGTTGGTCGACTGGGCGCGGGTCATCGGGCTCGAGGTGATCTGTGCCGGCAAGGGGACTAAGTACCTACCCGTCTATCACCAGTCCACGCCCGACACGGTGTGGGGCCATTACGGCTTCAGTGAGCAGCAGGTCGCCGGCGGTGACTTCAATCCGCAGATGTTCAATTCCTTCCTCGACGGCACGAAATCCGCGCTCGAGATGGCCGCCGTATCCAACGCCTGCGACCTGGCGCCGCCGGATGACGGCCTCGACTTCCCGCCTTGCGGCGTGGACGATCTGCCCAACGTTATGCGCCCGGTCGAGGATGGCGGCATCCTCAAGCGGCGCGGTACGGTCGAGGTGGTGTCCTCGATCGAGCGCGACGGCCGCCCGGTGTTCCGCGACCTGCGCTGGGGCGTGTACGCCGTGTTCCAGGCGCCGACGAAATATGTCGAGGACTGCTTCCAGCAATACGGCCTCAAGACCGACAATAGCGGCCGTTACGCCGCGATGTACAAGCCCTATCACCTGATCGGGCTCGAACTCGGCACCTCGGTCGCCAGCATCGCCACCCGCGGCGAGCCGACCGGCGCCACCAGCGACTGGCGCGGCGATGTGATCGCTGTTTCCAAGCGCGCGCTCAATCCGGGCGATACGCTGGACGGCGAAGGCGGCTTCACCGTGTTCGGCAAGGTCGTGCCAGCCGAAACGTCGCTGGCGCTCGGCGCGGTGCCGATCGGCCTGGCGCACGGCATGAAGCTCCGCCATGCCGTGCCGGCCAACCAGCCGGTCCGGTGGTCAGACGTCGAGTGCGACACCACGGCGCAGGCCATCGCGTTCCGCCTCGAGATGGAAGCGCTGTTCCGCAGCGAGAAGCAGATCGGCCTGGCCACTGCGGGGCAATCCGTCCACGCCTGACGCCCGCCTCAAGCAATAAGAAACCCTGATAGGGAGAGAACGACTTGTCCATCTCACGCCGCATCCTGCTGACCTCGGCCGCCGCATCGACGGTGGTCGCCGCGCCCTTCATCCGCAGTGCCCGGGCGCAGACGCCGGAGTTCACCTACAAATACGCCAACAACGCCCCGGCCAGCCATCCGATGAACGTGCGGGCGCAGCAGGCGTCGGAGAAGATCCTGGCCGAGACCGACGGCCGCTTCATGCTGAAGGTGTTCTCCAACAATCAGCTCGGCGGCGACCAGGACGTGCTGGGGCAGCTGCGGACCGGCGCGGTCGAGTTCTTCTCGCTCTCCCCGCTCATCCTCTCCACCCTGATCCCGAGCGCCTCGATCAGCGGCGTCGGTTTCGCGTTC
>JBPBQE010000312.1:0-6192 GCA_050954595.1 Janthinobacterium lividum | reverse complement strand
AATGGCCGCAATGGGGGAGGAAGCCGGGTTGGACGTGATCTTGCGTGAAAGCCTGCGCGAACTGGCCATCAAATGAGCGATCGCCCCATCAGCGCCATGCGCACGGAGGAAGATACCGCCGAGGCCACCCTTCGGCCCCAGGTACTCTCCGATTTCGTTGGACAAAAAGCCAGCCGCGAGAACCTGGCGATCTTTATTCAAGCTGCTAAGGATCGCGCAGAAGCCCTTGATCATGTGTTGTTTCATGGTCCACCAGGGCTCGGCAAAACGACGTTGGCGCAGATCGTCGCGCGGGAACTCGGCGTCGGCTTTCGAGCCACGTCCGGCCCGGTCATCCAACGTGCCGGCGACTTGGCGGCTATCCTCACCAACCTGCAGCCGCGCGACGTGCTGTTCATCGACGAGATCCATCGCCTGCAGCCGGCGATCGAGGAGATCCTCTACCCGGCGATGGAGGACTTCCAGCTCGACCTCATCATCGGCGAGGGCCCGGCGGCGCGTAGCGTGCGCATCGACCTTTCCCCCTTCACGCTGGTCGGTGCGACGACCCGCGCCGGCCTTCTGGCGACGCCGCTGCGGGATCGGTTCGGCATCCCGCTACGCCTGGTGTTCTACACTGCCGAAGAGTTGGAGAAGATCGTCTCCCGCGGTGCCGGTAAGCTCGGGTTCGACCTCGCGCCGGATGGTGCGGCGGAGATCGCCAAGCGTTCGCGCGGCACGCCACGGATCGCCGGGAGATTATTACGTCGTGTCAGAGACTTCGCCGCCGTGCTTCAGCAATCGCCCGTCAACCGGACCATGGCCGACGCGGCGCTGACCCGGCTCGAAGTCGACAAGCGTGGCCTCGACGCGATGGACCGGCGCTACCTCCGGCGCATCGCCGAGCACCATAATGGCGGCCCTGTCGGCGTCGAGACCCTGGCCGCCGCGCTGGCCGAGGCACGCGACACGCTGGAGGACGTCATCGAGCCGTTCCTGATCCAGGAAGGCCTGATCCTGCGCACGAGTCGGGGACGGATGTTGGGCGAGGAAGGCTGGCGTCACCTGGGCTTGGTGCCGCCCCGGACGCAGCCGCAATTTGACCTGCTGTCGGAGCCGGAGTGATGGCGAGCATAGAGCGCTAGCATCGGTGCTGTATCGACTGAAACTACGGGTCTATTACGAGGATACCGACGCCGGTGGCATCGTCTATCATGCGCGTTACTTGGCGTTTGCCGAGCGCGCACGCACCGAAGCCTTGCGCGAGGCGGGGGCCCCGCATGACGAACTCGTCACGCGATTTGGCCTGATCTTTGTGGTGCGCCGCATCAAAATGGATTATTTGCGCCCCGTGCGGTTGGACGCCGAAATGGTTGTCGAGACCGGGCCGTGGTCGCTGAAAGGCGCCTCGGTCGACGTCGAGCAGCGGTTCACGGTGGCGGGCGAGCAGACGGGCCAGCTTTCGGTCCGCCTGGCCTGCATCCGCACATCGGACGGCCGTCCCGCACGAATTCCGCAGCGGTGGCGGGATGCGCTCGGCGGGGCGGGCGGCAAGTCGACATAGTTTTGGGAGTTCGAGTTGGATCCTGTTCAAGCCACGACACTGGCGGGCGCCGGCGGCGGTGAGATTTCGATCCTCGGCCTGTTCCTGCAGGCCGATCTGGTGGTCAAGTTCGTCATCCTGCTTCTGCTGGCGGCGAGTATCTGGGTCTGGGCGATCGTGTTCGAGAAGGTGACGTCCTTGCGTCGCGCCAACCGCGACGCGAGTTTGTTCGAGGATCGGTTCTGGTCCGGCGGTAGCCTGGACGAGCTGTACGAAGTTGAGGGCCTGCGGCCACGTCACCCAATCGCCGCCGTGTTCGGCGCCGCGATGGGCGAGTGGAAACGCAGCTCGCAGACCGCCGGTATCGACCTCAGCCGCGGCGGCGTCCGCGAGCGGATCGACCGCGCCGTCATCGTCACTGTGACCCGCGAGATGGACCGGATGGAGCGGTGGATGGTGTTCCTGGCATCCGTAGGGTCGGTGGCGCCGTTCGTCGGCCTGTTCGGCACCGTGTGGGGCATCATGCGGTCGTTCTCGGCCATCGCGTCCAGCCGCAACACCAACCTGTCGGTCGTCGCACCCGGCATTGCCGAGGCCTTGTTCGCCACCGCGATCGGTCTCGTCGCGGCAATCCCGGCCGTGCTGGCCTACAACAAGCTGAGCACCGACCTGTCGCGGTTTGCCTCCCGGCTCGAGGGCTTCGGCACCGAGTTCGGCGCCATCCTGTCCCGCCAGTCCGAAGAGAAGGCCTGAACCATGGGTCCGATGCAGGGGCGCGGTCGTCGGGGCCGTTACCGTCCACTCGCCGAGATCAACGTCACGCCGCTGGTGGACGTGATGCTGGTATTGTTGATCGTGTTCATGGTCGCCGCGCCGCTGATGACGTCCGGCGTCAACGTCGATCTGCCCAAGGCCAGCGCCAACCCGGTCAACCAGGATAGCGAGCCGCTCACCGTCAGCATCAACGCCGAAGGCAAGATCTTCCTGCAGGAGAACGAGCTGCCGTTGACGGATCTGGCCACCAAGCTCGCCGCCATCGCTGACAACAAGCTCGACCGCCGCATCTTCGTGCGCGGCGACAAGTCGGTCAGCTACGGCAAGATCATGGAGGTGATGGCGACCATCACCCAGGGCGGCTTCACCAAGGTCGCGCTGCTGGCCGAGCAGGCCGGCGGCCCCGCACCGCAAGCAGCTGGTGCCGCAGCCGCTCCGGCGACGACAGGGACGCCGCCGACCGCTGCGGCTCCTGCTGCCACCCCGCAAGCCCCCGCCGCGCGTCCGCGGGGACGCTGACTGCGCCACGCGATGCCCGTGCGATGATCGTTGACCTCCGCCGCACCGGCGCCATCTCGGCCGCGCTTCACGTTGCGTTGCTGCTCGCGCTCTTGGTGACGCTGAAGCCGACGGTGACACCGACGCCGGAGGAGCAGTCCGTGACGATGGAGTTCGCCACCGATCCCGGCGAGGTCCAGCGCGCGCAGAAACAAGCGCCGATGCCGTCACCGTCGCCGGCCGAGGTATCGACGCCGGACCTGCCGTCGGTCGAGCCGCCGAAGCCGACACCGACCGAGACGCCCGCGCCGCCACCGCCACCGCCCTTGCCGCCGCCTCCGGCGCCGCAGGCGTTGCCGGTGCCGTCACCCCCGATCCCGCCGCCGCCCGCGCCGACTCCCGCCCCCTCGGCGCCGGTGACGACCGCACCTGCGCCGATCCTGGCACCGGAGACACCGCTCCCCGTGCCGCCGGTGCCACCGCCGCCCGCGCCGGCGCCCACGCCGACACCCGCCAAGCCAACGCCGCAGGCCGCTCCGGCGGCACCGAAGCCTGACGTGCGTCCGCCCGCAGCCCGGCCTGCGCCGGAGCGTCCGACCCCGACGCAGCGCACGACCAGCACCACGAGCCAGCAGAACCCGACCAAGAACACCGCCGACGACAGCAAGACGCTCGAAGCGACCTTGGAGCGGCTACGCTCCCTGCAGCGGCAGAGCCAGGCACCGTCCCGCCCAGCCAACCCGACCCGCGGCGGCGCACCCGGCGGCGGCAGCCCGAACGGCGTGGATAACGCCAAGTTGTCCGGCAGCGAACGTGGCGCGATCGGCGACCGCATCCGCGAGTGCTGGACCCGCGATGCCGGCGCCCGCGATGCGGACAAGATGTCGGCCGTGCTGTCGGTCACCACCGATGCGGCCGGCAACGTGCGCGACGTGAAGATCCTCACGTCGGGTCAGGGGCCCGGTGGATTGGCATTCGCCGAGCGGGCGCGCCGGGCTGCGCTGGATGCGCAGTGCAACCCGATCCCGCTGCCGAAAACGCTTCTCGGCCAGACACATACGTTCGAGATTAATTTCAAACCATGAGCCCCGCCGCGATAGCTTTTGCCGGCGGCTTGGGCCATTTGCGCCTTCGCGCTTCTGACGACCGGAGTTTTGTATGACCGACACCCTCACCATGATCGGCCGCCGTTCGGCGCTCCTTGGCGCCGGCATCGCTGCTGTCCCGTTGCTCGGCACCCAGCGTGGCCTGGCCCAAGGCGCCGACACGGCGATCACGGTCGATCGCGCCCGCACCGCGCCAATCCCGATCGCCATCCCGGCGCTGGCCGGAACCGCGCTCGGCGCGCAGATGGCCGAGGTGATCAGCAACGATCTCGCCCGTTCTGGCCTGTTCCGCCCCATCGGTAATGCCGCGCAGATCGGCGCCAACGACGCCGGCGACGCGCCGAACTTCCAAAACTGGAAGGCCGTCGGCGCTCAGACTCTGGTCACCGGCAAGGTCGAAGGCGGCGGCAGCAACGTCCGCGTCGAGTTCCGCCTGTGGGACGTTCTGCCCGGTCAGCAGATCCAGGGCACCGCCTACACCACCACGTCGACCAACTGGCGCCGCATCGCGCACATCATCGCCGACGTGATCTACGAGCGGCTTCTCGGCGAGAAGGGCTATTTCGACACCCGCATCGTTTACGTCTCGAATACCGGGCCACGCCAGAAGCGGATCAAGCGCTTGGCGATCATGGACCAGGACAGCGAGAACAACCGCTTCCTCACCGATGGCAGCTGGCTGGTGCTTACTCCGCGCTTTCACCCAACGCGCGATCAGATCGTCTACATGTCGTACTACAACAATCGCCCCCGCGTCTGGACCTTCGACCTTGGCTCGGCACGGCAGACCGTGCTCGGCGATTTTGACGGCATGACCTTCGCCCCGCGCTATGCCCCGGATGGCAACAGCATCGTCATGTCGGTGTCCCGCGGTTCCGGGTCAGACATCATCACGGTCGGCGTTGCCGGTGGCGGTCGGCGGACGCTGACCAGTTCCGGCTCCATCGACACCAGCCCGTGCTACAGCCCGGACGGTAGTCAGATCGTGTTCAACTCGGATCGCGGCGGCGACCAGCAGCTCTACGTCATGGGCGCCGGCGGCGGCAGCGCGCGCCGCATCTCCTACGGCAAGGGCCGTTATGCGACCCCGGTCTGGTCGCCACGCGGCGACTTGATCGCCTTTACCCGCCTCGGCTCCGGCGGGTTCGCGATCGGCGTCATGCGGCCGGACGGCTCCGGTGAGCGCATCCTGTCGGAAAGCTTCGACGTCGAGGGCCCGACCTTCTGCCCCAACGGCCGCGTGCTGATGTTCTACCGGGCCGGGCAGGGGGGCGGCGGAGCGCGGCTCGTCTCGATCGACATTACCGGCTTCAATGAGCGCGTCGTGCCCACCTCCACCGACGCCTCGGCCCCGGCTTGGTCGCCATTGCTCGCTTGACCCGGCGGCGATCGCCGCTGCTCGCTTGACCATGCGGCGAGGCCGGCGTATCGCGCGACACGACGTATTGGATCGGTATCGATGAATTACAAAGCTATCGGCTTCCTCGCGGCGCTCGCCCTCCTCGGCGCCTGCTCGGACAACACCACCGGCGGTGCCAGCACTGGCGGCGCGTCCGGCGGTGGCGGTGCCAGCGCATCCAGCAACGGCGGCGCCATCCCCGGCAGCCAGCAGGATCTCGTGGCCAATGTCGGTGACCGCGTGTTCTTCGCCTATGACCAGACCCAGCTGAGCAGCGATGCCCGTGCGACGCTGGACCGGCAGGTGCAGTGGCTGCAGCGTTATCCGCAGGTCAGCATCCAGATGGCTGGCAACACGGACGAGCGCGGCACGGAAGAGTATAACTTGGCCCTGGGTCAGCGTCGGGCCAATGCGGCGCGCGATTACCTCGTCGCACAAGGCGTGAGCAGCGCCCGCATCAACACGATCAGCTACGGCAAAGAGCGCCCGGCCGCGACCGGATCTGACGAGCAGGCCTACTCGCAGGATCGGAACGCGATCACCTCCGTCCAGTAATCGACGGCCGATGCGCGTCCTAAGGTCCGTCCTCGGGCTGGGTCTGTTGTGCGCGCTGGCGGTGCCAGCGCGGGCACAGATGGATTCCCGCGAGGGGATCATGTTGCAGAACCAGATCCTCGAACTCCGGCGCGACATGCAGTCGATGCAGCAGCGCGGTTCCGGTGGCCCGTCCTATGCCGCCCCGAACGGCGGTGGCGGGGGATCGGGCCTGGAAGCACAGTTGCTGGATCGGGTGCAGACGCTCGAGGAACAGGTGCGTCGCCTGCGGGGCCAGTTGGACGAGCAATCCAACACGCTGCGTCGCTCGCAGGAGAGCCTGGCCAAGCAGATCGACG